>CANNMD010000006.1 GCA_947505655.1 Acidimicrobiaceae bacterium | reverse complement strand
GCCTCGACTCGGCTCCCCCCACCTCGTAGCCCTCACCACGCATTCGAGGTCCACGGAGGGTCCTGTTGCCGCCAGTACTGTTTGGCGATGAGCATCCCGCCGCCGCCGCCACCGCCACCACCGCCGCCACCACACTTTCCTGAGTACGGCGCCGCTTCATCGGCGAGCTCGCCGCAATCGATGCAGCCGCAACGCAACAATGGCATGAGCACCGCCAGCTTGGTGCTGAGTTTGGTCAACGTCATCCCATGCTTTTGGGTTACACCGATTCCGGCGCTGCTCGGCGTGATCTTCGGCTTCGTTGGCCGCGGTCAGATGAAGCGGTCAGGCTCGGACAAGGGCAAACGAATGGCGATAGCTGGCATCGCGATAGGAACCGTGTTCTTGGTGCTTGCAGCCGTGCTTATCGTGGCGTTCATCACCGGCCGCGACAGTTGCGACCCCGCCATCGAACTCTGTTAGCTAACGCGGTGGGCTCCAGCAACGTGCGGTAGTGGCGTTGCCCGAAGCGTCTCGCTCGATGACCCACACTGATGCTTTCTTCCAGTTGGGTTCACCAATGGAATCGCATCCGCGTCGTTGCAGCGCGGCCATCGTGTCGGGAATCATGTCGCCGTGGCTGCAGAGCACAGCGCCGTCGGGTTGTTCAGCGATCATCTCGAGCATTGCGCCCAACGGTTGGGCTTCGGCAAGGCGATCGTCGGCAACGACCTTCAGGTCGAGCGCTGCGGCTAATGGCTCAAGCGTCTGCATGCAACGCACGTAGGGGCTCGCTAGCAAGATTCTGCCGGCTCCGGCTCCAAGTAAAGGAGCCACGATCGCGTTGGACTGAATCCAGCCCGCCTTGCTGAGTGGTCGTTGCATGTCGGCGTCGACCGAGTCGTTGCGCTGACCGGCTTTGGCATGGCGGACCAAAAAAATCATCAAACCACGCCGGTGAACTGTTGGTGGCGCGCTGTGAGTCGGCGCACGAGCTGTATGAAAGCGATTGCCGCCGCCAACTGGCACACCGAGGCCAACGTGGAAATCGTGAACGAATCAACGAGCTTTCTTGCTGCATCTTCAGTGGATTGATTCGTCAAGCTGCTGGCGCCCGCAAACGTGACACCGATAAAAAACGTGGGGATGAGGCCATACAGAATCCACCACGTGGCCACCACCGGGTCCACTGGGTTCTTCTTCCAGTCGGGGCCCGACTGCGGATCGGACCCCTTCCATAGATCGCGCATCATCAAGAACGGGATCACATAGAGCACGCACGGCGGCAGGAACCATCCGCCGATTGCCCAACCGGGGACCCAGGTGCCGACGCGTCCGAGGGTTTGATTGTTGCGGGCGATGCGGAACATCCAAATGATGGTGAGTACAAACACGGCGAGCGTTGTCGCGCCGGTGAGGATCGAGAGCAGCCCGGTTAATCCAAACGAGTTGGTGAAGTCGGTTTCGCTGAGATTGCCATCGAGAAAGTCGCGCGCTTGGCCGCGGAGATTGAAGCTGATTGAGACAGAAAATGCGCTGAGCACGGCAATGACCACCATCAGCCGAGTGATCCACTTGCCGAGAGAACCCACGCTCTGCGGCGGTGACGACGCGCCGGCGCCGGACTCGTTGTAGCCCCCGAAGTTCGGTGGTGCGGTGAGATATGCGGGAGGTGGCGGCGGCGGTGCCGGCGGCTGATCGCCGAGAGGTACTCCCCAGTCAAAATCGCTCATCCTATGAATCTAGTTGCATCACCGTGACGAGCGAAACAGAGACTCGCTGCAAGAATGAGTTGATGAGTTTTTTCCAGCGAAACCGCAACGAACTCAAGAGCAAGGGCATTGATCCCGCTCGGCTGCCTCCGGGGCAATATCTCACCGATCGTTTCCCAGTGCTGCACGTTGGCGACGTGCCTCGCTATTCGCCGGGCGAATGGAGCCTCACTGTATTTGGCCTCGTCGATCAAAAGATCACCATCACGCTCGACGATCTCAAGCAGATGTCATCGGTGACTCCCACATTCGACATTCACTGCGTGACGAAGTGGTCGAAGTTCGACACCACCTGGACCGGTGTTCGGGTGCGCGATGTGTTGGCTCTTGCTGGTGTCCAGCCCGGAGCCACCCATGTGATGGAGCACGCCGAATACGGCTACACCACCAACATTCCGCTCGCCGATATCACCACCGATGAAGCCATCGTTGCCTTCGCATACGAAGGCGAAGACATCGAGCCAGTGCACGGCGGACCCGTGCGCATTGTGGTGCCGCATCTGTATTTCTGGAAGAGCGCGAAGTGGGTTCGAGGTCTCGAACTGAGTGACCGAGATGCTCCCGGATTCTGGGAGCAGAACGGCTACAACATGTACGGAGACCCGTTTCTCGAGCAGCGCCACTAACCCCACCCCAGCCGTAGTCCCCACCGCCCCGGCGTCCCCAACGGCCCCGGCGTCCCCAACCTTGTTGCATGGGCGCGATTTGGGACACCTGCTGTCCTAAATCGCGCCCATGCAAACAGAAACTGGGTGGATGGGGCAGAATCGGGGTGGATGGGGCAGAGATGGGGCGGATGGGCGATGCGACGTGCGGAGATTGTTTAGAACGACGTAACGCAGTACTGGTCGCCCAGCGGTATTGATGTCTCGATCGAAGGATCGGTGTCGCCGTACAAGGCCTTGAGCATTCCCTTGACCATGCCGCGGTCTACCGCGCAGATCACCGGGTTGTCGATTGCGACATCGCCGAACGGGCAGTGGTTGTTGATGATGCGCAACTGGTTGTTGCGTTGATCGGCGTGTGCAGCGAAACCGTGTGCGGTGAGTGCGTCGGCAACCGTGTGCAACGCCGAACGGAATGAGCGCTGCACAACTTCGCCATCGGGGGATGCGCCCTGCAATGCGAGCGCCATGGTGCGCCCGTATTCGATGCCTACTTCTTCGGCCATGATTTCGGCTTGCTCACGAGGCAACATCGCGAGCGAACGGCCGAGCAGGGTGAGTACGAGATCGTCGCTGCGAACCGGAAACTCGAGTGGCTCTGCGTCGGCAGCGGCGCGGTAGTGCTTCGACGGCCGACCTGCCCCGCCGCCTTCGCTGCGCTCAACGGCCACTTCTACGTATCCGCCGGCAGCGAGTTTGTCGAGGTGATGGCGAGCAACATTGGGATGCAAACCGAAGTGCTCGGCCACCTGTGCGGCGGTGACGCCGTTGCCCGATTCGCGGGTGTAGAGGTAGATGCTGCGCCGCGTTGGGTCGCCAAATGCTGAGGTGATCGCTGTGACTTGCGCACTGAACGCGCCCGGTGTCATCCCGGAGGTGGCTGCAGCCGAAGTCATGGCGGTATTCTACCTATCTACGTAGTGGTAATTGCCGCACCCAAACCCTCACGCCTGGAGCTCCCATGCCCACCCCCGATCAGATCATCGAAGCGCTGCGCCCTGTTGAGGATCCTGAATTGCATCGTTCCATTGTCGATCTCGGCATGGTTCGCAATGTCGAAGTGCGCGCCGATGGTTCGGTCGCCGTGCTGATTGCGCTCACCATTGCAGGTTGCCCGTTGCGCAACGAGATCCAAAACCGCGTCACCGGCGCGCTGGTGCCATTGGGTGTGACCACCGTGGCGCTCGACTTCACGGTGATGACCGACCAAGAGCGCGAAGACCTTCGCATCAAGCTGCACGGCAACCCCGGCGCCAGCGCTGGTCAAGGTCAGGCGCATGGCCACGCCGAGGGCCGCAAGGTTCCGTTCGCCGAAGTCGGCTCAAAGACACGCCCGTTGCTCATTGCCTCGGGTAAGGGTGGCGTTGGCAAGAGCACCGTCACCACCAACCTTGCAGTGGCGTTGGCCGCTCAGGGATACAGCGTCGGCGTTGTCGACGCCGACATCTACGGATACAGCATCCCGCGCATGCTCGGCACCGATCGCGACCCAGTGGCTATCGACCAGATGCTCATCCCACCAGAGGCGTGGGGCGTGCGTTGCATCTCTATTGGTTACTTCGTTCCCGAAGGCCAAGCCGTCATCTGGCGCGGGCCAATGTTGCATAAGGCGCTCGAGCAGTTCCTCACCGACGTGTTCTGGGACGAGCCCGACTTCTTGCTCATCGACATGCCACCAGGCACCGGCGACATCGCGCTGTCGCTCAGCCAGTACCTGCCCCGTGCCGAGGTCTTTGTGGTCACCACACCTCAGCCAGCTGCGCAGAAAGTAGCGCGCCTGTCGGCTGCCATGGCCGCCAAGGTCAACCTTCCGGTACGCGGCATCATCGAGAACATGAGCTGGTTCACCGGCGACGATGGCAAGCACTACGAAATCTTCGGTAACGGCGGCGGCCAAGAGCTCGCCGACGAGCTCGGCGTTCCGTTGCTGGGCAAGCTGCCGTTGGTGCCTGCAGTTCGCGAAGGCGGCGACGATGGTCGTCCGGTCGCCGCGGTAGATCCAGGCAGCGAAGCCGGTTTGGTGTTTCACGAGATGGCGCGTCGCATCGCCACCGAGCTCAAGCCGAAGAAAGTCTTCAGCGCGAGCCTCAAGATCAACGGCTGAGCAATCAACCGGTACGCGGCCGCCGGATCTGCTTCAACAAAGGGTTTGTTGAAGACAACAGGTCGAACCTTGACCAACTGTCTTCAACAAACTTGGGAACGAGGCAGAGATCGAGCGTCGGTGATCCCTACTATGGTCAGGCATTGAGTTCGTTGAAAGGACCATCGTGGACGTACGCATTGGCGTGACCCAAGCACCCCGTGAGATCAGCGTCGAGTTGGCCGACGACGTCGACCGCTCTGAAGTGAAGACCAAAGTTGAAGCGGCGCTCTCTGGCGCCGTCGATGTGCTCTGGCTCACCGACAAAAAGGGCCGCGACATCGGTGTCGCCGCGTCGAAGATTGCCTACATCGAGCTCGGCACAACCGACAGCGAGCGCCGCATCGGCTTTGGCGGCTGAAGCCAGCATGATCGTGGCGGCTTGAGGCTCGTGTTCGGTCAGTCGCCGTGCACCTGCTGAACCGTCAGCTGCTCTTCGTCACCGGTAAAGGTGGCGTTGGTAAGACCACTGTCGCCGCGGCTATTGCCCAACTGGCAGCACAACACGGTCGCCGCACACTTGTCTGCGAGATGGACGCCAAGGGCGCGCTCGCGGCTGCATTCGATTGTTCGCCGTTTCCGTACCAACCGAGACAGATCGATTCGAACCTGTTCGGCATGGCCATGAACACCGAAGACTCGTTACGCGAGTACCTCAAGCTGTTCGTGCGCATCCCGTTCGTTGGGCGCATTGGTCCGTTGGCGCGCACGTTCGACTTTGTCGCCGACGCTGCTCCCGGGGTCAAAGAGATCCTCGCCATCGGCAAGCTCTGTTACGAGGTTCGTGAACGCCACTACGACCTCGTGGTTGTTGATGCCGAAGCCAGCGGACACATCGTGAGTCAGATCGGCGCGCCGCGTGTGATTAGTGAGCTTGTGCAGGTGGGCTTGGTGCGAGAGCAGACAGCGTGGATGCTCGACATTCTTGAGGATCCCGAGCGCACTGGGTTGATCACAGTGACGACCCCCGAAGAAATGCCCGTGAACGAAACCATTGAACTGCTCGATCGAGTGCGCGAACGCACAAAGGTAGATCTCGCTGGCGTGGTGGTGAACCGCGTGTTGCCGGCGTTGTTCGGCACGCGCGAGATGGCGGTGTTCGATCAGTTGTCTACCCCTGCGGCGCAAGGGCTGATGACCCGTGCGGCCGGCCGCAGTGTCACAGCGGTTGTCGACGCAGCGCGGATGAACGAGGCCCGCCGTCGAGTCGGCTCCGGCCACCTTGAGCGACTGCGCGGCGCGGTTCCGGCCGACACGCCGATGCTCTACATCCCCGAACTGTTTACGCGTGCTGTTGGTCGGCGCGTTGTGAGTCAGATCGTCGACGCATTATCCGATGAGTTGATCTGATGCCTGGTACCCAAACCAACAGCGGAATTGCCGACCTGCTCGCCTCGAAGGAAATGATCATCGTGTGCGGCAGCGGTGGCGTTGGCAAGACCACCATTGCGGCGTCACTGGCGGCCGAGGCGGCAGTTCGTATAGGCGGTCGAGTGCTGGTGCTCACGGTGGACCCTGCACGCCGTCTCGCTAACGCACTTGGACTGCAGGCGTTCGGAAACTCCGAAACCCAAATCCCGCTTGACGCGTTCGCTGGGGCCGGCGTGACGCCTCGCGGCGAACTGTGGGCCGCCATGCTCGATACCAAGGCCGGATGGGATGAACTCATCGCCCGTCACGCGCCCGACGATGTGTTGCGCGACACGGTGCTGGCCAACCCGCTGTACCAAAACATCACCGGCCGGTTCGTGCAGAGCCATGACTACATCGCGATGGAGCGTCTGCATGAGATCCATGCGTCGGGCCGTTACGACCTTGTCATCATCGACACTCCGCCTTCGCGTAACGCGCTCGACATTCTCGATTCGCCTGGTCGGATGATGGAGTTCTTTGGCAGTCGCTTGTTGCGTTGGCTCACGGTTCCCTATCGGTCGCGATTGTTCACCGCAGCTTCGAAGCCGTTTTACCAAGTTGCCGATCGTGTGCTTGGGTCTCGCTTTCTGCAAGACATCGCCGAGTTCTTCGTGTTGTTCCAGACGATGGAAAAGGGCTTTGTTGAGCGCGCTCGCGAAGTAGAGCGGTTGCTCTCGGATCCGCGGACAGCCTTTCTTGTTGTGTCCACGCTCGAGGCGGCGCCCGCCTATGAAGCGGCCTATCTCGCCGAAGCGCTGCGCGAGCGCCGTCTGCCCCTCGGCGGCATGGTGTTGAACCGCACGATGCCATCGGCGCTGCGTGAGCCAGCCGCCGAGAAGGCCGCTGCACAGCTGCGCAAAGCGGCTCAGACGGGCTCGTTGGCCGCCGACCTGAGCTCGGTGTTGGAAGCAGATCCTCAGGTGGTTCGTGGGGTGCTCACCGAGGTGGCCGATCGCTTTCACGACATCGCGATGGTCGCAGCGAGGGAAGCCGAACGTCGCAGTGAACTCGAGCGTCTTGCGCCGTTCACGGTTGCCGCCCCATCACTCGACCACGACATCAATGACTTGCACAGCCTGCTTCAACTCGGAGATCATCTCTGGAGCTAGTCGGATGCGCCAAACTCAGAGATGACGGTCTGACGATCTGACGATCTGACGATCTGACGATCTGACGATCTGACGATCTGACGACAGGCCCACAGGACAATCCCACCCGGAGAATCCGAACAGGAGAATCATGGCGACCCTTGCCGAACTCGCGAGACAGCACACCGCACTGTCGCGAGACGAAACAGCACATTTGCAACACCTCGTCTCCGAGTGGGGTTTGCTCGCCGACCTGAGCTTCGCCGATCTGTTGCTCTATGTGCCGGCTGGAGAAGGGCGCTGGCTCGTCACAGCGCATGTTCGGCCATCTACGGGCCAGACCATCTATCTCAGCGACTGGGTGGGTGCCTGGGCCAGCGCGAATGAACTGCCGTTGCTCGCGTCGTCTATGGCCAGTGGCGAAGTGCAAGAGGGTGAAATTGCGGTCGAGAGCCAGTCGGCCCCGGCGCAGATGCTCGCTATCCCAGTGCGGTTCGAAGATCGTGTCATTGCGATCTTGACACGCGAGCGTTCGAGCGTCACCGGTCGTCAGCCAGGTGAGCTTGAGCGCACCTATCTGTCGATCTTTGATCGATTCGCGAAGATGATTTCGCAAGGCCAGTTTCCATTTCCTGGTCGCATCGCCGACTCGGGAGCGGCGCCGCGCGTGGGCGACGGTGCGATGGTGCTCGACGACGAAGCGCGCGTGCGTTATGCGTCGCCGAACGCCGTGTCCGCGTTGCATCGTGTGGGCATCAGCGCCAACGCCGTCGGCATGCGTCTCGCTGAACTCGGGTTCAACGACAGCTCAATTCGGCAGGCCTACGAACGCAGCGAACCGGTCATCGAAGAGTTCGACCAGAACGCCGATGTCACCTTGCTGACGCGATGTATCCCGATCATCGAAGACGGCGAAGTCACCGGTGGCATGCTGATGCTGCGCGATGTCACCGAGTTGCGTCGACGCGATCGGTTGCTGCTCTCGAAAGACGCCACCATTCGCGAGATCCACCATCGGGTCAAGAACAACTTGCAGACCATCTCGTCGCTGCTTCGGCTGCAGGCCCGCCGGCTCACATCGCAAGAAGCCAAGGCAGCGATCGCCGAATCGGTTCGCCGCATCCGAACGATCGCCCTCGTGCACGAAACGTTGTCTCGCGAACCTGGCGACGATGTTGCGTTCATCGAGATCGTGCGTCCGCTGTTGCGTCTTGCCGAAGAAGGATTGCAGTCCGAGGATCGTCCGGTTCAGTTTGTGGTGCAGGGCGATGGCGGTCGCTTGCCCTCAACAGTGGCAACGCCACTCAGCGTTGTGCTCACCGAGTTGTTGCAGAACGCTGTCGATCATGGCTTTCCCGAGGGCAGCGAGGGCGGCACGGTCATCGTGCAGTTGGCCAACGATGGCGCCGAGCTTCGAGTGCGGGTGCTCGACGACGGACGCGGCCTCGATCCGTCGTTCGATCTGAGCAAGGCCACCGGCCTCGGGCTGTCGATTGTGCGTACCTTGGTCACCACCGAATTGGCCGGGTCACTCTCGATGCGGGCGAGCCTCGACGCAGACTTTGTTGCCGCTGGTGTTACCGAGCGCCGTCATGGGGCTGGCACGGTGGTAGATCTGCGCGTGCCGCTCGAAAGCGTGTAGCCGACTTGCATTCATCACGCCACAGCAGTGGCGGGGGAAATCAGCTGGCGAGGCTGGTCTTGTTGCGGGCTACCTGAGCCCGACGAATGACACGGCGCTCTTCTTCGGAGGTGCCGCCCCAGATGCCTGAGTCTTGGTTGGTCTCGAGTGCGAACTCGAGACAACGCTCGCTGACGGGGCATTCGCCGCATACTTCTTTGGCCCGTGCGATCTGGGTGAGCGCATGCCCTGTGGTTCCGATCGGGAAGAACAGGTCGGGGTCGGTGTCACGACAGATTGAAGCTCCGCGCCATGAATAATCGGCGTGAGCAAGGGTGAGGCTTGACGCGAGAATCGACACGTCGTCTCCTGACGGACTAAGGGCGGAGTGGGAAAAGTCACCATCAAAAAGTGTGAATCCCGACTTGCGGGATAGCAATTCATGCGGCGCTCGTACGGTACGTTGGTCGAGCCGACTTGACAAGACCTTGATTTCAAGAAGATGTCCATTTGGCAAACATTTGATGTCCCCTATCACGAAAACAGATAGGTAGGTCAGGCCGTTTATCGGCCCTCGCACGAGGAGAAAACAGTGGCTGTACAGGTGTTGGCTCATCGCGGAGCGTCTCGGGCCGAGCGCGAGAACACAATCGCGGCGTTTCGCCGCGCTGGCGAGATGGGCGCGCACGGGGTCGAGCTCGATGTCCGCCGCGCGGCCGACGATGTGTTGATCGTTCACCACGACGCTTACCTGGCCGACGGCCGAGTCATTCGCGAGGTGTCGAGTGTCGACATCGCGGCCAACGAACTCACGGCGCACATTCCCACGCTCGATCAGGCGCTCGATGCGTGTGCGGGCATGTGGGTCAACGTCGAGATCAAAAACGACGAGCAGGAACCCGATTTCGATACCACCGATTGGGTGGCAGATCAGACCATGGCGTTGCTCGATCGTCGCGGCGAGCCGCATCGCTGGCTGATCTCGTCGTTTCGAATCGAGACCGTCGATCGTTGTCGAGCTATAGCTCCACACGTGCGCACTGCTTGGCTCGCTGGGCCGACGCCAGAAGATGTGGTCGAGTTGCTTACGGCTCGCGGACACTCGGCGCTGCATCCATGGGTGCGAATGCTCTCGCGCGACGTGATCGATCGATGCCATCAAGCCGGTATTCAGGTAAACACCTGGACCTGCGACGACCCCGACCGAATGCGCGAGTTGATCGAATGGGGCATTGATGGCATTTGCACCAACGTGCCCGACGTTGCGCTCGAGATTCTCGCCGCGGGCTAGAGCTTGTCGGGCGACTCGCCCGCAACGCCTGGACGAACAAGGCGCACGGCGTTGCGCACGTGCTCGAACTGCAAGTCGGTGGTCTCGCCGAGGTAGTCGCCATCGACCTGATATGGGAAGGGCTGATGGCTAGTGATCGAGAGGCTCTCGACATCTTCGTGAACGTCGAGCGAGGCAGTTGGTTTCACGCCGCCACCGCGTAGTGCGCCGCCCAACGACTTCAGGATGGTGGTGGCCTGCATGGTCTTGAACGTGACCGCAACGAGTCCGCGATCGAGTGTGGCTGCTGGCGACAGATCGAGGGGCCGATTCCCGAGATACGTGTATGGGTTGGTGTTGAGCACCACCGTGAAGTAGCCCTCGACCACGCGGTCGCCGTTGGCGAAGGTCAGTTCGAAGTGAGGATTTCTGCGGTCGTATTTCGAGGCCCATGTGTGCACCGCTGCGTAGATGAACAGCGGGTGCCCAGCCCAACGCTTGAGCGAGCCATGGTTCTCGACTTCTTTCACGACGGCCGCGTCGTAGCCAACGCCGGTGTGGAAGCAGAAGTAGCGACCGTTCACTTTGCCGAGGCCGATGGGTTCGATGTTGTTGCTGTTGATGCCGTCGGCCAGTTGCTGCACAGCAAGCACCGGATCGTTGGGCATACCGAGTGTTCGGGCAAACACGTTGGTGCTGCCGCCCGGTAGGGCACCGAGCGCAGTGTCGGTGCCAGCAACGCCGGTGGCCACTTCGTTGAGCGTGCCATCGCCGCCAAAGCCAATGACTACGTCGATGCCGCGCCGGGCCGCATCTTGCGAAAATCGGGTGGCGTGGCCACGGCGGTTCGTTTCGACGATCTCAACGTCGTTGCCGCGCGACAGAATCTGGTGCACTACGACGGTGTTTCGGGCCGTCACGGACGACGCGAACGCGTTGACAACGAGCAAGATCCGCAAGACCCCGAGGGTATCAGTGACGACAGACTTGGTGCGCCGGTTAGGAACAGCGCTTGCGGGTCGGTAACAATAGGAACCCTATGAACGTGATCGTTTGTGTCAAACAGATCCCCGACCCGGCAACCCCGGGCGCGCTGGATCCCTCTACCAATACGCTCAAGCGCGACGGGAAGCTCATCCTTGATGAGTCCGACAGCTACGGCGTCGAAATGGCGCTTCAGCTGGTCGACGCGGCTGGCGGCGGCGAAGTGAGCCTCATCTCGATGGCCCCCAACGGCGAAGTGTCGGGCATGCGCACCGCTCTCGCAATGGGTGCAGCCAAAGGCGTGCTCATTAGCGACCCAGCTTTGTTGGGCTCTGATGCGCTCACCACGGCCAAGGTGCTCGCTGCGGCAGTGCAACGCTTGGGCGGCGCCGATTTGATCATCGCGGCCACCGAGTCGAGCGATGGCTACACGGGCACTGTGCCCGAGCAGCTCGCCGAGGTGCTCGGTCTTGCTTCGGTCACGTTCGCCAAGAAGGTCACCATCACTGGTGGCACGCTCGAGGCGCATCGTCAGACCGAAGAGGGCTACGACGAAGTTACCTGTGCGTTGCCGGCCGTCATCAGCGTTACCGCTGGCGTCGTTGAGCCTCGCTACCCAAGCTTCAAAGGCATCATGGCAGCGAAGTCGAAGCCGGTCGAGCAGGTCACCGCAGCCGATCTTGGCATCACGCCAGTTGGTTGGGCTGGCTCGGGCCAAGCAGTCGTCACCGTCACGCAGGCTGAGGCCCGCGCTGCTGGCGAAATCATTGAAGACGATGGCGAGACCTTCACCAAGATCGTTGCCTTCCTCGAAAACCTGAAAGTGATCTGAGGTCCGTCATGGCATTGAACAACATCTGGGTCTTTGCGCAGGTCGCAAACGGAGCACCCACCACGGGCACGCTCGAACTCCTCACCAAGGCACGCAGCATGGGCGGCACGCTGTCGGCATTCGTCGGTAGCGATGGCGCAGCAGTTGCTGCAACGCTTGGCGAATACGGTGCAACAACGGTGTACGCAACCGGCGATCTGGGCGGCAAGTTGCCCGGCGTCGCTGTGTCGTCGGCGATGAAGGCAGTGATCGATGGCGGCAACGCCCCCGACCTGATCATCTTCCCGCAGAGCTACGAAGGGCGCGACGTTGTGAGCCGCCTCTCGGTGAAGCTCGACCGCACAGTGCTCACCAACAACATCGACATCGCTGTCGATGGCGACTCGGTCAACGTGACCACGCCGGTGTTCGGCGGCAACGTGTTGGTCACCACCGGCTTCACCGGTTCGGGCCCGCACCTCGCAGCCTTCCGTCCGAAGAGCTTCGCTGCTGAGTCCGCCGGTGGCGCTGCCGCCGCTGTGGTCGCAGCTCCAGTGCCCGACCTCGGCGCAACTGGCGGAGCAACCGTCACGGCAGTGCATGTCGAAGAGACCAGCGGTCCAAAGCTCGACGAAGCAAACATCGTCGTGTCGGGTGGCCGTGGCCTCGGCGAAGCAGTGAAGTACGAAATGATCGAGCAGCTCGCCAAGTTGCTCAAGGGTGCCCCTGGCGCATCACGGGCAATCGTCGATGCCGGCTGGGTGCCGTACAGCTACCAGGTTGGGCAGACCGGCAAGGTCGTCAAGCCAAGCGTGTACATCGCAGCAGGTATCTCGGGCGCCACCCAGCACATGGTTGGCATGAAGGGCTCGAAGAACATCATCGCGATCAACAAGGACAAAGAAGCACCGATCTTCGGTATCGCCGATCTGGGCATCGTTGGCGATGTTCACAAGGTTCTTCCCAAGCTGATTGAGGCGTTGCAGGGTCGTTCCTGACGCCTAATGGCTCTGTCGTGATGGCAGTTGGTCCCGTTCCCGCGAGGGGGTTGGATCAACTGCCATTTCGTATTTTTCGGGCAGGTTGATCACGGTGGGTGATCGCCGCGGGGAGACCCGTGGCCGGGTGGCCTACGCTTTGGCAATGCCCCCCAACTCGACGCCCAGTCTGGCGCAGCGAATGGCCAAGCGTGTCGCCACGATGTGCGCCGCAAGCTTGTTCGCTGTGGTTGCTTGCGTGGTGGCCCCAACAAACTTTGCGATGGCCCCGGTCGCTGCAACTGGTGGAGTGTTCGATGTCTCTGGATGGGCGCCGTGGTGGCAGCCGCTCGATGCCTTGGCTGCGTACACCGCTCATTCGTCGCAGTTCGGCGAGTTGTCGCCGTTCTTCTTCTCGGCTCAGGCCAACGGCACCATCGCGACCAACGCATCTGCGGCCAGCAAGATTCAGGCCTACAAAGATGCCACTCACGCCGCCGGTAAGCCACTGATCCCTACCGTTGTCGATGGCAACGCGGCGCATGTGATGGCCGCCGTCTTGGCCGACCCCGCCGCTCGCACGAACCACATCTGGCAGTTGTTGGCATTCGTGCTCAACGGTGGCTACGACGGCGTCGACCTCGATTACGAACAGTTCGCGTTCGCTGATGGGCGCTCAAGCTGGACCACCACGCGCCCGCAATGGGGGGCGTTCATCACCGAGCTTTCGGCGGCATTGCACTCGCTTGGCAAGACACTCGAAGTCAGCGTGCCGCCCATCTACGACGGTGGCACCTCGGGTATCAGCGGCTACTGGGTATACGACTACGCAATGCTCGGGCAGATGGTCGATCGCATCAGGGTGATGACCTATTCGTACAGCACCAGTTCGGCTGGCCCGATGGCGCCATATCTGTGGGCGAGCAACAGCATCGATGCCGCCATTGCAGTGTCGGGCCAGCCCACCAAGATCGTGATGGGCATCCCGCTGTATGGCACCGACTGGATCACCAATGTCGATGGAAGCTGCCCACTGGTGGTGCCCGCCGACATGAAGCTTTCGAAGAAGAGTTACGAGACCTCGCAGTTCCCGGCTTTGGCGCAGCGCAAGGGCGCCACGCCGCTGTGGAATGGGTCGCTGCAAGAGCGCACGTTTACGTATACAGACTCAATCGGTGGACCAGATATCAATGGCGTCAGCGTGCGTTGCAACGTGGCCCACACGGTGTTCTACATGGATCCCGATGGCGTGTACGCGCGCATTGCTCTGGCCAAGTCGAAAGGCATCGGCGGCGTTGCCTTTTGGGCACTTGGTAACGACGACGCGGCTACATGGACAGCGGTCGATGCTGCGATGGCGGGCAGCCCGAATCCTGGCTACGTACAACTCACGCCAAACGTGGTGCCGCCGCCGCTGCCGGCCGTTGTTTCTGCGTTGCCAGCCAGATTTGTCGATACTCGCGCCGGGATGACCACTATCGACGGCCAACACGCCGGTCGCGGATCGCGCCCCAACGATTCGACGCTTGAGGTGCAGATAGCAGGGCGCGGTGTGGTGCCAGCCAACGCTCGGTCGGTGGCCATCAACGTCACTGCAGTAGCGCTCGGCGAGGGTTACATCACGGTGTATCCGTGTGGTCAGCGGCCAAGCACATCGAACCTCAACGTGCGCGCCGGTCAGATCATTTCGAACAGCGTTGTCACCAAGCTCAGCGTCACCGGAAGCATTTGCATCTATAACCAGTCGCCGACGCATCTTGTGGTCGATGTCTTTGGGGTGTTGTCGTCTACCACGTTCACGCCCGTGCCAGCGCCTGCCCGCCTGCTCGACACGCGCCCTGGCGAACCAACCACCGATGGCCAAATGACCGGGGGCGGGGCGATGACTACCGGCTCTACCCTTGAAGTGCCGGTCGCAGGGCGCGGTGAAATGAGTTCGTCGGGTCAGACGGCCGTGCTCAACGTGACCATCGATCGCGCCACCACAAACGGCTATCTCACGCTGTGGGCGTGCGGCACCGAGCAACCGAAGACCTCGAATCTCAACTACGTACCCGGTGTCACTGTCGCCAACGCGGTAGTGACCGCACTTGGGGTCAATGGGTCGGTGTGCGTGTTCTCGTCGGGTGAGGCTCACGTTGTCATCGACACGTTCGGCGAGTTGTCGTCGGGCAAGTTTGCGCCGCTGACTCAGCCGGCGCGGTTGCTCGATACCCGCCCCGGGCTGTTTACCGTCGATCAACAATTCGCCGGCGAGGGCGTCCGCTCGGCAAACACAACGTTGGTGCTCGACGTCGGCGATCGAGCCGGCCTCGGTGCTTCGCCCGCCGCGGTGATCTTGAACGTGACCGTTGATGGCCCGGCGTTGAGTGGCTTTGTCACCGTGTACCCCTGTGGCGGTGCGCGCCCCAATGTGTCGAACGTGAACTACGCGGGTGGCCAGACCTTGCCGAACCTGGTGATCTCGGCGGTGTCGTCGGCCGGAACCCTGTGCGTGTTCACCTCGGTGAAGACCCACGTGATCGTCGACGTCTTTGGGTCGCTCACACCCTGATTGAGCCCGCGGGCCAACAGTTGCCCTAGGTAGCGTCGCGGGCGCTGATGGCCCACGCAAGGCCCTCTGCGGGCAACTCAACGGCAAGTTGCAGCTGCCAGCCGAGCGCCGGCTCGGCAGCGTCCCACCAGAACCATTGCAACTCACTGGCTAACGCACCGAGCACGTCGGGATTCGTTGGCCAATCGTTGGTGATGCCTCCGAGCGCAGCCACGAGCCACCACGCACCAAAGCGTCCGAGTGCGGTGCCCCGGCGTCGGCCGAACGCCCCGCCGCTTGCGCCAGCCCATGTGAGCCATTGCAGCGCGTGCGCCGGCGTGATCGCGGTGATGTGGCCTCGTGCGACGCCGAGGGCTGATACTGCATCGATGGCGCTGCCTTCGACACACACCACTTCGGCCTTGCCGTTTGATTCGGCGGTCCATGCTTCGACAAGTTGGCGAACAGCGAGCGCCACATCGTCGTCATCGATGATCTCTACGTGGCTCGACGCGGCACTGCGGTCGAACTGCAGGGCGAGTTCACTTGAAGAATCGGGCAACGCGGGGGCCTCAAACGTGGCCGAGTCGGGCTCGTACACCGCAACCGGATACACGGGTTCCCATGGCTGCAAAGCGAACGGCATTTCGAGCACATCGGGCAGGTCTGACGAATCGATCACTTCGCCACGGATCACGCGCTCGTGCGCCACAAAGGCGGCGCGTGGTCCGGTGGGCAGTAACGGCGCGAGCGATTGCCACGTATGCGCCTGCGCGATCACTTCGGTGAGTGGGCCGATGCTGAACTTGCCGGTGTCTTCGTCGAGCACCTGTGCGGCCCACTCGGCAGGAGCGAGCAGCGCGAGGCGGTACTCGGCCAGCGTGGCGGCCGGCCAGAGTTGGCGACCGGTAGACACGGCCCATCGGGCTCGGTCGCGTAGATGCAGCAGCCCTTGCCAGTTCGCCGATGCGCAGCGTGAGTCGATGAGCCGAACCAGACCGTCGAGATCGGCAGCGGTGATGAGTGCGTCGAGCGGTTCGTCGATGCTGTCTAGACCAGAGGCCACGGATACCTGCGTCCGGATTCGTCGATAGGGAACTCGCCTTGCTGCAGTAGCCATTCGGCGCGCTCTTGAATCGCGAGGACTTCTTCGTCGACCAACAGCGCGGCAACCTCGAGCGGAACGCCTTCGAGTAGACGCTGTAACGGCGCAATGGATTCGTCGGGTAGCGGCTCGCCACCAAATTCCCAGATCACCGTGCGCAGTTTGAACTCGGCAGCGAAGCACAGACCATGGTCGATGCCCCACACTCGCTCGTCGTAGCCAAGTAAGCAATGGCCGCTCTTGCGATCGGTGTTGTTGGCCACGATGTCGAGCACAGCCATCAACCGAAGTTGGTGGTGCAGATCTTCGCGCTTTTCGAAAATGGTGAAGTAGTGCTCTTGGTGATCGGCTTCGACGAACCATTGCATCGAGCCTTCGCCGACGGGTCCTTCGCGAAGCACGGTGTGGGGCACAACCCCAAATCCCATTGCTTCGCTGAGCCGGTATGCGGCCACCTCTCGGCGGTGGAGCCCGGGTTCGAAGTCCCACAGTGGTCGTTCGCCGCGAAGTGGTTTGTAGATGGCTTGGCCCGCGCCGTGTGGGCTGGTGAGGTTCACCAAGAATGTGGCGTTGCTGCTCCAGGGCATGCGGCCAACGATTTCGATTTCGCCCGAGTAGAGCAGGCCGTGGATTAGTTCATTGTTGGACATGGGTGCCCGTTGGGTTCCATCGGCCTGCCGCAGAACGCGCACGGTGCCCGACCCGCCGACACCACCGACTCGGTGTGCGCGCAGAAAGCCAATGCTTGATTGCGCTGCAGCAGCACGCGCACTTGGCCGCGATCGTCGAAGGCTTCTTCGTCAGGTTCGCCGTCTTCGTCGACAGTGATGACCTCTTCGAGTTGAACCAAGAGTCGGTCGTTCTCGCGGTCGTAACCGAGCGCGATTGGGCCGAGCACGAACGCTGCCTCAAACGGCGGCGGGGTCTCAAACGACAGTGATCGTGGCGGTTCTGCCGAGGGCTCGAGGTCGGTCATCGCCTTGCGGAGAAAGTCGGCGATGGCGGCCACTTGTTGCTTCTCGCATTTCACGGCAACACTGACGTTGCCTTGGCGTGCGTAGAGAAAGAACACGCGCTGACCCGGGGCGCCTTGAGTCACCGTGGTGAAAGCATCGACGTCGTCGAACTGAAAGAAGACTCCCATGTTGCGTCGTCTCAGCTTGGCCGAAGCTCGCTGAGCGAGCCGCCGGTTGAGTTGACATTGAGCACGATTGGCCCGCCGGCGGAGTATGCGATTGCGCTGATTGAGCACGTGGAGATCACGATGCGCTGGAACAGATCGATGTGAGTGCCCATGGCGTGCGCGACGGCGGCCTTGATTGGGTCGGCGTGCGACACGCACACGATGGTTCTGCCGGGATGGGTGGCGCGCAACCGGTCGAGCGTGCTGACCATGCGTGTTTGCATCTCGAGAAAACTCTCGCCATTGGGAAAGCGAAAGGTGGATGGCGACCGCTGCACGGTGGTCCATTCGGGCAACTTCATCAGCGCCGAGAGTTCGGCGCCAGTCCAATCGCCGAAATCGCACTCGAGCAGACCTTTGTCGATGCGCACCTTTTGGCCGAGAGCTTTGGCGATGGGCGCTGCGGTTTCGCGAGCCCGCTCGAGCGGCGACGCATAGATGGCATCGACCTTGGCCAAACCGGCGATGCGATCGGCTGCCACTTGGGCTTGAGCACGGCCCTGATCGGCAAGGTGAAGACCACTGGCGCGGCCGGGCAACAACTTGCCCGTGGTGGGGGTCTGTCCGTGACGAACCAACAACACAAGCGTTGGCGACGGACCGGCGGGAGGCTTCTTCGGCATGTACCTGCAAATTTAGCCATGGTTCCGTGAATACGGCCTACTGTCGGCGGGATGAGTTCTGCAACTTCGGACACGTCGAAGACTCTCGCCCAACTGCGTCGCCGTGTGATCGACTGCCGCGCGTGCCCGCGGCTCGTTGAATGGCGCGAACAGGTATCGATCGACAAGCGGGCTTCGTATCGCGACGAAGAGTATTGGGGCCGGCCAATTCCGGGCTTTGGTGACCCGAAGGCGTCGATCATCGTGTTGGGTCTTGCGCCCGCCGCTCACGGAGCCAATCGAACCGGTCGGGTGTTCACCGGTGATCGCAGCGGTGACTGGTTGTTCCGAGCGATGCACAAGGCAGGCTTGGCAAATCAGGCGTTGTCGCACGGACGCGACGACGGACTCGAACTCACCAATGCGTGGGTCACGGCTGCAGTGAAATGCGCGCCTCCCGGCAACAAGCCTGAGACCAGCGAGCGTGACTCGTGCCGGCCGTTCTTGCAGCGCGAGTTCGCGCTCTTGCGCAACGCCAAAGTTGTGGTGTGCCTCGGCGGGTTCGCGTACGAGGCGGCGTGCGCAGAGTTTGGGGTGCGGCCGCGGCCCAAGTTTGGGCATCTTGTTGAGGCGAGCACCGATTCGGGACTCACGTTGTTGTGCTCGTTTCATCCGAGCCAGCAAAACACCTTCACTGGTCGCTTGACCGAACCGATGCTCGATGCAGTGTTCACCCGAGCCCGTGTGCTTGGCGCAGACTGACGCCTATTTACTGAAGGCAGTTTTCAGCGCTTCGGCGGCCACAGCGTGGGCTGCTTTCGCGTCGTCGATCATCTCGGCCATGCTGAAGAACCCGTGGATCATTCCGCTGAAACGAACATGCGTGGTGGCGACACCGAGCTCTGCGAGCCGGGTGGCGTACTGCTCGCCTTCGTCTCGCAATGGATCGAACTCGGCGGTGATCACGAGGGCTGGCGGCGTGGCACGCAGCGTTGCGTCGTCGGCCAACAACGGCGAGACGCGTGGGTCGTCGGGTGACCCCTGGCCGCCCGACAGGTAATGGTCGACGAACCACTCCATGCCCGAAGCGGTGAGGAAATAGCCCGTGGCGTTTTCGGAATACGACGCCGATACGCGGCGGCAGTCGGTGACTGGGTAGATGAGCATCTGATGGCACAACGGAATCGGTGCGATCTGGGCGACTACTGCAGCTAGGTTGGCCCCGGCAGAGTCTCCGCCGACGGCGATGCGACTTGCATCGCAACCCAGATCGGCTGCATTGGCATGCGCCCAACGGGTGGCCTGAATCGAGTCGCCCAATGCTGCCGGAAACGGGTGCTCGGGGGCTAGACGGTAATCGACGTTGAGCACCGCATGGCCGCTGCGATTCGCAAGCGCGCGACATACGTTGTCGTGTGACTCGAGGTCTCCGATGACCCAGCCGCCGCCGTGAAAGTAGACCAGCAAGCCAAGGTCGCTTGCGGCGCTTGGTCGGTACAAGCGAGCCGGAACTCCGCCGGCGTCGAGGTCGCGGACCTCGTGTACATGTTCTGCGGGTGCCATACCTCGGGCGGCGCGAGCGTCTCTCGCCTGCTGCGGGGTTCCCAACTCGAAGGGGGGAAGACCGAGCTGAGCGAGGGCCTGAATCAAGAAGTGAGCTTGGGGATGCAAAGGCATAGACGCGAGTCTGGCATGGCCCTGACGCTGTTCTTTGATGCGAGGGCGTGTAGCAAAGTTCTGACGAAGGGCCTAGGGCGCCGCCGGAGCCGGAGCCGGAGCGTCGGCCTTCTTCTTCGGAGGTGGCACACCAACCGAAGGTGCGCGGTCGGCGAACTCTGGCCAGCGGCGACGGCTCACAATCGACAGCAGGCGCAACAGGCGCATTGCCTCTTTGTCGTCTTGCGCTGGTCGAGCAATGATCGACCCGTCGGCGATCATGCGGTTGATGACCTCTTCGCCCAACTCGGTGCGCACGATGGTGAGTGTCCAGTCGTTGTCTTCGCCGATGCCGCCCGTTGATACGTCGGCATGTTCGGCAGAGAAGTCGGGACAGTTCTTGCAGCCCTCGCGGGTCCACTTGTGGCATTCCTTGAGATCGATCTCGTGGAACGAGCCGTCCTTCATCCAAATCTGGAACACGCCCTTAATGTTCATTTTCACCATGTCGGCCTTCTTCAGGCCGTACTTGGCTTCGAACAACTCGGGGAAAATGGCGTCGTCGAATGTCTTCGAGCAGAGCAGACCAATGTTGAACAAGAACGGCTTCGAGACCTTGCCGGCCTTGCGATCCCACATGGTTGGAGGCGACGAGGTCTGGCACCCCATGCCCACCAAAGCCAGGCGTGAGAGGCCTTGCTCTTTGGCATCGCGCAAGGCGAGTGGGTTGGCGCAGTAGGTGTAGCGGCTGCCGGCAGTGGCGAGCACTTCGGCGGTGTTGCGAGCCAGCACGGGCTTGGCTTTCCATGCATCGTCGGGCTCAACGCCACTGACCATCGCTGCCTCGATGTAATCGTGCTCCATCAGCCAGATGAGCATTGCCGAGACGAGGCCGCCGTCTTGGCCGATCTTGTGAACCATGTCGTCGCTGGCTCGGGTGAGATACAGCGCACGCCAGATGCCGCCCATTTCTTCGGGCTCACGCACGCGGCCGAACAGGTGCATGTCGGCGGCCGGTTCCCACGCTCGGAAACGTGGGCATGCGCGGGTGCACGTGGTGCAACCCTTTTCGCCGTGAATGCAGTTGTCGAGACCGAGTTCTTCTTCGAGATGAAACGGCAAGTATTTGCCCTCGGAGTGCTCGTAGCCGATGACGTCGTGAGGGCACGTCACGACACACCCGGCGCACCCGGTGCACAAGCCGGTGGTTACGACTTCGGCGTAGAGTTCCTTCCACTGCGCAGTCCAACGTTCTGCTTTTGGTGGTGCCGATTCAGTCAAAGTCATGGTGTGAATCTAGGCGTTGTCATTGGTTCGTGCCTATGTCTGCGCGTACTGAACTCAAACCACATGAAAGAGGAGTCAACGCGATGGGGATAGTTGGTCAGCGGGTTGTACGTGGCGAGGACCCAGCGCTGCTTACAGGTCACGGCACGTTTATCGACAACCTTCATCTCGAAGGCGCTGCACACGTGGTCTATGTGCGGTCGCAGATGGCCCATGCGCGCATCACCGACATCGATACCGCCGAGGCGCGTCAAGCCCCCGGGGTTGTTGGCATCTTCGTGAACAGCGACATCGATCTCGGTCCGTTTCCGATCGACCTCCCGTTTTTACCGGCCACCTGCCCGCGCTCAGCGCTGGCCTCCGACACGGTTCGTTACGTGGGCGAACCCATCGTGGCCATCGTTGCTGAGACACGCGAGCAGGCGACCGACGCAGTGCAAATGGTCATCGTTTCGTACGACGTGTTGCCCGGAGTCATCACGGTCGCACAAGCGCTCACCGACGAGGTGCTGCTGTTTCCTGGCCACGGTTCTAACGTTTGCATGAGTATCCCCGCTGCCGCTCCGGTCGACTTCAGCGCTTGCGAAGTCGTGGTCACCGCGAACATCGTCAATCAACGCGTTGCCCCATCGCCGCTAGAGGGACGTGTCTCCGCAAGCCGTTGGGAAGATGATGGTCGCCTCACCCATTGGCAGTCCGGCCAAGGCGCGCACCCTGTGCAAGAGCGGCTCTGCGAGTGGTATTCGCTCGACCCTTCGATGGTGCGGGTTATCACTCCCGATGTCGGTGGCGGATTCGGCGCGAAGGCGTCGGTCTATCCCGAAGAGACACTGGTGCCGTGGCTTGCCCGCGCAGTAGGCCGACCCGTGCGCTATACCGAGACGCGCAGCGAGAGTATGAACGGTCTGGGGCATGGTCGTGCGCAGACACAGAAACTCACCATCGGTGGGTCGCGTGATGGCCGCGTCACGGCATATCAACTCGATGTCGTGCAGGACGCCGGTGCGTATCCGCGTATCGGGGCCATCCTGCCGTTCATGACCCGAATGATGCTCACGGGTGTGTACGACATCGCTGCCGCCGAGCTCAGTTCTGCAGCGGTAGTGACCAACACAGTTCCCATCGTTGCGTACCGAGGCGCGGGTCGTCCCGAAGCCGCCGCTGCAATCGAACGGGCCATGGATCTCTTCGCAGCCGAGATTGGCATGGACCCGGTCGACGTTCGTCGTCGCAATCTCATCGCCGCTGATCGCTTTCCCTTCACCACCGTTACCGGCACCACATATGACAGCGGTGACTACGAAGGTGGTCTCGACAAGTTGCTTGCCGCGGTCGACTACGCAGCGCTTCGTGCCGAGCAGCAGCAACGACGAGACCGTGGCGACATCGTGCAGTTGGGCATTGGCGTATCGGTCTACGTAGAGGTCACAGCGATGTCGGGTGGAGGTGAGCTCGGACAGGTCGAGGTCACGCCATCACCAACCGGCGACGGCGTTGCAGTACGCGTGGTCACCGGCACGACGCCGTATGGCCAAGGTCATCGCACTACGTGGGCGATGCTCGTTGCCGACACCTTGGGCGTGCCGATGGACAGCATCACGGTGATCCATGGCGACACCGATCTGGTTGCGCGTGGGTCGGTCACCGGTGGGTCTCGCTCGGTGCAATTGGGTGGTACCAACGTGGCGAGAGCAGCAACGCTGGTTGCCGATCAGGCGCGCTCGGTTGCGGCGCGTTTGCTCGAAGCCGATGTTGCCGACGTCGTCATCACCGATGGTGTTTTCCACGTCGCCGGAGCACCAGCCATCAGCCGCACATGGACCGAGATCGTCGCCGCAGCGCACACGTCAAGCCTCACGCTGTTCGGCGAAGGAGACTTCGAACAGGCCGGTGGCAGCTTTCCGTCGGGCGCACACCTTGCTGTAGTCGAACTCGATACCGAGACCGGCCGTGCTGTGTTGCGCCAACTCGTTGCGGTCGACGACGCCGGCAAAATCATCAACCCGTTGCTGGCCGAAGGTCAGATTCACGGCGGCCTTGCTCAGGGCGTCGCCCAAGCGTTGTTCGAGGAGTTCGTTTACGACGCCGACGGCAACCCGCTCACCTCTAACTTTGCCGACTATGGCATCGTCTCGGCTGCCGAGTTGCCGAGCTTCCAAACCGTGCATGCCGAGACACCGTCGCCGCTCAACGATCTTGGTGCCAAGGGCATCGGCGAGAGCGGCACCATTGGTGCCACCCCCGCTGTGCAGAGCGCTGTTGTCGACGCCGTTGCCCACCTCGGTGTGCGTCACATCGATATGCCGTGCACCTCGCAGCGCGTGTGGACAGCAATGCAAGCGGCTGCCGCGAACTGATCAGCTGCTGCGTCCGTTAGGCCGTGGTGGCTCGCACCGCTTCGACAACGATTGCCTTTACTTCGGCACCGGTGAGCTCGTCGTAGTCGAGCAACGCGTTGGTGAGATTGATCAACGCATAGCGATGCTCAAGCACCAGACACGCTGCTGCGTCGGCGGCATCGAACAACATCTGGTCCACCTTTTTGCGTGACGCTTCGTCGGCCAACACCTTGGCCACCAAGTTCGCGGCGGTTGGCATAGCGGCGGCCTCAAGGCTGATCAAGCTGTCGCCGGCACCGAGCTGGCCCACAAGTTGGGCAGCGATGGTTGTGGCCACCTGAAGGTCTGATGCGATGCCACTGCTGGCCTCACCGAATTCCTGCATCTCTGCGGCGCGCCCGGCGAGCGCAATAGCCATCAGGTTGAACGCTTCTGTGGGTGTGCGCAGGTGGCGCTCGTCGGCTTCGGAGTGCGACACAAGACCGAGCGCGCCGCCGCGGCGCAGAATCGAGGCGATGCGAATGTCGCGGCCTGCAACTGCGGCCGTCAGCGCGTGGCCCGCTTCGTGAACAGCCACTCGACGACGCTCGTCGGGGTGATAGCCCACTTCGTGCGACAGGCCCACGTCGGTGATGAGCTGTGCCTCAATCACGTCTTCAACAGTCATTGCCCGCCGGCCATGACGCAGCGCAATGATCAAGGCCTCATCGAGAATTCGCTCGATGCGAACCGGGGTGTAGCCAGCGGACAGGTCGGCGATCGCCTTGGCGGTGACGGCAGGCGTGTGCGACTTCTTGTTCAAGTAGTACTCGGCGATCTCGACACGATCTGAGTGCGGCGGAAGATCGAAGTGGATGACTCGGTCGAAGCGACCCGGGCGCAGTAGCGCTGGATCCAAGTCGGCGGCGCGGTTGGTGGCCGCGATGAGCAACACGTTTGCGGTGGTGGGCTTCGAGCGAGGAATGGCGGTGCCTTCTGGCAGCAACGAGTTCACGCGGTCGATCCACTTGCTCTTCATTTTCTGCCATCCGGTGGGCAGGTCGAAGCTCTGCATCTGCACCAACAATTCGTTCACGATGCCCACGCTGCCTTCACGAGATGAGTTCGAGCTCATCCCGCTACGGGCCCCACCGATGGCGTCGAACTCTTCGATGAAGCCGATGGCGCCACCTTCGGCTCGAGCGGCTTTGCGCATGGCTTTGAAGAACGACCGAACCTTCTTGTTCGTCTGACCAAAGAACATCGACTGGAATTCGCTCGCCGAGACGAACAGGAACGGAACGCCAGCCTCGGCCGCAAGTGCCTTGGCGAGATAGGTCTTGCCGGTGCCGGGCAATCCTTCAAACAGCACACCACGGCGAGGCGAGCCGCCGAGTTCGTCGGCGAAGGTCTGATGGTTCAAAAACAGGTTCAGCGTGTCGATGGCTTCGCGGCGTGTGGCCTCGGCGCCGACAACATCGGCCAAGCGAATCTTCGAATCCGACGCCCGCAGCATGGTGTGTGGCGACTTGCCAGCCCCGAGGTAGGGGATGAGGGTCATTGCGGCCATCAACACGAGCAGCACCACGAGCAACGACAACTCGGGGCTGCTGCGCACGATGCTCGGCAGACCTGGGCTCACTGGGTTGCCGGTGAGTTCGCGATACCAAATCCACGCCAGAGGAAGCCCGAAGGCAACGACCAAGCGGGTGAGGCGACGTTGGCGCTGATGCTCGCGTGCAGCAGTGGTGTCGACTTGGTGACCGTGAACCAGTCGGCCGTGCTGTAGGTCGGTGATGTCCATCGCGAATCCCTCTCGAAGTGAATGACTGCTCGCACATTACCAGACCTCTCACGCAGAGTGGTAGTGATTCACGGAGAGTGGTTTCGTCCGTACGGCTGGTCACGCGCCTTGACAAACGCTTCACGATGGCCGTTTTCGAAGGTGGTGACCGTGCGCGTTTGTTTGCCGAAATTCAGCATCGGAGCATGTTGGCGACACGCTCGACGAGGGCTGTGGGCGGTGAGAAAAAGCAGGCAGCCCGCTCCTGGCATCCAGCCTCCGCCGGGGGGACGGTATGCGCTGGAGAGGGTAAGCCAGGAGCGGGCTGTACTACGAGATTCACCGTACGGGTCGACCGTTACGCGTGGGTGTGTGCCGTGTGAACGGCGTGTAAACAGGATCTGGCACATTTGCGGCTCCGCTTGGAACCGAGGCGCGTTGTCGGTCAAACTCGTGGAATGGACCTGAGCTATTCCTCCGCCGACGAGACATTCCGCACCGAGATCCGAGGTTGGCTCGAGACAAACCTGCCTGCGGGCTGGTTCGACAAGGGTTTCGAGATGACCGCCGAGCAGCGCAAGGAGTTCAACGCTACGTGGCCGTCAACGTTGTTCGAAGGCGGCTGGATCTGCGCCACTTGGCCTATTGACTACGGCGGCAAGGGCCTCAGCACAATGCAGGGCGTTGTGCTCAGCGAAGAATTTGCTCGGGCAAAAGCACCACTTCGCGCAGATTTTTTTGGCGACACGTTGGTGGGCCCAACGATTCTGCAGTGGGGCACCGAGGAGCAAAAGAAGCACTTCCTCCCCAAGATCCTCAATGGCACGATGTCGTGGTGCCAAGGCTTCTCTGAGCCCAACTCGGGCTCCGACCTCGCCAGCCTGAAGACCTCGGCCGTGCTCGACGGCGACGAGTGGATCATCAACGGCCAAAAGGTGTGGACCACCCAGGGCCATCACGCCGACTACTGCTTCTTGCTCACCCGCACCGACCCCGATGCGCCCAAGCACAAGGGCATCTCGTATCTGCTCGTGCCAATGGATCAGCCCGGCGTCGAAGTTCGTGGCATCACCCAGCCAGACGGCACCGCCGAGTTCTGCGAAGTGTTCTTCGACAACGCGCATTGCCCTAAGGACAATGTTGTTGGCGGCGTGAACAACGGTTGGAAGGTTGCCAACTCAACGCTGGCGTTCGAGCGCGGCATGAGCGCAACCACTGGCTACCGCCGCTTCGAAGAAGAGCACCGGTTGATGACCGAGATGGCCAAGAGCAACGGGCTCATCGACGATCCCAACATTCGCCAGCGCCTCGTCAAGTTCTATACGAAGATTCAGATCCTGCGCGTGAACGGCTTGCGCTCGCTCAGCGCCACGCTCAACAACAGCCGCGACCCTGGCGTTGTTGCACTCGGCGCTTCGAACAAGATGTACTGGTCTGAGATGCACCAAGAAGCAATGCTGCTTGCGCTCGACATCACGGGTGCTGGCGCAATGCTTGTCGACGCTGGCCCAACAACTGGTGCGTGGCCAGGCGCGGCACGCGATAAGCGCCGTGCCGGATACCCAGTGAGTCCAATGATGAGCTCGTTCTTCTTCAGCCGCAGCGAGACCATCTGGGGTGGCACCAGCCAGATCCAGCGCAATATCGTTGGCGAGCGAGTGTTGGGTCTGCCCAAAGAGCCCAGCTGAGCTGAGTTCGTTTCATACCGCACCGGTGCGTAGTGCCTGCGCTCGGTGACACAGAAGGGTTGGTACCGATGTTGTACGAAACCACGATGTCGACTCCGGTCGGTGTGCTCACGCTTGTCGCGTCCGATGTTGGGCTGCGCGCTGTGCTCTGGCAGACAGAGAAGCCAAACCGCGTGCGTCTCGATGATCGCGATGGCGGCGAGTCTGACCCCAATGGCGTGCTCGAACAGACGCGTCAACAACTCAGTGAGTACTTCGCTGGCGCCCGAACCGAGTTCGACCTAGCGCTCGATCCACAGGGCACCGATTTTCAGCGGGCCGCATGGATGGCGCTGCGTTCCATCGCCTTTGCCGAGACCGTGAGCTACGGCGAACAGGCGCGGCGCATGGGCGACTCGCGCAAGGCGCGTGCAGTGGGAGCGGCGAATGGGCGCAATCCATTGTCGATTGTGGTGCCGTGCCACCGTGTGGTGGGCGCCGACGGTTCTCTTACTGGATTCGCAGGAGGCACCGACGCGAAATCGTGGCTACTCAATCACGAGCGTTTGGTTGCCGACGCACAGGGCTCGGCGGCGCATAGCAACTAGACGCGGTTGCGAGCGCGTGCGACCTGGTCGCGACGCAGCTTTGCTTCGGCCTGTTCTTGGGCCTTGCGCTCTTTGCGCTGTGCCTTCAGACGCAGACGCTCTTCGTCGTCGGCCTTTGGTGGCAACAGCGGAGCCAATGGCTTGAGCTCGACCGGAGCGAGCTTCACGGTTTCGTCGGTCTTCAGCAAGCCAACGATCATCGCCGACACGGGGGCTTCGCCAACCACGGTTGCAGCGAGCATCACGCGCACGATGCCGAGGCCGTGACGCTCGATGAGGCCGGGGATGACCGCCTGCAGTTCTTCCTCGGTGGGCATGTCGGCGGCGTCGCCGAGCTGCTCGAGGCAATCGGCCAAGCTCGCATCGGAGAGCACCACGCCGAGGCGCTGCAGATCGCCATTGAGGCGACCCTTATGCGCTGCAATGCGCACAGCTTCGACGAGATCGGCGTCTTCGTCGCGCAGGTCGCAGATGCGCTTGACCGCTGTGGTGTGGTCTTCGGGAAGGCCGGCGAGTAGGGCTGCCAACTCGTCGTCGGTTACCGCGATGAGCGCGCGATCGAGCAGGGAGAGGGCGGCGATGTGGGCCTTGGTGCTATTCACGGGTCATACCTTACGACCGCCGAGGGGGACGAACCACTATCTCGGCGGCTGGGCCATTGGCCCGACAGGAATCACCGACGATGAAGAGCGCCCTCGGAGAGATTCGAACTCCCGCACATGGTTCCGGAAACCAATGCTCTATCCCCTGAGCTACGAGGGCTGGATAAACGCCTGCCTACGTTAGCGGTCGAGGCGCGAGTTTGTCGAAGGGCTGCGGCGGTTGGTTTCGACTGCGCGTTTTGAATGCACTTCGTGTTCACGTGGCTGAACGGGCAGAATGGCAGTCCATGGCTGATCCGATTGTCACCGTCTCTGAACTGTTGGCCCCGGCCTTTGCTGCCGTCGGCGGCCCCGGCGTCGATCCTGTAGTGCGACCCAGCGACCGCGCCGACGCGCAGGCCAACGGTGCGCTGGCTATCGCCAAGCAGCTTGGCCAGAATCCTCGTCAGGTTGCCGAAGCTGTGTTGGCCATCGCCCGAGACCTACTTGTCGGCGTGTGTAGCGACATCGAGATTGCCGGCCCCGGCTTTTTGAACCTCACGTTTACCAATGAGTTCTTGGCATCTCAGCTTGCCGCAGCGGCCAACGACAGCCACCTTGGTGTGCGTTCCACGCCACTGGTCGAGCACATCGTTGTCGATTACTCGCATCCCAACGTGGCCAAGGAGATGCACGTTGGGCATCTCCGCACCACGGTTATCGGCGATGCCATCGTGCGCATGCTTACCTTTGTTGGACACCGGGTCACCAAAGAGAATCACATCGGCGATTGGGGCACTCCGTTTGGCATGTTGATCGAGCACATGCTCGACCTCGGCGAAACCGAAGCGGCCAGCGAACTGTCCGTGGGCGACCTCGCTGGTTTCTATAAAGCGGCTCGCGTCAAGTTCGAAGCCGGCGAGGCCTTCGGCGATCGCGCTCGTCAGCGCGTGGTGCTGCTGCAGGGTGGCGACGCCGAGACACTTCGTTTGTGGGGCGTGCTCGTGGCCGAGAGCACCCGTTACTTCAACACGGTGTACGCAACGCTTGGCGTGTTACTCACCGATGCCGATCTGGCACCCGAGAGCATGTACAACCCGATGCTGCCCGATGTCGTCACAAGACTTCGCGACGTGGGTCTGCTGCGCGAGAGCGATGGCGCTCAGGTGGTGTTCCCAGCCGGATACCTGAACCGCGAAGGCGAGCCGTTGCCGCTCATCGTGCAGAACTCGGTGGGTGGATACAACTACGCAACCACCGACCTTGCGTGTGTCATCGATCGTGTCGAGCGACTCAAGGTCGATCGCATGGTCTACGTGGTTGGTGCGCCTCAGGCCCAGCATTTGGCGATGGTGTTTGCTGTGTCTGAGATGGCGGGCTGGCTGGCTCCTGGCGTGGCCGTGCACGTGGCGTTCGGCAACGTGCTCGGCGCCGATCGCAAGATGCTCAAGAGCCGCAGCGGCGAGTCGCTGAAGCTCAACGAACTACTCAACGAGGCTCTCGAGCGAGCCGAGGCCGCAGTGGTCGACAAGAATCCCGATCTGCCCGCTGCCGAGCGCACGGCTGTTGCGCATGCAATTGGTATCGGCGCTGTGAAGTACGCCGACCTGTCAACCGATCGCATCAAGGACTACGTGTTCGAGTGGGATCGCATGCTGTCGTTCGATGGCAACACAGCGCCGTACTTGCAATACGCGCACGCGCGTATTTGCAGCATCTTCCGCCGCGCCGAAGTCGATCGCGCGTCGGTGCGCAACTCGGTGCCGGTGCTGGCAACTCCGCAAGAGCGCGCCCTCGCGTTGCGCCTGCTTGCCTTCGACACCGCTGTTTGGGACACCATCGATCGCTATAGCCCGCATCGCTTGTGCACCTACCTGTTCGATCTGGCCCAAGACTTCACTGGCTTTTACGAGCACTGCCCCGTGCTCAAGGCTGCCGACGAAGCAACCAAGCAGAGCCGTCTTGCGTTGTGCGATGTCACAGCGCGGGTGATGGAAAAGGGCCTCGACCTTCTCGGCATCTCAGCGCCAGAGCGGATGTAGATATGACTACCGCAGTCCCCATGTCGTTGCTGCCCGACAATGCAACCATTGGTTCCGATGGCTCGCTGTTCATCGGCGGTTGCTCGGTGCCCGAGCTTGCCGCCACCTATGGCACGCCGTTGTTCGTGTACGACGAAGACCACCTGCGCGCCCGCTGCCGCGAGGCAGTGCAGGCGTTTGGCCGTCGCAACGTGGTGTATGCCAGCAAGGCATTTCTCTGCAAGGCAATGGCCTTGCTGGCATATGAAGAAGGTCTGCTGCTCGATGTGTCTACCGGCGGCGAATTGCACATTGTGTTGGCCGCTGGGGTTCCAGCATCGGCATGCGTGATGCACGGCAACAACAAGAGCGTCCAAGAGTTGCGCCAGGCGGTCACTGTCGGTGTGCATCACATCGTGGTCGACAGTTTCGATGAGATGGATCGTCTCGACGCGTTGCATGGCGAAGGATTGCCTTGCCCAGATGTGCTGTTGCGCATCACGCCGGGCGTGCACGCGCACACCCACGAGTTCATCGCTACGGGTCAAGACGACAGCAAGTTCGGTTTCAACCTTGGCAACGGCGATGCCGCACGTGCGGTTGATCGCGCCACCAGTTCGGCCTCAATGCATCTCGTCGGGTTGCACTGTCACATCGGCTCAAACGTGTTCGAGGCATCAAGCTTCGCTAGGGCTGCCGAGGTGATGGCCAAGTTCGCCGAGCCATTCGGTCTGCCCGAGTTGGTGCTCGGCGGCGGCCTCGGCGTCGCCTACACAAGCGGCGAGGAAGCACCCACCATCGCGCATTGGGGCAACGTGCTGCTCGACGCATGCGCAGCGCTCAATGTGCGCGCTCGCATCAGCATCGAGCCCGGCCGGTCGATCGTCGCATCTGCTGCACTCACGGTGTACACGGTGGGCACGGTGAAGACCATCCCTGGCATCCGCACCTACATCTCGGTCGATGGCGGCATGAGCGACAACCCCCGGCCGGTGTTGTACGGCAGTGGTTACGAAGCGTTTTTGCCGCGCGATGTTGCCGCCGAACGCCCGGGCTCAGCGCGTCTCGTGGGCAAGCATTGCGAGAGCGGCGACATCTTGATCTTCGACGCAGCGGTGCCCACCGACATTCGCGTCGGCGATTTAGTTGCCACACCGGTCACCGGTGCGTATGGGCACAGCATGGGCAGCAACTACAACAAGGTCGCGCGTCCGCCAGTGGTGTTCGTCAGCAACGGTCAGGCGCGGCTCGTGATTCGTCGCGAGACGTACGACGATCTCCTTGCCTGCGACGTGGGCTAAGAGGAATCTCTGCCGCACGTTGCGATGTTGCAGGCGTTTCTTGCCGAGCTGCTCGATGGTCTTGAACCCTCAATTATTGGTTAATGAACTTCCGAGAGCGCTTGTGTGCGCCTAGCCTGCAGCCGTGGCTATGACCGGCAATCACGTTCGTATTGGTGTGTTGGGTTGCGGCAACGTCGGAGCGGCGTTTGTGCAACTCGTAACCGAACAGGCAGCGGCAATTGAGGCGCGTACTGGCATACGTCTTGAGGTGACCCGAGTTGCTGTACGCAACGTGTCCCGCGAGAGAGAAGTCGACCTCGCCGCAGGCGTGTTGGTTCGCGATGCGCGTGCCGTGGTCGATGATCCCGAAGTAGATCTCGTGGTTGAGGTCATCGGTGGCATCGAGCCAGCCCGCGAACTGATTGCTGCTGCGCTCGCCGCTGGTAAGCCAGTGGTCACTGCCAACAAAGAACTGCTCGCCAACGTAGGTGCCGAGCTGTACGCAGCTGCCGATACTGCTGGCGTCGACCTGTTGTTCGAGGCAGCCGTTGCCGGCGGCATCCCAATCGTTCGCGCATTGCGCGAAAGCCTTCGCGGTGAGCCGATTCGTCGAGTGCTTGGCATTGTCAACGGCACCACCAACTTCATTCTCACCAAGATGACCGAGCAGGGCGCCGACTATTCAGCCGCCCTGTCTGAGGCCCAGCGGCTTGGTTTTGCCGAGCGTGACCCAACAGCCGATGTCGAAGGCTTCGATGCCGGCGCGAAGGCGGCCATCATCGCCACCATCGCGTTCGGCACCAAGGTCGTTGCCGGCGATGTGTATCACGAGGGCATCAGCGGCGTCACCGCTGGCGATATCGCTATGGCATCGCGTCTCGGTTTCGTGGTCAAGCTGCTTGCCATCTGCGAACAAGATGCATCTACCGGCGAGGTTTCGGTGCGAGTACACCCGGCGATGGTGCCCATCCATCATCCGCTCGCCAGCGTGCGCGAGAGCTACAACGCAGTGTTCATCGAGGGCGAAGCTGTTGGCTCGCTGATGTTCTACGGTCGCGGTGCTGGTGGAATGCCCACCGCTTCTGCAGTACTTGGCGATGTCATCGACGCAGCGGTCAACCTGTCGCAGGGCACTCACGGCTCGCTTGGCTCGTTTGGTCGGGCAGTGATTCGCCCTATCGACGAGACCAACAGCGAGTACTTGCTCAGTCTCGATGTGGCCGATCGACCCGGCGTGTTGCACTCGGTCACGGGCGTGTTTGCGCGTAACGACGTGAGCATCCGCGCCGCCGAACAAGAGGGTCTGCGCGACGACGCCCGCCTCGTGTTCATCACCCACACGGCCAAAGAGTCGTCGCTGCAGAACTGCGTGCGCGAACTGCGCGACCTCGACACGGTCAAGCGGGTCGGCAGTCTCCTGCGCGTCATCGGAGCCTGAGACCCATGCGTTATGTGTCTACCCGCGGCGCTGCGCCCGAACTCGGGTTCTGCGATGTGCTGCTTGCCGGCCTCGCCAACGACGGTGGTTTGTATATGCCCGCCGAGTGGCCGAGCCTGCCCGATCTCACCCACGTAACGAGTTATGCCGAAGCCGCTGCCGCAGTGATGGCGCCGTTTGTCGCCGGCGAGATCGACGCCGATGTGTTTGCGCAGTTGTGCACCGATGCATACGCAACGTTCCGTCACGATGCGGTGGTGCCGCTGGTTCAGATTGGCGCCAACGAGTGGTTGCTCGAGCAGTTCCACGGACCCACGCTTGCGTTCAAAGACGTGGCGTTGCAGCTAGTGGGTCGACTGTTTGATCACGTGCTTGCGCAGCGCGGGCAACGTGTCACCATCGTGGGTGCAACCAGTGGCGACACCGGCAGTGCTGCCATCGATGGCGTGAAATCGTGCAGCAACGTAGACATCGTGATCTTGTACCCGCAAGGGCGAACCAGCGATGTGCAACGCAAGCAGATGACCACGGTCGACTCGCCCAACGTGCACACCGTGGCGGTCGAGGGCACGTTCGACGATTGCCAGGATCTCGTGAAGGCAATGTTTAACGACGCCGCGTTCCGCGAACGCATGAACTTGTCGGCAGTGAACAGCATCAACTGGGCGCGTGTCATGGCGCAGATCGTGTACTACGTGACATCAACGCGTTCGCTCGGTGCTACGGCCATCAACCAGACCACCTTCAGCGTGCCCACAGGCAACTTCGGCAACGTGCTCAGCGGCTGGATTGCACGCAAGATGGGCGCACCTATCGCCGACTTCATCGTGGCCTCGAACTCGAACGACATCCTCACTCGGTTTATCAACGACAACGACATGACCGCCCGCGACGTGATGCCCACATTGAGCCCATCGATGGACATTCAAGTGTCCTCAAACTTCGAGCGGTTGCTCTTCGAGATGAACGGCCGCGATGGCGGCATGACCGCCGAGCAGTTGCAGCGGTTCCGTCACAGCGGATCACTCAAGGTGGAGCCCGACCAGATGGCTACGTGGATCAGCCCAGTGTTTCGCGCGGCCAAGGTCGACGACGCTGGCATCGTCCATGAGATCCGTCGCGTGTACGAATCCAGCGGACAATTCATCGATCCGCATACGGCCACCGGCACAGCCGCTGTGCGCAGTCTCGGTGCGCATCTCGACGGACGTCCGGTGGTCACATTGGCAACGGCGCATCCCGCCAAGTTCCCCGATGCGGTGTTTGCCGCGACCGGTGTGCGGCCACCGTTGCCAGCGCACCTCGCCGATCTGCTCGATCGCACCGAACATACGAATCTGGTTGCGAACGATCTCGCCGCCGTTCAGACATTTGTCGAGCGGGCCGTCGCCCGCTGACCAACTGCGTTGGGCTCGCGCCCAGCTTGGCCAACGCTGCGATCTGGCGCGGTGGTTGCATCTCAGCTGAAGTGATGTGTAAGGTGCGTATTGCTCGGAGTTCCGAGCCGCACTTTCCGATGCGCCCCGCGACCATTTCGCTGGCGGAACCGTGGCCGTGTGAATCTCTTGTTGCTGTTGGCGGGTCTATCAACGTCGGTTGTGCTTGTGCACGTCTCGCGTCTCGCCCACATAGCCCTCAGTCCCGGTTTGGGACATTTCTTGGAAAGTTGGATCCCGTGGCTGCGGATGCCCTCGAACAGTCAGTGCTCGAATCAAAAGATCGCGAGCAGTTAGTTGCAATTGCCTCGGCGCTCGGCGTGAAGAGCACCTCACGCGCCAAAAAGGCCGACCTCATTCAGAAGATTCTTGAGCAGACCGGTGCAGTGCCGATGGCCTCAGCGGCGCCTGCTCCTGCGCCTGCTGCAGCCCCCGCCCCGGCAGCTCCAGTTGTTGCTGCCGCTCCAAGCGAAGCGGTTGCGCCTGCCACCGATACGCCACGTCCAGCGCCTGCGGGCCGTGGGCCTGCGGGTCGCCAAGGTTCCCCTCGCGGCGCTGCGCCAAAGCCAGCACCAGCGGCAGCGGCCGAGGTCATGCTCGGTTCCGATGGCGAGCCGTTGGCCGATTGGGAAGTTGAGCTCATTCGTCAGGGCATCAGCACCGAAACGACGGCCGCCGGCGCCACGCCTGCTGCTGGCTCGGCCGATGGTGACGCTGATGCCGACGGCGAAGAAGGAGCCGAAGGCGCAGAAGGCGACGGGCTCAGCGCCAATCGCCGCCGTCGCCGCCGTCGCAACAAGAATCGCGGCGAAGGCGCCGAGGGGGCCGAGGGTGATCGGCCCGATGGCGCACGTCCAGAGGGCGCTCGTCCCGATGGCCCACGTCCTGATGGCCCACGAAATGTGGGCCCACGTAACGAGGGACAGCGCAACGACGGACAGCGCAATGCCGGACAGCGCCAGAATCGCAATGACCGCAATGACCGCAATGACCGCAATGACCGCAATGACCGCAACGAGCGCAACGATCGGTATGACCGCGGCGACCGCTCGGGCGGCGGCGAAGCCACCGAGGGTCCAACATCGCTCGAGCCAGTGCAGGTTTCGGGCTATCTCGATCTGCGCGACGAGGGCTATGGCTTCTTGCGCGTGAACGGCTATCTCGCCAGCCGCGACGATGCGTACATCCCGGTGAAACTCACTCGCCAGTTCGGCCTACGTAAGGGCGACTTTGTTACCGGCCTCAGCCGTCCAGCAGGTCGCAACGAGAAGAACCCGGCACTGCTTGAGATCCACACCGTGAACGGCGGCGATCCCGAAAAGGCGCGTACGCGTCCTCGCTTCGAAGACCTCACTCCGTTGTTCCCCGACACGAAGTTGCACCTCGAGAATCCTTCGGATGCAAACAACATGACCGCTCGAATTATCGACCTCATCAGCCCGATTGGTAAGGGTCAGCGCGGCATTATCGTGTCGCCGCCAAAGGCCGGCAAGACCACGATCATGAAGACCATCGCAACCTCGATCGAGCGCAACCACCCTGAGTGCAAACTCATCGTGTTGCTCATCGACGAGCGTCCCGAAGAAGTCACCGACATGCGCCGCACCGTGAAGGGCGAAGTCATTGCGAGCACCTTCGACCGTCCGAGCGACGAGCACACTCACGTTGCCGAACTCTGCATCGAGAAGGCCAAGCGCATGGTCGAAAATGGTGACGACGTCGTGATCATCCTCGACGGCATCACCCGCCTCAGCCGTGCCTACAACCTGGCTGCGCCAGCCACTGGTCGAATCATGTCGGGCGGTATCGATGCCGGTGCGTTGTACCCACCCAAGAAGTTCTTTGGTGCTGCACGCAACATCGAAGAAGGTGGATCACTCACCATCTTGGCCACGGCTCTCGTCGAGACCAATAGCCGCATGGACGACGCGATCTTCGAAGAGTTCAAGGGCACCGGCAACATGGAACTGCGTCTCGATCGTCGACTCGCTGAGCGCCGCATCTATCCGGCCATCGATGTCGACGCTTCGAGCACACGCCACGAAGAATTGCTGTTCGACCGTAAGCAGTTGCAGATGGTCTGGAAGCTTCGCCGTGTGTTGTCGGGTCTTGCAGCCGACGGAAACGCGGCACCTGGTCTCGAACTGCTCATCGATCGTCTGCGCACGTTCCGTACAAACGACGAGTTCTTGGCCGAGATTTCCAAGCAACCCGCGATGTAGCAACACCTGGGTCGGAAATTCCTTTCGGCCGCTATCATTTCTCGTCCGTTCTATTTTGGAGATCGTCATGAAGACCGACATCCACCCCGTTTACGCCGATGTCACCGTGAAGTGCACGTGCGGCAACGTTTTTGTCACGCAGAGCACTCGCACTGGCACGCTCAGCCTTGAATTGTGCAACGAGTGCCACCCGTACTTCACCGGCAAGCAAAAGCTCGTCGATGCTGGCGGCCGCGTCGAGCGTTTCAACAAGCGTTACGGAGCCCGCAAGGGTCAGTAACTCCTCGCAGCGTTGCTGCAGGTTTTGGTTTTGTACAGATGCCATTCGATCGAGAGATCGAGTGGCATTTGTCGTTTTCGCTGTGCCAATGGGGCCGACGGCGTGATGCCGCCGATGCTGCCCATGCTGTCGACGCTTTCGGCTCGTAGTCTGGCGAGGTGACTACGTCGCCCGCTCCTGCAGACCCCACGCGCCGCGCCGCACTGCTGTCGATCAAGCTCAGAGCACTGGTCAGCGACCATCTTGGGCCCCACGCCTTGCCAAGCGTGGCCGATGCACAAGCGGGCGCGTCGTTTGGTCGAGGCGCAGCATTGATCGTGGGCGACTGTGCCTGGGTGCTGCTCGACGAACAGCCCGAACGCGGGCTGGGCGCGGCGCTGGCGTGGGCAACTCGTCAGAGCGATGTGCGTGCCTTGGCGGTCATCGCCGAGGCGTCTACGGGCATCCTGGCTCGTCGTGCGGCGCTGTTCGAGATGCCCATCGCCGTGTGGCAAGCGCAGGGTCGTTCGCTTGTGGCGGCCCACCACGAGCCGTATCCGGTGTCTGACGCGATCGATCCCGCCCACGAAATCTGGCGTTCAGTCATCGAGCAGGGTGGCGCCGAGCCTGTGGTCGAGCACGGCGTGCTTGCCGGCGAAATCCGCG
>CANNMD010000005.1 GCA_947505655.1 Acidimicrobiaceae bacterium | reverse complement strand
GGCAGTGTCACGATCGACTCGTGGAATTCGACAAGCGACAATGTGGCGAACGACGGCGTCGAGGAGTACAAGCTGCCGTCGTTGGTGCCCGCGGGAGTCACGTTTGTGGTGAGCGGCCAGCATGTAGAGCCCGCCGCGACGTGTGCTGGCACGGTGCGCGTGTAGATCGAGGGTGGAGCGTTCGACTCGCCGTTGGCGCCGGCGAGCCTTGTGTTGACCGGCCTGTCTGGCGCCGGATTCTTTGCAGTTATTCGTCCGATGTTCAGGAGGATTGTGTGATGAAGGTTGGACGCATCATCAGCACTGCATTGCTTGGGTTTTTACTGTTCTTGTTCGTCGGAATTGACCTGGTGCTCTTTGGCGTCGTTGCGTTCGACAGCATCGTGCTCACGCTGTTCCCATTTCTGGGCTTGGTGGTGGGAACAGCGTTGGGCGTTGTTGTATCGAAGCGCCGCATCTCAACGACTTGAGAGTGCAACTGCCTGCTTGAGGGCTTCAATCATTGACCGCTCATCGGCAACGCCGGTGCCCGCAATGCCGAACGCGGTGCCGTGATCTACTGAGGTTCGCACCACGGGCAGACCGATGGTGATGTTGACGCCGGCTTCAAGGCCGAGCACTTTCACTGGGCCGTGGCCCTGATCGTGATACATCGCGACGACACAATCGAACTCGCCGCGGCGAGCGCGATAGAACAACGTGTCGGCCGGCAACGGACCGACGACGTCGATGCCTTCAGATCGGAGCTGGGCTACGGCTGGCACGATCTTGTCGGCTTCTTCGCCGCGACCAAACAAACCATTTTCGCCCGCATGTGGGTTGATGCCGCAGACCGCGAAACGCGGGACATCGATGCCGGCGCGGCGCAAGGTGCTGTGGGTGCGGCGAACCGTGCGCTCGATAAGCGCTGGGTTGATGCGATCGATGGCGTCGAGAATGCCGATGTGAGTTGTCACGTGTACAACCCGCAGCCCGGGGGCTTCGAGCATCATCGACACTTCGTCGGTGCCGGTGAGATGCGCGAGTAGCTCGGTGTGGCCGGGGAACTGGTGACCGGCGGCGTGGAGCGCTTCTTTGTTGAGCGGAGCGGTGCAGATGGCCTGCACGAGGCCAGCGATGGCCAACTGTGCTGCGATGGCTACGTAGCGGTAGGCGGCTTCGCCCGCATGCGGAGATACAACGCCCCACTCGAGCGTGGCCGGAACGACTTGGGGATCTATGACGTTGATGGTCGAGGGGTCGGTGTCCGTGTTGAGTTCGGACGGCTCGGCGACCACGCGGATCTGGGGCGAGAGGCCGCACAGTTGAGCGGCGAGGGTGAGTCGCCGTGCATCGCCGATAACCACCGGTTGACACATGGTCGCGACCTCGGGGTGGTTCAACGCTTTGACGATGACCTCGGCGCCGACGCCGGCGGGGTCGCCCATCGTGATGGCGATGATGGGACGGTTGGTCATTGGCACGACGTCATTATGACCGCGAGAGGAAGTCGGCGGCGCGCTGCAGAGCGAGCGAGTCGCCGAATCCGCCAGCCTTGGTGACCACCGTGATGTCGCCGGATCGGATGCGTGCAGTGGACCATGCGATGCCGGGTTCTACTTCGCCGCGAACATCGAGCGAACTCACTCCGAGTAGATCGAGCACGATTCTGGCTGTGGCTCCGCCGGTGAGCACGAGGCCATCGGCCCCAAGCGCGGCCTGCTCGGCTCGGGAGCTGAAGTGGGGGTCGAGTGGATGCAGGGCAGCGACATTTGTCGACGGGTTGAGCGCTGCGATTTGTTCGAGCGTGCTCGGGTGTTGCGAACCGGCGATGACAACAACTCGCGAACAGGATCGGCGTGTGGCAGCGAGGTTTTCGCTGCCGCTCAACGCAGCATCGTTCGCAGCGAGAGACGTCCCGACGTGGCGGGCGAGTCCGGCGGAACCAACCCATAACGTGGTGCCGACAGCCGAGCCGACAGCCGAGCCAACAGCGACGCCGAGGTCGTGGTCGGTATGCACGTCTGGGATTTCTACACGGCCTTCGGCGCGTAGCCCATCGAGGAGCTCGAACAGGTCGGGGCCGTCGAGTGGCACACCGTGTACGTGCACGCGACCATTCGCCACGGCTCGTCCAAGTTGGGGAAATGCGGGACAGATCACAATTCGATTGGGCTGCGCAGGCATCGCCGATAGCGCAGCTTCAAGGGTGGCTCGGATGTTGCCGCGCAGCGTGGAGTCGATCTTGATGAAGAGCTCAGTAGGCGAGTGCCGTGTGATTGCAGTGGCCGTTGTAGCGAACGCGTCGGCGGCGCGCATGTCGCGGCTGTCGGTGTCGATCACCACGATGGTGTCGGGTGGCGTGTCGCGACGCGTGATCAACCCGTCGAGCGAGACAACGCAGTGATGTCCGCTCGACGTGAATGCGGCGGCTGAGTCGGCTGCGCCCGTGAGGTCGTCGGCAATTACGAGAATGCCGGCGCCCAACAACTGTGTGTGCCGCTCGAGATGCGCTCGGGGAGCAGCACGCTGGCAATGGGCCCGGCGGCGATGTCTTGCGCTGCGAAAATCTGGCACTGCGATTGGTCGTTGTTCATGTCGGTAGTGAACGTGACGACATAGCCATCGTCTTCAGCGGTTGACCCAATGCGGGGCGCCATTGGGGCTTCGCTGGCGTAGACGCCATCGGGAAACTTGTACTCATCGACATTGCCGGTGTGGGTGTCGAACTTGGTGAGCCCGTTGAACAAGAACCATCCAGGCTTGCCCGTGACGGCGTAGGTGTATCGATACGGTTGGCCGCCGTAGCCGCCGTTGATGGTGCCGAACTCGAGGATGCGGTCGTCGAGGCGCTCTTCGGTGGTGCGGCCCGTGCGCATATTGAACCGCCAGCGGTGCGGATGGGGCTGCATGCGGGCGAGGTCGAGGAAGCGAAACATCTGCTCGAACTCGGTGTCGTCGGGCGCCGCTTTGGGACTGGGATGTGTTTGGTAGAAACCATCGAGCACGATCTCGTCGCCATCTTCGAATGCGTTGATCCAATGCAACACATAGGTGGGATCAGCCTCAAACCAGCGAACATCGCCAGCGTTGCCGCGGCGTGGAATGATCGCGAAGCGGGTGGGCATCTCGGGGTAGTAGCGCACGGCGTAGATATCGCGTTCAAGGAGTCGGGGGTCCCAGAACATCGGGCAGTCGTTCAGGATCGCGTAGTTCTCGGTGAACGCCATATCGTGCGGCAGGCGTGGGCCAGGCAGCGGAATCGGTGTGTAGTGAACCAGCGTGTTGGTTGCGTCGACCACGCCGTAATGCATGTAGGGCGCTTGCGTCGAGTAGTTGAAGAACAGCATCTCACCGGTGCGCTCGTCGACCTTGGTGTGCGCAGAAACGCCCTCGGCGGGGAAGCGGCCGTCCCATGTTTCGCGCCCGAGATCGGCCAACGAGATGGGGTCATGGCGATAGAGATCGCCGCATTGATAGAAGCTGGTTTTCGCGACACCGGCATGAACCACGACGTCGGTGCTCGATGCGTCTTTCAGTCGCGCGCGAGCCCCCCACCCGTCGGTGCGAACTGAACGCTGCGGGCTCTCGGCGAGTCCGGCCCACAGCGCATGGCCGGCCTCGTTCTCGGCAGCAAGCCCAGCGGTACGGACGAAGCGGTTGGCATAGGTGGCGCGTCCATCGGCGAAGTTGATGGAATGCAACATGCCATCACCGTCGAACGGGTGATAGCGCCCAATGGACTCGTGAACCGGGTTCTCGGTGTTGCGTAAGTAGACGCCCGCAAGGTCGCGTGGGATCGAGCCGGTGATGCGGAGATCGCCGATGTCATACGAGGCGTCGTACTCGATGCGGTTGGGTTGCCATGGTCCGGTTCGATACGGGTGCGCGTCGTTCGGGTCGAGCGAGCCAACCGTGGTGCTAACGATTCTGGATGTCATCGTGTCCCCATCGCCGCTCACAGTACCTGCGATGAAGAGTTGGCCCGAACGCAGGTGCAACACTGAGCCGATGACGATGACCTACAACTCGACCGGCCTGATTGTGCACGACGCCGATGCGCATGTGATGGAGACGCCGGGTTGGTTGCGTGATCACGCCGACCCAGCAATTCGCGATCGCATCTTTGCCCTCGAATATCAAGGCGGCAGCGAACTGCGCCAGACCGGCGACCCGGACGAACAGCTGCGTGACATCGATGCATCGTTTGCCAAGCTCACCGAGCGCCATCTCTCCGATGAGTACCGCTCGGTCGAACAGGCTGAGATCATGCTGCGCAAAAACTTCGCGGCCACCGGTTCATTCATTGCCGAAGACCGCCCGCGAGCACTCGACATGCTCGGCTTCGCCAGTCAGCTGATGTTCAACACGTTTCACAACACTCGTTTGCGCGACTGGGAGCATTCGGGCGACATCGAGCTTGCGATTGGTGCGGCCCGTGCGCACAACCGAGCGATGCTCGAGTTCTGTTCGGTAGATAGCCGACTGTTGCCAACCATGTACGTTCCCCTCGCCAACCTCGATCGGGCAGGTGGCTTCGCAAGCGAGGCAATTGCAATGGGCGCATCGGCGCTGCTGGTGGCCTCGGGCTGTCCGCCGCAGCACTCGCCGAGTCACCTTGGCCTCGACCCGGTGTGGCGTGCCGCGAGCGAGGCGCGCATACCGATCGTGTTTCATGTGGGCGGCACGGGCTCGCTCGTCGACCCCAACTACTTCGTGAACGGCTTGCCTATCCCCGCCGATTTCCACGGTGGCGCCGAGAACTTCCGCTCGGTCGATTACATGGGCATTCCGGTGCCGCCCGCGCAAACTCTGGCCACGATGATTTTCGATGGAGTCTTCGACCGGTTCCCCGACCTACGCGTGGGAATCATCGAGCAGGGAGCCGTCTGGGTGCCTTCGTGGATGCGTCAGATGGAGGCTGCGTTTGATGCGTTCGTTCGCCACGAGGACCGTCTCAAGCGACTCAAGAAGCGCCCCAGCGACTATGTGCGCGAGCACCTTCGTTTCACCCCGTACCCCACCGAAGACGTCGGCTGGATCATTGAACAAGCTGGTGAGCAGGTATGTCTGTTCTCATCCGACTATCCCCATGTCGAGGGCGGTCGCAGGCCCATCGAGCGCTTTGAGACCTCGCTGGCCAATGCCTCCGACTCAGTGCGTCAGGCGTTTTACCACGACAACTTTGTTGACCTGATGGGTTCGGCCCTCGATGGGGTACGGCCCACGCCTGCTTTATAGAGATCTCCGGCTGAGGTGTCGCTTAGTACATGTATTTTTTGGGTCGGAACGACATGTTCCTTGAGTTTCGCGCCATACGTGCCGATATTGAGGAATGCTAGCGATCCGACCAACGGCCCTTTCGAAGGGCCTCATTGACGCGATGGTCCTGTTGGATTGCCTCCCTGATGTGGTGCTCGTGCTCGACGAGGCGGGTTGTTTGCGTTATGCGAACGCCGCAGCAGAGCGACAATTGGGTTGGACTCGCGAAACATGGATGGGCCGTTCAGCGTTTGATCTGCTGCACCCTGATGACCTCGCGGTTGCTGCGGCATCAATGGGCACGATGCAGGGCAAGGAGTATGGAACTCCGGTAGAGGTGCGAGTGTCCGATGCCGATGGTGGTTGGCATCTGATGGAAATTGTTGGGGCGAATCACCATCAACACGCAAAAGTTGGAGGCCTCGTGCTGGTGGTGCGCGACATCACCCAGCGCAGAATGTGGGAGATCGCTGGCGGTGATGTGGCTCGATTCCAACAGGTGATTCAGCACTCGCCGTCGATCACGATGCTGCTCGACGCCGATGGCATCGTCACCAGCGTGAACGGTGCGTTCACGCGTCTCCTTGGGTTTGACCCGTCGGTCGTGATCGGTGAGCCGCTTTCGGCCTTTGTTGCCAACGAGTCGTTGGGCTCGCTGGTCGAACTGATGGGCTCGATGAGTCGGGATCATCTCAATACGTCGGTCGAGTTGTCGATGAAGCGTCTCGGTCGAGATGAGTTGCGACCAATCAGATTCGAGTTCGCAGATCTCGTGAGTGACCCTGTTGTCGCGGGCATTGTGGTGTCCGGATACGACGTGACCGAACTGCAGCGCGTGCGTAATGACCTCGAGCAGATGGCGCGACACGACGCGCTCACTGGTCTCGCGAATCGCTCATTGATGCTGTCGTGCCTCGATGCGTATCTGGCAATCGGCCGACCCGTTGCCGTGGTGTTTATCGACCTCGATCGGTTCAAGCCGGTGAACGATTTGTTCGGCCATGAGGCTGGCGATGAGCTACTCGCGCAGGTGGCGGTGCGTCTCGCCCTGGCGGTGCGCCCGGGCGATGTGGTGGCTCGTGTGGGCGGCGACGAGTTCGTTGTGTTGGCCCCCGGCATATCTGGCTGGACATCGGCAACGCTGCTCGCCGAACGGATTGAGGGGGCCTTGTCGGCGCCGTATGAGCTCAGCGTGGGCCCGGTGAAGGTCGGAGCAAGCGCTGGTGTAGCAATATCGGACTCGATGTCGAGCGTTGCCAGTTTGTTGGCCGACGCCGATCTGCGGATGTACGAGGCCAAGTCGGAACGCCGTGGCACCACCACGCGTGCGGCCGGAGAGCCGCGGAGAAATGCATCTGAGCGACGTCAGTTGGCTGATGCGCTTGCTGCCGGCATCGGTCGCGGCGAAGTGGTGGCCCATCTGCAACCGATCATCGATCTCCATTCCCGCAAACTCGTTGGTGTCGAGGCGCTCGCTCGTTGGAACCATCCGGACCTTGGCGAACTCGCACCGGCTTCGTTCCTTGATCTGGTCGAGGACGCTGGCCTTGATATGCCCTTCGGCGCGGCTGTGCTGGAGTCGGCCTGTCGCACGTTGGAGATCCTCAACGTTCGTGGCATACATGTGCCTCTTGCGGTGAACCTGTCGGTGGGCCAACTCGTCCACCCGTCGCTGTGCGAGCAAGTCATTCGCACGGTGACCGACCACGGCCTTGAGATGGAGCACCTGATCATCGAGATCACCGAGCGGGCAATGCTCACCCGCCACGCTGCTGCCGGAATGTCGTCGCCTGACGAGACCTTGCGCAAACTTCGCACGGCCGGCGCCACGCTGAGCCTCGACGACTTCGGCACCGGATATTCGTCGCTCACTCACGTACGCCGCTTTCCGTTGGCTTCGCTGAAGATCGACCAGACCTTTGTGGCCGGAATGGAAACCTGCGCCGAGGATCGCGCCGTGGTCGAGGTGGTTGTGGGCCTTGCTCGAGGGCTGGGCCTGCAGGTGGTGGCCGAGGGCGTGGAGACCGCGAAGCAGTGGGAGATGTTGCGCCAGGTGGGCTGCGATCATGCCCAGGGTTACCTGATGTCGAGGCCGCTCGACGCAGACGCCGCGGTGTCATGGATTACGTCGTACGCGGCCGCTCTTTGATCGAAGCCACTTGGTGGCCTTCTTGTCCGTGAGCGCATGATGCGATATGTGGAGCCACAGCGACTCGAGGTCGCGGCGGTCGCGTTGTTCGCACGCGATGAGATATTCCACGGTGGGGTCGCGGCGACTGCGCGTGCGGCCAACCTCGCGCAACCATTGCTCAGCCAGCGCTGAGTCGTGATGCTCGCCGAGCACTGCTTGGATCGAACTGGCAACGTCGCTGAGTCTCGTGGCGCGTTCGCCGATGATCGTTTCGATTGATTCGGCGGCGTATCTGGCGCGCTTTGCCCGAATACGAATTTCGTGCAACGTCTCGGGTGAGGGCGCGTCGCCAGCAGCACGGAGTAGGCGGTCGAGCGACCGCCACGCATGTGCCGTGAGCTGAGTGCCAACCCGAACGGCCGATTGTCGTAGCGCTGGTTGAGCGTTGCTGCTGAACGCTGGTTGGTGAGCGGTTCGGACAAGGGTGTCGATGAGCCTGTCGTATCGCGGTGAGCGCATGTCGGCGAGCATGTTCAGGCGTGCGTCGCCGCGCTGCTGTGCGAGTAGTTCGATAAGGCGATGCAGCGATGCGGCGGATCCTTTTGGCATCGATGCTTCGCGTTGGTGTAGTCGCTCGGCGAGGACCTCGTTCTCGCGAACGGCACCGAGGCTGCTTGCGAGCCAAGACAGTTCGTCGCGAAGCGACCGACTTGACGCAGGATCGAGCAACGGGGCAAACGTGCGTAGGTGCGAACGAAGTTGGCGTGTGGCCACACGGAATGCGTGCACGGCCTCGGGGTCTTCACCGAGTCGGACTCCGGCATCGTGACGGATCAGTCGCAGAGTGCTCGCGGCCATTGTGTGCCGCACGAGGCGACGGGCGCTCGGATGGCGTGCAGTGAGCGGTTTCGCCACCACGTCGGGGCTCGCGCCGGCCCGTGGGCTGAGTGCTCGCACGAGCTTGGGTAGCGGTGTGCTGCCAAGAGCGCCAGCGTCAACCAGTACGTGCTCAATGGTGCTCAGGATGTCGTCGGCGAGGTCGCCGCCGATGAGTAGCTCGACCTCGATCTCGCGAAAGGATTTCAGCAACAGGTTGCCGTCGTAGACCGACACGGTGTCGTCGACGACCTCGGCCACACGTTGGCCCGCAGCCTGGTAGATGTCGATGGAAAATCGAGTGGTTCGCAGCGTGGCGACATTCACCAGCGGACGTGACCTCGAGTAGGCCCGCACGAGGTCGGCTGCAGCGGCGGGCACACGGCGGTTCGTTCCGGCAAACGTGAGCTCAGATCTGGTGACCGTGTTGTGATGCTCGGTGATCGGAAGCTTGAGTGTCCACGGCGCTGTAGCGTCGCCAGATCGGTGGCGCAGCGTGACCCCGAATCGGGCGAGAGCAAGATCGCTGGTGTCGAAGTACGCAGCGACGAGCCGTTGCTTTCGGGCCGGCGAACCAACGAGGCCCGATGTAGACAGGTCGAACTTCGGCATTCGAAAGTCGGGCGGTGCAAGCAGTTTCACCTCGCGTTCAACATTCGCTCGTGGTGTATCGCTTTCCACGTGTTCAGTCTCGCTCATCTGAACGGCGACGCTTTACGGACCAGCGGCTTCGTCGTCGGCGGGATTCGCAAGACCAACGACGCGGTAATACGCCTTCATCGCGCTACCGACGGTGGGGTAGAGCGATTGCTCGCCAATGCGATCGGCGAGACCATATAAGCGAAGCCGGTCTTTGACCCGACCCTTCATCTCGGCGACCACCAGCGTGACCGAACGAGAGTCGAGTTCGTCGAGCAGGCTGCCGAGCATTTCGGCTGCGGTGGTATCAATGTCGGTGATTGGTTCTGCCGCAAGGACCACCCATCGAATTGGCTCGGGGCGGTCGTCGATCGCTGCGCGAATTTCTTGAGCGAAATGATCTGCGTTGGCGAAGAACAGCGGCGCATCGAACCGAAAGAGCACGAGGCCCGGCGCAAGCACGGCGTCGGGGTGGCGGGCGAGGTCGTGGTATCCCTTGCGATTGATAATGCGCCCAAGAACTGCGCTGTGCGGCCGCCACGCTCTACGGAGGAAATCGATGACCGAGAGGGCGACAGCAACACCGAGGCCGCGCATCGGACCGAGCCAGGCAACGCCAACGGTGGTGACGAGCGAGAGGACGAGTTCGACACGGCTGACCTTTGCGAGCCAAGCGAGCGTTGGTAGATCGGCGAGAACGAACGCAGCCGAGATCAAAATTGCGGCGAGCGTGGCGATGGCCAGATTGCTCATCAGGTCGTTGGCGAAGACCAAGATGGCCAGGATTGCCGCCGAACCGATCACCCCGGTGAGTTGCGTGCGGGCACCGTTTGTTTCGGCTACGGCGGTACGGCTAGCCGAGCCGCTGACTGGGAATCCGTGGAACAGCCCCGCTGCAATGTTGGAGGCGCCGATGGCAACCATTTCGTGGCTCGAGTCGACATGATCGCCTCGTTTCAGCGCCAGGGCGCGAGACACGGGCGAGGTGTCGGCAAGGGCGAGAAAGGCGAGGCCGGTGGCGTCGACGAAGAGGTTGCCGAGATCGTGTGTGCTCACATTGGGAAGGGCGAGGCCCGGGAAGCCGTGCGGGGTTGTGCCGACAGCGACGACGCCTCGGCGCTGAAGATCGAGCACCCCAACGGCCACAATCGAGCCCGCCACGGCGAGCGCCACGCCGGGGACTCGGGGCGCCCAACGGCGACACCCCACGATGATCGCGAGCGAACCCAGTCCAATGCCTGTTGTGCTGAGAAGCGCATCGCCGGCCGCGAGGCCTTTGGCGAACGACCACAGTTCTCGCGGCACCGAACCGGACTGTGCAGCGAATCCGACGAGCTTGGGAAGCTGGCCGGCAATGATGATCAGCGCCACACCGTTGAGGAACCCGAGTCGTACCGGCTTCGACAAGAGCTCGGCCACGATGCCGAGCTTGGCGAACCCGGCGGCAATACAGATGAGGCCCATCAAGATGGCGAGCGCGCCGGCGAGTGCCATGGCGCGTGCGGGGTCGGCAGCGGCGCCTGCCACTGCAACGAGGGCCGCAAACACGATTGGGGCCAGGGTGGAATCGGGGCCGACGACCAAGATTCTTGATGGGCCAAAGAGCGCGTAAGCAAGCAACGCTGCGGCTGTTGTGTACAGCCCCGTCTCAGGAGGGAGCCCAGCGAGGCCGGCGTAGGCCATGCCTTGGGGCACGAGCAAGGTGGTGAGCACGAGCCCTGCAACGAGGTCGTGACGGAACCACTCTCGCTGGTAACCGCGCAGTACCGCGATGCCCGGAACTATGCGCCGAAGTTGTGTGGATCGTGAACCATTGGGGGCGGACATTGCACTGTCAGAGTAGCCGGGTCACAGATTGGCTGAAGCGAGCGCTGAGGTGAGGCCAGTGATGCGGCTACCAGGCGTTTGCACGGCCTTTCTGACGGCTTCGGCGGTACCCACGACGATGAGGCGGCGGGTGGTGCGCGTGACTGCTGTATACAACAATTCTCGGCCGATGAGTGGCGAGGTTTCGGGTGGGAGCACGACGACCACTGTGTCGTATTCGGAGCCCTGACTCTTATGGATGGTCATCGCGAATGCGGTTTCAACCGAGTCGAGTTGTGATGGGGCGAAGAGTCGCACTTCGTCGCCAATTCGAAAGGCTGCGCGGATGCCATCGGGCTGCGCCACGACGACTCCTGTATCGCCGTTGGCCAATTGTGTGCGCGGGTCATTTCGGGTGATGAGCAATGCCCGTCCGGGATAGAAGCGCGTTGACGCAGCATGCCCGAGCATCCATTGCTCGATCGTGCGGTTCCATGTTTCGGCGCCGAATGGCCCACGCTTGTGGGCGCAGAGCACGCGCACGCCCGTGAGTTCGTGCAAGGCATCGGTGGCTCGGTTGTCGAGTGCTGCGGCGAGTGACGCCGCGCATGGCGCGAATACCACGGCGCGCACCGCTGCCAGCATTGTTGCGCTGCTTGGGTCGCGGTGTTCGACAAACGTGAGCAGCGGTAGGCCGGTGGCGGCATCGTTGGCGCCGGCGCGCAGCAGTGCCACAACGTCGTTGGGTTTGTTGTCGCGGATGGCATCGGTGAGCGGGGCAATGGGCGAACCGGCCTGCTGGCGGCGGGGCCGATTGAGGCGCACTACGTGTTGGTGTAGCGGTGATTCGACCAAGCGGGCTGCATCGACCATGTTGGCGAGTACCGAGCCGACTTCGATACTTTCGAGTTGATCTGGGTCGCCGACCAAGAGCAGCGTTGCATCGGGTCGCACGGCCTCGAGCAAGCGGGCCATGAGCGGCAGCGACACCATTGAGGTTTCGTCGATGACCACGACATCGTGTGCAAGTGGATTTGTGGCGTCGTGAACGAAGCGGGTGCTATCGGGGCCCCGCGGCCCCAGGAGTCGGTGCACGGTGGTGGTAGGCAGGCGGGTGAGTTGGTCGGCGATTTCGGTGGGCAAGATAGCCCTGCCGCCCTCGGTAGCGCCCGACGCGGCGATGATGGCCTCACGTAAGCGGGTTGCCGCTTTTCCGGTTGGCGCCGCGAGCGCAATGCGTAGCGGGGTGCCACGGTCGCCGGCATTGTCGAGCATGACCGCCAGCAGGCGTGCAATGGTGTGGGTCTTGCCGGTTCCTGGGCCGCCGACGATGACGCCCAATGTGGACGACAGTGCCATGCGTGCCGCCTGATGCTGAGTGTTGGGATCGTGTTCGTGAGTAGTGGGGTTCAGTTCGGTGGCGGGCAGTAGGCGGCCAAGAAGGGCTTGGGCGCTTACTGAGAGTGCTGCCGGCGATGTGCCGCTGCACCGAACTCGAAGCGATGTAGCCACGATGCATTCATCGACCCATTGGCGTTGGGTGTAGAGCTTGAGGCCGTTCAGTACCAACGGGTGTTTGTCGAGCACGGGCTTGGGGTCGGCCGCCGACACGACCCTCACCACGCTGCTCGCCTGCAGCGCTTGGGTCCATTGTTCGGTGCTGGGCCAGACCAACGTGTCGAAGGCCGACGGTGCTGTTGTTTCGGCGTCAGGATCATCGGCGTCAGGATCATCAGTGTCGTGACTGTCGTTGGCGTTCGAGACCTCGGCGTGAGTTATCAGCGACGCTTGGCCGAGGTCGATACACACATGGCCGTGAAGCGGAGCCCACAATGCCAACGCCGCGCCGAGATGCAAGAGCGGTGACGCCTGCGGGTCGCTGCGAGTGATGACCTCGGTGGCGTGCAGTTCGGCGACGCCAAACACGCCGGCATCGACCCATGGCTGCAGCGAGGCGAGCGAGGGGGCAAGTGTTGGCACGAGCGGGTGGGCGATTGACGACGTCACGATGCACTTCCGGTGGCGAACAGATTGTCGAGTGCGATGACCGCCTCGGTTGGTGGTCGCCATGAGAACACGCCATGGCACACATCGTTGACTTGCGGCGTGAGTGGGCCGACCATGCCGCGAACAAACAGGTAACCAACACCACCCAGATGTTGATCGGGGTCGTACGCGGAACCAAGCCGCCAACGCAGATAGCGATGCAGCGCCACGGTGTAGAGCAGCGCTTGCAGTGGGTACCGATGCTCCTGCATTGATGGCACAAGTTTCTGCGGGGCGTAGGAAGCCACGGGATCTGAGGCGCCAGGCACGTGCAGGCGGTTGGTCTTGTAGTCGACCACGAGGTACTTGTGCGCGCCGTTGTGCGGCACTCGGAACACGGCATCGATAGAGCCGTTCATCCAACCGGAGATCTCGATGCCGTTGGTCTCGGCAGCGAGGAGTTCGGCGTAGGGGCGCACCGGGTCGGTGAGTGGCAACGTGCGCAACAGAATGTCGGCGATCGCACGAGTTGGCATGTTGTGCGCCGCCGCAGTGGCGCCCGCGTTGATCGGGAAGTCGAAGTTCAGTTCGCTGAGGCGGTTCTTAAGGGAGAAGTGGCAGAGTGAGAGCTGATTGAACAGCGGACCAAGTGGTGTGTGCAGCGCAGCAATAAGGCCTGCCGTCACCTGCTCGGTATCGATGTTGAGGCCGTCGCGCTGAGCGTGGTGGGCGACAAGCGCCAGCATGTCGGCGTCGAGTTTGTCTGAAGTGAAATCGAGTTCTTCGAGCACCGTGTGAACGAATGTGCCGAACGAGGCGCCGGCCACGGCGTTGGCCAAGTGAGCGATAGTTGCGTCGGCTGGAACCGGGCGAGGCGACGGCGCACGCGACCCGGTGCCGGCGATGACCCCGTCGGCGGCAGATGTTGGCTCGTCGGCGCCACCACGAATAGGGGCGAACGCGCCATGATCTACCCCGCCGTGGGCAATGGTGTCGATGGTGTTGCCGAGTCGGGTGAACGACCAGCGCTTCCAGTTGGGGTTCGCGAGGGCGCCGCGGCCGCCGGTGGACGCAGTGGTGAGGACAACCGACGATTGAACGTCGGCGCCTGCCCAACGACTGGCGGACACGAGGTCGGGCACCTGGGTCAGGCTGATGGCCCCGCCGCTGCTGGTGGCGAGCACTCTCAGTTGCTCGACTATCTCGTTCATCGTGGTGGATCGATACGCCGCCGGCGTTTCTTCGATCGTTCCGGTTCTCTTGACCCGAATGGTGCTGCACGAGTTGAGCACCGGACCATCGCCCTCGCGGTCGAGCAGGATGCGAGCGAGTGCAGACTTGTTCGCGAACTGGGTGGAAGCCCACCACACCTCGAGGCGGTGCTGCGCCCGGGTGAGCGCCACGTAGAGCAAGCGCAGATCGTCGCCCTCGTTGTCGAGATTGGCCCGTCGCTCGCGAGCGTCTTGATTGCGGGTGCTGCTGGCGTCGTCGGGATCGAGCAACCCTTGGTCCCACTGAACCGACGATGCGAGGTCGATGGTGCGCGCGCCGTCGGGACTCGTATATGAGTATGGCTTTCTGAGCGAGTTTGGCTGCTTGAACCCGAATGGCAACAACACGATGGGGTACTCAAGGCCTTTGGCCGAATGAATTGTGGTGATCTGCACCGCTAACGCATCGGATTCGATGCGGCGCATGGTGGGCTCGCTGCGTTCGTTAGTTGACGCAACCATTTCGTCGAGTACGCGCAGCACCTGACCGGCTTCAGCCCCGGCGGGCAAAGCGTTGGCCAAGAGTTCGGCGATGTGGTCGAGGTCGGTGAGGTGCCGCTCGCCTTGCTCGAGGCGCAGAATTGACGGCATCAGCTCGGGCCGAGCCTTTTCTTCGTCGTACATTGAGGCCAGCCCAACTCGGTGCAGGCGCTGAGCCATTTTTGCGACACGCTCTTGCATCGCGGCGAGTGTGGCGTCGGCATTGGGGCCGCAGAACGCCGCTGGGTTGGCCGCCAAGAACCAGCCCAGCGCAGCGCCGCGAACCGCCGGTGCATGGGATGGATTTGCCAACGCGGTGAGCAGTAGGCGCCACTGCATGACCGCAGGGGTTTTGAGCACTGAGCCCGTGCGAGTGCGCACTGCTGGGATGCCGGCCTGGCGAAGTGCAGCGGCAACGTGCTCGGCGTTGCTGTGCGCGCTGACTAACACAGCGATGTCGCCGGGGCGCACTGGCTTGGGTTCGCTACTTCCTGCAGCAGTGATTGTGTCGTGCTCGAGGAGATGAGTGATGCGTGTGACGAGGTGGGAGAGCACGACTGCTCGCACCTTGGGTGCGGCGAGCTGTTTGCCATTTTTTGAGAGCAAGCTGTCGTGAGGAAGCACTGCGTGCAGTTGCACCGCGGCTTCGTTGCCCAACGCGTTGAATGGGGCAGTGTCGCACGACTGCACTGGCGTGAACTTGATACGCGGATCGCCGAGCGTGGCGCCCGCGAGGAGATGCTCGATGCCGTGGAGCAACTGTTTGTCGGAGCGGTGGTTGGTGGCCAAGCTGAACACGTTGGCCTGATCGACGGCATTGAGATAGGCGTGAACATCGGCCCCACGGAACCGATAAATCGCTTGCTTTGGGTCTCCGACGGTGATGAGCGCTCCGTTCGCGAACGCGGTCTGGAAGACCTGCCACTGCACCCGATCGGTGTCTTGGAATTCGTCGATAAGTACCACCGAGAATCGCGCCGAGAGTTGCTCGGCCACGGCGGGTCCGTGCGCAGGATCGAGGAGCGCATCGTGTAGATCGGTGATGAGCGAGTCGTATCCGATTTCGCCACGTGCTTGTTGTCGAGACTTCACCTCGGCGCAGGCGCGCAGCACGAGATCGCTCCATCGCCGAGCGAGCGCTTCGGTGATGTCATCTTCGACCAGGGCGGTGTCGGCAGTTGGCACCAAGCGTGCGCCCGGGTTGCCGATGACCATGGATACGGCGTCGATCAAGCTGGTCTCGACCTGCTTCGGTGTTGTGGCATTTTTGGAACTGTTGTCGGAGAGCAATGTGGGATTGTCGGCCAAAAGGCTGATGATCAGGTCTCTGCAGACCTCGGCGACGATGTCTGCAGAGTTGTCGACGAGTTCGGCATCGGGGTTGTTGCCCGCGCGTAGGCCGAGCTGACCGAGCGCCTGTTGGCAAAAGCCGTGGATGGTGGTGATGCTGAGCTCGTCGAAACGGGCCATAGCGTCGAGGAGATGTCGCCGTTGCTGCTCGGCGTGGCCCGCACTTGTGCCAGCCCGCACGACGTCGATGAGCCATTGAGGCGTGTCGGCGAGATCGGCATTGGGAAGCAACGCTTGCGCTGCGATGTCAAGCATGGACCGCGTGCGATCGCGGAGTTCGATGACAGCGGCGCGGGTGAACGTGACCACCAACAACTGATCGGCGGTGATGCCGCGTTCGGCGATGTAGCGCACGATGAGCGCAGTGAGCGCATAGGTCTTGCCAGTGCCGGCGCTGGCTTCGAGCGATGCGCGCCCAGTGGGCAGCGGCTGGTTCAGGTTGAACGGCACGCCGGATGGTGCGGCGACGGAGCTACTGCTCATGATGCTGCTTCCGTCAGGAATGAGTAGTACGCGTCCCACAGAACTCGGGCCAACGGGGCGGCGGCAGGGAGCAGCTGATCTGGATCGGCGTCTTCCCAGAGAAACTTGGCGTAAGAGTCCCTGAAGTCTTTGTCGAGCTTGGTCTCGTCGATGCAGCCCGTTGCGTAGAGGTCTGCGGACGTGTGCTCGAACAGCGGCAAAGGTTCGCACAATGCTTGCAGTCGTAGGGTCAGGGCGACATTGAGCAGGTGCTGTGCCGCTGCCACGCGCTGCGGCCCAGCAGTTGGAGTGAGCCACTCGGGCTTGGGCTTCGTGCTGCTGTCGCCGCGGGTGGCCACGACCGCCTTCCATGGGTGCTCGGGGTATGCCACCACGGCGGCTGCAAGATGCAGCGCAGCAGTGAGCTGGTAGCGCGGGTTGGGTCGGTTGTAATGCACCCGCACCAAGGTGTGCCCGGCGAGGCCGGTGAGCGTGTCGACGAGCTGCGCTGCAACAGGCTCGGGGTCGGTGGATGTAAGCATGAGGTCGATGAGAGCGCTCTCTGAGTGCGTCATCAGTCCGGCGAGTTCGGGGAGCGACTGAATGAGTTTGCTGACCTCGGACTCGACGGCGTTGAGGGCAGATTGCGACAGCTCGCGCGGTGGCAGAGCGCCGCTGAGCTGTTGAGCGATGCGCCACTGCTGAAGCTGATCGGGCGATGATGCTCGCCGGTGCTGCGCCAGCAGGTCGGTGCCGATGTTCGAGGAGTCGAGCGGCGAAACATAGAGTGGTATCTCGGTGGCGAGTTCGTCGGGTTGGCCGGGCATGCGCACATCGAGTCGGTCGATGAGATACGTGCGTGACGGCCGGGTACACGACTGGGCGAGATCGACGAGGCTTACGGTGTCGGGCACTATCGGCGGTAACGGCGCAGCGGTGCCCGACGGCAAACTTGCTGCGGGCTCGCGGCGCACGATGGCAGCGTCGAGCATGCCCGTGTCGAAGCTGAATGGTTGGCCGGGTTGGGCTGCAACCGGCGCCTTGCCGAGGGTGAAGTTGAACTCGTCGTACGCCTGACGCGGGTGCCTGGTGAGAATCATTTGTTCCGCCGCAGCGTCGAGGGAGAAGCCACCGAGTGCCTGAGGATCGAGGGTGGCGGCCACCGTGTCTTTGAACTCGATGAGTTGCACGGGCAGCGGAAGCTTGCGGTTGGTGGTGATGTCGCTGCCGTCGCAGGTGATGACGAAGTGCTGGCCCGCTGCCATGAGTGCATCGAGCAACAGATGGCGGCCCTCGACTCGGGGGTCGCGTTCGCCCACGCAGGGTCGGGCACTGAGCAGGTCGTCGCCATCGGAAGCAGAAGAGCGCAGGCTGCTTTCGTCGAGGCCAAGGATGCAGATGACGCGGGCCGCAAGGTTGCGCACCGGAACCATGCCGGTGATGGTGACGGCGCCCGAGCGCAGGCTCAGCCGCCCGCGCGGCGCTGAATTGATGTCGGCGAGTAGTGCGCGAATGTCGTTGAGCGCCAACGGAACTTCGTTTGCGGCCCCGGCGAGTTTCGAGTTGGTGCGGAGATCTTCTATAGCGCCGATGACCTGCGCCAACTGCCAGGCATCGTTGGGTGCAGTAGCGAACAGCGAGCGAGCAATGTTGGTCAGCGCATCGACCCAGTAATCAATGGGGTGTTCGCCGAGCGTGGCGGCGCGAGCAATGCGCAGACGAGCGACGAGTTCGGCGAGTAGACCAGCGGTGCGCAGCCCACCGGCAGGAACGTCGTCGAACGGCACAATGCCATCGGGCCCCACCCGTGGTGACGGAGTGGCCATGGCGGCACCCATCAGCAGTCGGTCGATGGAGGCCGCCCAGGTGCCTTCTGCGAAATCGTCGGAAAGCCATACGGTGCGGTGGTCTGCATCGAGGCCCCATGTTGTGTTGAGATCGCTGATCCAGCGGTCGATCGTGGAAATGTCGTCTTCGGACAGGCCCAGGCATTGCTGAATTGGGGCAAGCGCACAGAGGCCGATGAGCTCGGTAGCGGTGCAGCGACCTGCCACAAGGTGGATCACCGCAGTGAGCGCAACCGCAACGGGGTTCGTGGCGCCGAGGGAAAGGTCGCTGACGTATACCGGCACAGGCAGCGAGCCGCGAGCAAACACCGATGCGGCCAACGGGGCGAAGCGGGGTAGATCGGGGCAGACCACGATGACATCGCGCGGGGTCAGCGTTGGGTCGGCGGCGAAGAGATGCCCCAGTGCATCTCGCAGCACCTCGAGTTGGCGCGTGGCGCCGTGGCAGGCGTGAACCTGCACACTGTTGTCGCTGATGAAGCGGTGCGTGCCTGATGGGTCGTGGTCAGCGGCAATATCGGCCTGCAACTGATGCAGCAGCGACAGCGGCGATTGGGGTGTGGCGTCGGGATTGCGAAGGAGCGGGTGGGGGTACTCGAACTGCTCGGCGCTCAAGCCGCCGAACAGGGCCGCTGCCTCCATGGATGGACGCGCCCATGAATGGGTGAGGCGATGGTTCACGTTGGCGGTGGCATCGCACGCGCTGCGCAGCGTGAGTCGGCCAGCAAGTTGTTGACGACATTGCTGCCACGCCACCACCGAAGGGTGCAGCAAGAACAGGTGCACCTCGCGCACAGCAGCCAACGCGTTGATGACGTTGAGTTGGCCAGGCGACACGGCGCTGACGCCAAACACGCTGACGCGCTGGGGGAGCAGCGGCTCGCGCTCACCCCGAGAGAGGTCTGCCAATAACTTCGGGAGTTGCTCGGCCCGACTGGGGAGACCTATCAGCGATTGCACCTCGCGCCACAGCGCGGGTTGCCACATTTGGTCGGCGGCTAGGGGAACTACTGCGGAGTTCTCGTCAAACGTGCCGTCGCCATCGCGCCCGATGGCCCACTGCTGCAACATCTCGGGACGATTGTTCTCGTAACCATCGAACAGATCGGCGATGCGGCGCGCTGTTGAATAACGACTGCGGTTCGCGGCTGTGTGGTGTGGGCTTTGCGCGAGAAAGTCGGGCACGTGTGATGAGGGAGATTGAAGCACCTGCAGCACTGACCATGTGAGGTGATCGATATCCCACGGATTGGTGGCTGTTGGTGCCTGGCCAAGCGCCCGACCAATGAAACCGCCGGGAAAGGGCATGTCGATGTTGGCGGAGATGCCATTGCCGCGATCAGATGCACCGAGGCGAAGCGCAAGCTGCTGCTGGAGCCAATCGCGGATGCCTGCGGTGGGCACGGCAACGACCTCGGTAGCGAACGGATCGGAGAGTGGCGTCTCGAGCAGCGTTGCCAATGCGTGGCAGAGACCGGCGAGCTGTGCGCCATGGTGAATGTGTAGTGCCAACGTGGTCTCCTCTCAGAATCGGTGCGGCAGGCGGACGGTTCCCCCACGGGCTTCGCTATTTGACCACATGGGTGTGACAGAGAGCGGCGGATCAGGTTCTGGCTGCGAGACGGCCCCGAGAAATGGCGTACGCTGGCGTGAAAATCACATGGAGGATCCCCAAATGACCGACACACAGACCACCTACGACAAGCTCTACATCAACGGAGCATGGGTCGCATCTACCTCAACTGAAACCATTCAGGTCATCGATTCGGTGACCGAAGGCGTGATGGCGACCATCCCATCGGGCACCGCTGCCGATGTTGATGCCGCAGTGAAAGCCGCCGCAGCAGCGTTCGAGTCATGGGCCAACACCCCTCGCGAGGAGCGCGCCAAGTACCTCACCCGAATCGGCGACGCGCTCGGTGCGCGCATGGACGAAATCGCTACCGCGATCTCGAAAGAGACCGGCATGGCGAAGTGGCTGTCGCAAATGGTGCAGGTCGGCTTGCCCATCAACAGCTTTAACACCGCTGCATCGCTCGCCGAGAACTACGAGTTCACCGAGACCATCGGCTCGTCGCTCATCGTTCGCGAGCCCATCGGTGTTGTCGCGTGCATCACGCCTTGGAACTACCCACTGCACCAGATCGCTGCCAAGGTTGCCTACGCAATGGCCGCTGGCTGCACCGTTGTGCTCAAGCCCAGCGAAGTCGCTCCGGTCGACGCGTTCATCTTGGCCGACATCATCAACGAGGTCGGCCTCCCCGCAGGCGTGTTCAACCTCGTGTCGGGTCTTGGTACCGTAGTGGGCGAGGCAATGTCGCTGCACCCAGCCGTCGACATGGTGTCGTTCACTGGTTCAACTCGCGCCGGAAAGCGCGTGATGCAGGCCGGCGCCGAGACCATCAAGAAGATCGCACTCGAGCTTGGTGGCAAGAGCGCCAACGTGTTGCTCGCCGATCTCGATACCGCTGGCTTCTCGAAGGCCGTGGCCGATGGCGTTGGCAAGGCGTTCTTGAACTCGGGTCAGACCTGTTCGGCGCTCACCCGCATGCTGGTTCCTCGTGATCGTCTCGCCGAGGCCGAAGCAATCGCCGGAGCAACCGCCGAAGCAATGGTGGTTGGCGATCCATTCGCCGCTGGTATTCACCTCGGGCCACTCGCCTCGGCAGCACAGCGTGACCGCGTGCAGGGCTACATCCAAAAAGGAATCGACGAGGGCGCCAAGCTGGTTGCCGGTGGCCTCGGTGCACCCGAAGGCCTCAACGTGGGCTTCTACGTGCGGCCAACCGTGTTCTCTGGTGTCACCCCTGAGATGACCATTGCCCAAGAAGAGATCTTTGGCCCAGTGCTGTCGATCTTGCCCTACGACACCGAAGACGACGCAGTGCGCATCGCCAACGGCGTGGTGTACGGCCTCGCCGGTGGTGTGTGGTCGGCAAGCAAGGATCACGCCCAGGCTGTGGCGCTTCGTTTGCGCACCGGTCAGGTCGAGGTGAACGGTGGGGCATTCAACCCCAACGCACCATTTGGTGGCTACAAGCAGTCGGGTATCGGCCGCGAGTATGGCCGCTTCGGCATCGAAGAGTTCCTCGAGATCAAGAGCCTGCAACTCTAAGACTGAGTTCGAACAGTGGGGCTGGTTGCGTCAGACAAGCTGACGCAACCGGCTCTCAACATCTTCTCGGTTCACGTAACCACCGCACATGCGCCGCAGGCCCGTAAAGGCTGCGCGGCCGTGCATGACGCGCCAGTTGTCGAACAGCAACGCTTCGCCTGGCGCAAGCACGTGGCGCCACTGCAACGTGCGGTCGTTGGCCAATGTGTCGAACGCGCGGAGCGCGTCGTAGAACGCAATCATCTCGAGTTCGGGCAACAAAAACGGCGCCCGGTCGTAGTTGTTGAATGAGACCTGCACCAGGTGACCCGCGTGGTCGTGGCGGAATACAGGCCGTGCCGCCATCAGATGTGAGCCATCGCCGATGTACTGACCCGGCACCGCGACGGTTGACAGCGTGGCGAAATGTTCGGGCATCTCGGCGGCCATGTGCTTGGCAATCGCGAACGCATCGACCATGGTGCTGTCGCCACCGGTGCCGTCGAACTGCAGACAATGCAGCATTTGCACACCCGGGGCGTCGTGCGAATACGTGCCGTCGGTGTGCGGGCGAAGTTCGAGGTTGGTGTAGGCAGTGTCGGCCTTGGTGAGATCGGCGGTGAACTCCCACATGCCGCCAAAGATGGTCTCGCGCACGTAGCCAATGCGACGCAACAGTGCCTCGGTGGCTTCGAAGCTGGCAGGGGTGCCCACAGCGAGGCAGAAACCGAACTCAGTAGTTTTCGCTAACCACTCGCGCACGCCATCGTCGGAGCCCATGATTGCGGCATAGGGGACCATCGGCACATGAGCGCGGATGATGGCGCCGTTCCACAGCGTGATGCCGTCGCGAGACGTGGTCCGCGCAACGGTGGGCGTGCGGTACTTGGCCAGAAAGGTCACGGGCAGCACAGAGTTGGGGCTCGAGTCGCTCCACGCGAGATCGATGGAGTCTTCGTTGAGCGCCACATCGGTGGCGACCAGATCGGCATCAACCTCGGCAGTGAACAGTTGTCGCTGCTGGGTTACTGGATGAAGGGTCTCGTCGTCGTGGGCGTGGTCGCGTAGCCAGATCCATGGATAACGAGTGACGGTGTGGTCGGTCCAGGTGACGACGAGCGAATTGCGATCGAGATGCAATGACGAGATAGCGATCATGTGCGGGACTCCGAAAGGGGGATGGGTGTGGCCGTTGGCCAACGTGATTGCCTACCGAGTGTACGTCTTATCGGAACAGGTAGATGAGGGCCACGATCACACCGAACACGATCACGAATGGTCGCAGTCGCTTACTGGGAATGACCCCAACAAGACGACCACCCAGATGGCCGCCGACCAGACTCGCTGGCGCCATTACCAACACGAGGGTCCATTCGATGCGGCCCGAGAACACCAAAAAGGCCGCAGCGCAACCGTTGATGACCACCGACATCAGCTGTTTGACAGCGTTGAGACGTGTGAACGGCAGATGCGAGAACAGGCCGAGCACGGCCACCAACATGATGCCTAAGCCAGCACCGAAATAGCCGCCGTATATTGCGGCCAGCAAGATCGAGCCAAGCTCGAGCAAGCGGTGCGATGTCGATCCTTGCGAGCGAATTGTCAACATCGCGCGCAGACGATCTTGGAACCCGAGTAGCCCACACGCGGCAAGAATCATGAACGGCACGATCTGGCGGAACACGGCCTCGCTGGTGACCACCAGCAAGATCGATCCCGCTAGGCCGCCAATCGCAGCGGTAATCATCTGCGGGCGCAAATCGCGGCCTAAGCCGGCAAGGTCTCGCCGCTGCGCGTAGCTGCCACCCACGTAGCCGGGGCACAACGACACAGTGTTGGTGGCGTTGGCGCGAACAGCCGGAACGCCGATGGCCGTGAGGATGGGGTACGTAATCAGCGTGCCGCCGCCAGCGATGGCATTGACACCGCCAGCTGCAAGGGCTGCCGCCGCGGCAACAAGATGGGCGATGGCTGAGATGTCGGTCATGCGGGCGAGCTCACGGGCGAAAGGTTAGTTGTCGAAAGCCCGCTGGCTGGGGTGCAACGCGGCGATCCCCGGGGCCGCCCCCGGGGATCGCCGTTGTTGGTTTCAGTTGCGGTCGTGATGGCGGGTTATGAGTTCACTCTGAGGTTGGTCAGCGTCAGGACGACGCCTGCTGCGTTGGTGACTCGGATGTTGTAGAGGCCCGGTGTGGTGCCAAGGGCAAGCCTGAAGGTCAGGCGGGCGCCGTTTGCGGCCAAGGTGGCAGGCGTTGGGATGACTCGTGTGCCTTGAACCAGAGCCACTGTGGTGCCGGCGACGAAGTTCGTGCCGGTCACGGTGATCACTGGGTTGAGGGTCAGCGTGGTGATTGCTGGCGTGAACGAGGTGATGGTTGGCGCGCTCACCACGGCGAAGTTGGCGGCGCTATTTACCGTGCCGAAACTGGTGCGCACCGTGATGGTGCCCGTGCGGCTTGTGGTGCTGAGGCCGTTGATCACCAGCGTTGTTGGGCTGGTCACAATAAAGGCGACAACATCTTTCCCGCCGACGGACACCTTCGTGGCGGTGCGGAAGTTGTTGCCTGTCACCGTGATTGTGGCGGTTCCCGTGGCAGGGCCTGCAGTTGGGGTGAACGAGGTGATCGTTGGTGCGGTTGCGACAACGAACTCGAGCGCCGTCGGAGCGAAGCCCGTGGTGGTCACCGTGACAAGGCCCTGCACTGCAGTAGCTGGCACGGTCACGGTCAGCGCTGTGGATGTGCGTGTCGCTGTTGCGACGGATGCGGCCACGGCGGTTCCTGCGGCAGTACGGAAGGTCACGGTGCTGGTGGCCGTAAAAGCGGTGCCACGAAGTGTGATCGCTCTACCGCGAGCGGCACTGGCAACGCTGAAACTGGTCAGCCGTGGGCTTGCGTTCACGGTGTAGTTGCGTGAGGCAGTGCCGTTGATCGTGGTGACCGCAACCGTGGTTGGCCGAGCAACTGCGGTGGTATTGGCCGCTGCAGGAACAACCACCGTGATGCTTGTGGCGCTCGCTGCAGAGATTGTCGCTGGGGCGCCACCGATGGTCACCGTTGTTGCGCCGACGATAAAGCGTGTGCCGGTGATAGTGAGGTTGTTGCCAGCCACGCCGGCGATGGCGCTGAGCGTTGAAATGTTGGGTGGATCGCCGTTCACGGTCAAGCCGCCCACGCCGCCGGCCACAGTGACAGCGCCGCCCTGCGTGGTGATCGACACCGCGGTTGGTACCGGGGCCAAGGTTCCGCCAGCGAGATCGGCAGGAATGACTGCCGTGATGGTGGTGTCGTTCACCACGGTAAACGACGCTGCTGCCTGAACCGCCTGGCCAGAGGCGGTGAAACTGACGGCGGTGGACGCTGTCAGCCCGGTGCCCGTGATGGTGATTGCGGTGCCACGGCCCGCAACGCCCGAAGAGATTGTGGTGACGGTTGGGGCGGCGACGCCGATACCGCTGACCACGATGTGCGAGACGGCGTTCTGGCCGCTATGCGTAATCGGGATCGAAGCCAAACGAGTTCCTAGGGCGGTTGCCTTGAACGTGATGGTTACGGTGCAGCTTTCGTCAGCGGCGACCGTTGCCCCGCAGGTGGTGCTGCTGACGCTGAAGTCGCCGGGGTTGAGCCCTTCGACCGCGCCGACGGTGACGCCGCTGAGTGCAACGCTGCCGGTGTTGGTGAACGTGATCACGTTGTTGTCGCTGGCGCTACCGGTGAGCCCGACGCCGGAGAACCCGGTGTTCAGGCTTGCTGGGGCAACGGTGGCAAGCGAGATTGCGGCCAAGTCGGGCAGGTTGCCGGCGGCTGGGCAGCCTCCAGATGGCCCGGCGATTTCGTCCCATTCAGCGTGGCTCGTTTCGTTGAGTGAAGCCGGAATGCGGCCCAACCACAGGGCGGCCGAGCGGCCGTTCACCGCAAGGTCGATGTCGGCTGCAGTCAGCCCGCTGAATGTTGCTGTCCAGTGCTTTCCGGTCATGGTGACCGAGCCTTGAAGGCCGGCACCGGCACGGAGATCTTGGCGGCCGCTGGTGCTGAAGTCGTTGATGGTCTTCGTGGTGATGCGGGGCTGGAACGAACCCGCTGCCAGTGGCAAGCCGGTGAAGGTGTCCACCGCTGTGCCGGTCATTACGACGGTGTTTGCGTTGATGGCCGTTGCCGGCATGTCGATTTCCAGGCCCTGCACATGGATCTGATCCATGCTGACGATTGCCTCGTTTGGATCGGTCTGAAGGCGAGCAACGGCACGGATAATGTCGCCGGCTTGCAGGTCGGGGGTGCCGTTTGCCCAGCATCCGGTGTCGAGCAGGTGGTTGACCTCAACGAGGCCGCCAACACCTGGTGACAATGCATCGGACTGACCGATCATGACGCCGTTGCGCCACGCTTCAACGGTGACAACTTCGTCGGCGGCGTACCCGGCTGCGGCTACGGCGTCGCGAGCCGGGAACACGCTGAGTGCGTGGGGTAAACGTGGTGGATCGAACGCTCCGTCGACCGAGATCGATGATGATCCGGTCAACGTTGCGACCTTGTCGCCACCAGGGTCATTGGTGCTGATGGTGAGGGTGGCGCTGCGGTTGTTCACAGCCGATGGTGTGAACGTTGCGGTGATTGTGCACGACCCGCCGGCAGGCACCGTCTGGGTTGTCTTGCATGCGTCAGCAGCGTCGCTATTGACATGGAAGTCAATAGCCGAGGTGGCCACGGTGGTGTTGCTGACGCCGATGCCTGCGAACTCGAGGTCGGCTGCACCTTCGTTGGTCACGGTGATGATCTGTGGGTCAGAGGTGACGCCTACCTGAGTGTCGCCGAACGTGAGTGATGCGGGAGTCATCAACGCGCTTGGCACAACCGTTCGCACTGCGAGACCAGTAGCCATTGCCGTATGGGGCGAGCCCACGGCGTTGTCGTTGATCTGCACGATGGCGCTGCGGGCGCCAGCCACGTTGACTACCTGTGGCGAGAAGCGCACCGTGAAGGTTGCGTTGCTGCCAGGGGCCACTGTTGCTGGCACAGCGCCGACCAAGCTGAAGTCGCCTGGGTTACTGCCTGCGAAGGTGATCGAGCTGATCGCCAACGGTGCAGTGCCGATGTTACGAACCGAGTAGGTGCGGTCGCCGGTGGTTCCGACTCCCAATGCTGGGAAGGTGTTCGATGGGGTCATCACGGCGATGCCTGCCGAAGGGGCCTCGGCTGGTGCGGCGCACGGTGCGCTTGGGCCATTGGCGACTGCTGGGGCGTTCTCGGCGAAGGTGAGTTCGGTGAGCGCCACTGGGTCACGGCCGAGCCACAACAGACGGTTCTGCTCTGAGCCAGCAAGGGCTATGTCGGCGGCAACATTGGGTGATGCGTTGAAGTCCCACGTTGCGGTCCAGTTCGCGCCGTCAGGGTTGGTGACGGCATCCACTGGATCGAAGGTCAGCGTGGCGTGGGTGAGGGCATCGGCGCTGGTGAGTGCACGACGACCATTGATAGCGAACGGGTTCCTGCTAGAGGCGATGAGACGAGCCTCGATGGAGCTCAACGCAAGTGGGCCGCCGGTGGCGAGGTCACGTGCGTAACCCCTCATCGCCACGATGCCGCTGCCGGCCGACGTCTCACGTGCCTTTTGGGTCACCCGCACGTCGGCGTTGGTCATTACGTAGACCCGGCCATCAGCACGGGTAACACGCAACACATCATTGGCGCGAATGTCGGGTGTGGTGCCTTCCCAACACTGACCACCTGGATGGTTCACTTCGGCGATGCCGTCAGCGGCAGCAATGCTCGAGGCGTTCCCGATAACGACTCCGTGACGAATGATCTGAACAGTGACGACCTCGCCGGGTTCGAAACCGAGCAGCGACACGAAGTCGCGATCGATAAACGAGTTCAAGGCGATTGGATCGTGAGGGAATGGAACAATGTTGCCGGTCAGCAAGCCTTGGCCTGTCAACGGAATCGAGGCCGACGCCGATTGGGTGGCGCCGTTCTCGTCGGTGAACGATGCGCTTACATCGAGCGAGCCGCTACGTGGGCCTTCGCCGCCCGGTGTGAAAGTGATTGTGCCTGTGCATGACTGGCCAGCCTGGATCTCGGCGCAGCCTGCGGTGCCCGCGAAGTCGGTGGAGCCCGCGAAGGTTCCGGTGGCGTTCGCTGCCGAGACGTTGCCGATGTTGAGGATCGAAATGCTTTGCTCGGGCGATGTGTTGCCGGATGCGCGTGTTCCGAAGTCCAGCGTTGTGGGTTGAGCCACGAGCACTGCGGCCAGCTGGCCGGCGTTGAGTGCATAGCCAGTGGCGTCGATTGACACCGTTGAGTTGCCGGCGTTGCTGAGGATGGTGATCGTTGCGTTCTTGAGTTGCGAAGGCGTGACCGATGTTGGGTTGAACACGATGCTCACGTCGCAGCCAGCGCCAACGGCCACTGGGGTGCCGGCGCAGGTGTTGGTCACGGCGAACTGATCGCTGTTCGATGCCACCGACGACACAACGAGATTGGTTGACGGGTCGGTGCCGAAACCAGCGTTGGTCACGCGAACCACGCTGGCAGCCGAAGCCGAACCAACGGTGGTTGCTGGGAGCAAGACCGATGCGACGTTGGTCGAAACGGCTGGTCCAGCGAGCGGCGCGTTACACGCAGCGGTAAATGGGCCCGGCGCAATGGCTGCTCCCACTTCGAAAATGGTGCTGCCGGTGCCGCCACCGATCCAAGAAATCTGGCTTTCGCTGTCGAGAGCGAGCGCCATGTCGACGGCGTTGAGTTCGGTCCAGATGGCGGTCCAGTTGCCGGCCCCGTCGGTGGTGAGCGCGCGTCCGACGCTGGCGAGCGTGTCTGCGGCGACGGTACGGATGAGGCGCTGGTTGACAAAGTCGCCACCCGTGAAGCGGGCCTGCGAGCCGCTGAGTGCGCCGGCTTCCAACTGCACGACTGGCATTGGCGTGCCATCGAGATTGAAGGCGGTGCCGCTCATCTCGACGCGGCCAGGACCCGTGCCATGAACTGTTGCAGTGACGTTGATTTTGGCAGTGGTGGTCTGATCGACGAACACCGGCACACCAGCGGCGTCTAACGCCGTGACGCGGACGACGTCGCCGCCGACAATGTTTGGCGTGGTGGTGTCCCAGCATGCACCGCCTGGGTGGTTCACCTCAACGAGGCCTGACGGTACCTCTGGAGCGAGGTTGTGGGCGATGCCAACCCGTTGGCCGCCTCGGAGCACTTCGACGTCGACGAAGGGATAGCTGGCCCAACTTGCGGCCGAGATGAAGTCGCGTGCCGGGAACGACACGATGGTGCCCGTGACTGGGGGTTCGTTCACCGTCAACACGGCGCCAGCGGTGCCGCCCGATGTGGGCAGGATGAATCCTGCCCCGAACAGCGTTGCCGCCACGGTGACACAGGTCAACCGCCGCCGCCGAGTGGCTGGCGATTGGTGGGCTGCTTTTGCTGATCGGTCGAAACTGATCCTGTCGTTGACATGCATCTGGAGGTTTCCTATCTTTTTCAGCTCTCTCGCGAGACCTGCACCTGGTACCCATCAGATTGAACGTTCGCGGCTTCAGCAGCAATGGAGCATTAGTCCGCATCGCATGGCACTACGGCTGTGTCCTTTGTCGTACAAAGGTCGTACGACTCTCGGTCAATAAGTCCTCGATGCCACACTGTTTGACTTAAAATCGGCATTTAATGGCACCAAAACTGGCACTATTTTCATTCGGCTACTCAGAAGGCCCTCGGTAGGCGTGGTGGTACTAGTACCTCGGCCAGGTCACTGCCTCGGTCGCGCTCCGCCTGCGTGAGTGAGCGCTTGGGTGAGTACCTCGCGAAACCGTGACCAGACATCAGCGACCCACGCGGGGCGATCATCAGCGAATGCTGCGCGTACCTGAGCGCGAATATCGCCAGCCTCGGCGCCGAGGGGGTCGCCGTGGGCGTGCAGCACCGCATCGGCGCGCAGCGCCTGCAGCACCGTGATTGGATCAACCGTGCCGAACTCAAGCGCCACTGCTGCGGTAGCAGCGTGTGGTGCAAGTTCGTTGACGATGGCCAACCAGTCGCCGCTGAGCGCCGCCGAAACGCTGTCGCCGTCGAGCATTGAGCGCACATCGCCCCAGATCTGCTCGGCGCGGCGGTGCATCTCGCTGCTCGTTGGTTCGCTGCCGATAAGTTCGCCGTGCCCCGACGGTCCCAAGCCCGTGTGTAGGTCGATAATCGTGAGTTGTTCCACGTTTGCGAGGCGCGATGTCGCCCAAGAGCGCAACCACTGGTGCGACCACACAGGTTCGGCGCCGCCATAGAACACGCCGGTTGGATTGCTGTATTGGCCGCCGCTCACGACCCCCTGCATCCGATCGAGGCCGATTTCGTTTGCCAACTCGAGCAACGCAGTGAACGAGGCCGCCTGGGTCGCTTCGCTCCAGTCGCCGGGCACAACGAGCTCGGCGATGCGGTCGTAATCGGTGTTTGCAGGCGGCGTTTGCGACCAATCGAGGAAGTTGCGGTTCAGGTCGACGTTGTCTTCGTTGACCCGACGCACCCATGCGAAGCCGTAGGGATTGAGCGCATGCACCATGATCAGCCCGACGGAGTCGGGCAGTTCGCTCGCGTGGTGATCGAGCCAATGCCGCTGCAACGCTGAACCGCAATAGCCCTCAACCCCATGCGTTGCCGAGAACACAACGACCACGTTGGTTGCGCCGGCGGGTCCGAGTTCGGCGACGTCTACGGCAAGTTCTTCACCCGACGGGCCGGTGAGCGGATGCACGTGGTGTTCGATTCGGGCACCCGCCGAACTGGCTGCATTGAGAAACGCTTGGCGCGCTTGTATATAGGTTTCGCTGAGTGCGGCGATCTGAGGCATGGCGTCATTATGACTGGTGCCCGGGCAGGCAATGTCGACGACCGGGCCGCGGACCGACACGAACCACTAGCGTGTCGAGACATGGCGACCTCGATGTGTGTGCTGGGTGACTTCGCCTGGGATGTTCTGATCCAAACCAACACCGAACTCAAAAAGGGTGGCGACACCTTTGGCGAGGTCATGCTCACGCCGGGCGGCAGTGCGGCCAATGTGGCCGTGTGGGCAACTCGCAGCGGTATGGACACGCTGTTCGTCGGCAAGATCGGTCGCGACAGGTTCGGACAACTTGCGCAAGAGAACCTTGACCAAGAAAAGGTGAAGGCGTATCTCGTCGAGACCGATGCGCATCTCACCGGGTCTGTGGCCGTGTTTGTCGATCACTCCGGCGAGCGGTCAATGGTTTCCGGCCGTGGCGCCGACTTCTATCTCTTGTCCTCCGAGCTGCCACGAGCATCCATCGCCGAAACGCGCCATCTTCATCTCACCGCGTGGTCGTTCTTCACCGATCCACCTCGGTCGGCGGCTCGCACCGCTGCGCATATCGCCAAGGCTGCGGGGGCAACGCTGTCGTTCGACCCTGGCTCGTTTCAGATGATCGAGCAGATGGGCGTGGCTCAATTCTTGAAGGTCACTCAAGACCTCGGAATCGACATCTTGCTGCCCAACTTCGAAGAGGGCTCGATTCTCACTGGGCTCACCGAGCCAGCCGCTATCGCGCAGCAACTCACGGTGCTGTATCCGGGCGCGCTGGTGGTTCTCAAGCTCGATGCCGACGGCTCGTTCGTGCATCAGAACGACATCGATACCCATATTCCGCCCGCAACGAACAACTTGGTCGATGCCACCGGGGCCGGAGACTCGTTTGCCGGCTCCTTTCTGGCGCACTATCTCGTGAGCGGCTCAGCGCTCGAAGCTGCTCGCTTCGCAACGCGTGTGTCGGCTTGGGTGATTGAGCAGATCGGCGCTCGGCCAGCGCCCGACGCACGGCTACGCGCGTTGCTTGCGCAGCGCTGAGAGCGTCGGCTGCCGTGCGTCACGGTCTGTAGAGTTCGGGCCGTGACCCAAGCGAAGCGTCTCAAGATTGCTGTCGTGCTCAACGTGGTCATCATCGCGATGCAGGTCAGCGTCGGAATCCGAGCGCACTCACTCGGTTTGCTCGCCGATGCAGGTCATAATTTCACCGACGTTGGGGCGCTGCTGATTTCGCTCTGGGCCGTGCAGCTCGTTCGTAGGTCGCCCACTGCCAAGCGATCATTCGGCTATCACCGCTCCGGCATTCTTGCCGCGCAAGCCAATGCAGCGTTGATCTTGATTGCATCGTCGTTCATCATTTTCGAAGCGGTGCGGCGCTTTACCCATCCGCATCATGTCGAGGGTTTGATCGTGGTTTTCGCTGCTGCGGCCGCTCTCCTCGCGAACGGATCCGCGGCAGTTCTTCTGAACGATCATTCCGGCGATGTCAACATGCGTTCGGCCGTGTTGCACATGGTCGGCGACGCTGCTGCGTCGGCAGGCGTGGTGGTGGCCGGTCTCGTGATGTACGTAAGTAATGGTTCCTATTGGCTCGATCCGTTGGTCTCAATTCTGATTGGTCTGGTCATCGGGTGGCGGGCCGTAAGGCTGCTGATGCACACCACCGACATCTTGATGGAGGCAACTCCAGCTTCACTTGATGTTGAGGCAATGACCCACGCTGTTGGGGCCGTCGATGGTGTCGAGAGCCTGCACGATCTGCATGTCTGGAGTCTGTCGAGCGCGATGCGAGCGTTGTCCGCGCACGTGGTGCTCGATGGTCATCCAACGCTCGAAGAAGCCCAACGTGTTGGCGAGAGCATCAAGGCAGTGCTGGCGCACGACTTCGCCATTGGTCACGCCACCCTCGAACTCGAATGCGAGCCGTGCTCCACGCACCTCGACGATTGCCTGATCGCCGCGATTCGCAGCGACCACGGCCACGGGCATCACCACCACTGAGTCGGCGTCCGCCACGTTCGATGGCGTGCGTTGAGCAGCACCTTTACTATTGTTGGCAGATCAGCGAGGTGACAAGTGAGTGATCAGCCAGTCGTCCATTCGGGGCCAAGGGTCAGCGACGAAGAGTCCCGAGGTGCGATGCGCGCCTTTTTGCAGCGCAGCGAGGTTCGCCTGTCCACGATTCATCGAGTCGCACAGGCCCTGCTGGGTGGTTCTGCGCTCATCTTGCTGATGCCGCTGTTCCTGCGCGACGCGTTCCCCAAGATGATGACGATCCTCATCTCGTTGTACGACTCTCACCAAAACCTTCTGGCCACCGTGGCGCTCGGAATCGCTGCCACCTTGGTCATCTTGTTGCCGGTGCCCGCTATCTACTTGCTGGTCGGCGACCTCTTGGCGTTCTACTTCACCAGCAACACCTTTGGTGCTCATCCCGATAGCCCCGACGATTCGAAACGCGTGGTGTTCAACCCGCGGTTTATCATCCCGGGCTTGGGTTTCAACAACGACGAACTCAGCGCGGAGACCGAGCGACTCCTCGCCGATGGCCGCGACGACGAATGGACTCGCGGCCTGTTGGTGCCGCGCAGCACCGACGACAACGGTTGGCGTGATCGATTCGATACGCGCACCCACGATGTGTGGGGAGTCGTGGCCGAAGAGGGCGTGGCCGGCGACAATGAGCGTGTCCGTCAGGCGTTTCGCCTTGCTGGCCTCAACCGTGACCGCACATTGGCCCACGATGTCGCCCGCACCGAAGCGTTGATGGCGCGCCATGTGCTGGCCATTCGCACCTTGGTCTTGCGCTATGCCAAGGCACTGTTGCTGCTGATCGCCACCACGGTGGTCACACTCGCGGCCTCGGGCCTGGTTGACCAAGCGGTGCGCGAAGACCCCAGCAACGGCAAGTTCGCCGGGGGCTTTCCGTTTCGGTTCGTCTTTCTCGTCTCGGTTGTCTATGCCTTTTGGGCGCCGATGGCAGCGCGAAGCGTTACCTCGCCACTGCGCATGATCCACCGCAGCACCCCTGGCGTTGGCCAGCATCGCGACGTGCATCTCGACAAGACCTCGAACCAGTTTGAGACGGCAACGGTGTTTGTCACCCTGGTGGTGCTCATCGCCGCAAATACTGCTGCCATTGTTGCTGGCGTCACAGCTGGCGGCGGTGCAGGACTCGCAGCAGGTATCGCCGTTGCCGCTGTCAGCACGGGTGCGTGGCTATTGGCGCTCAATGATTTCAGCGCCAGCCCGCGCGACACCGTGAGCGCTGTTGGCTTGCTCTTACGTGGCTACGACGCTCCTGCCCCTGCGTCGGTGGTGGCGAGGGCCCGAGCCCTGCGTGCACAAGCGGCAGAGAAGAAGACTCGTTAGCCCAGCGTCGCTCAATGGTGCCGAATTCGCTCGCTGGGGCGTTGTGTGGCAAAGTCGATCCATGACTGCTGCTGAGCGCCTTCAATCCGCGTCCGGAATCGACTTCGTGCGCACTCCCGATGATCGCTTCGTCGGTCTTGTCGATTGGCCATACGCCGCCCATTACCTCGATGTCGACGGCTTGCGAATGGCCTATGTCGACGAAGGTCCGGTTGGGGCCACCACGTTGTTGCTGCTGCACGGCGAGCCAACGTGGGGCTATCTCTATCGGCGAATGATTCCTACGCTTGTGGCCGCTGGGTATCGAGTGATTGCGCCCGACCTCATCGGCTTTGGTCGTTCCGACAAGCCCGTCGACCGCAGCGCCTATACCTATACGGGGCATGTGGCATGGGTGACTGAGTTCGTCAACGCGCTGGGCCTCAGCGACCTCACGTTGTTTTGTCAAGACTGGGGCGGGCTCATTGGCCTGCGCGTCGCGGCCGAGAGCCCCGGCTTGTTCGGTCGGCTCATCATCACGAACACGGCGCTTCCCGTTGGGTCGCCGATGGGCGATGGGTTTATGCGTTGGCAAAACGCTTCGCAGAAGATGGCCGAGATGCATTGCGGCCGAATCCTGCAGCTGTCGGCCCTGGCGCGTGAACTCAGCGATGCCGAGGTGCAGGCGTATCAGGCGCCGTACCCTGACGAGACATACATGGCTGGGCCGCGACAGTTTCCGCTGTTGGTGCCAACCTCTACCGACAACCCGGCGGTCGAGGCCAACCTTGCTGCATGGCGTGTACTCGAGGCGTGGACCAAGCCGGTACTCGTGTTGTGGGCGCCCGACGATCCGGTGTTTGGCGCTACCCAATCGACGTTTGTCGATCGCATCCCGGGAGCAGCGGGGCAACCACACCAGACCTTCTCGCCAGCTGGCCACTTCATCCAGGACGATGCCGGCGAACAAGTAGCCGCAGCAGTGGTGGCCTGGCTGGGCTGATCAGGCCTCTACTTCGGCGAGATTGCCGGTTTCTACTTCATAGACGAAGCCGCGGATGTGGTCTTTGTGGGGCACAAACGGAGTTGCCTGCAGCCGGCGGATCGATTGACGTACGTCTTGATACGGATCTTTGAAGGCTTCGAGCGACCATGACGGACGCATACCGGTTTCGGCTTCGAGCGCGTCCATCAGTTCGTCGGACACAACTCGCTGCAGGCCGCAATCGGTGTGGTGCAACAAGATAATCTCGCGGGTGCCGAGCAGGCGCTGCGACAGCAACAACGACCGGATGACATCGTCGGTTACTACGCCGCCAGCGTTACGGATGATGTGCGCATCTCCGTGGGCGAGGCCGAGCATCTGGAAGATGTCCATGCGGCTGTCCATGCACGCCACGATGGCCAGTTGTCGCCGAGGTTGCAGGGCGAGATCGTGGTCGGCAAAGGTCTCGATGTAGTGAGCGTTGTTGGCGAGCAGTTCGTCGGTGTTCGGGCTGAACTCGTTGTTGAGGCCGTCGGACATGGCCAAGACGGTAGCGGCCGATGCGAAATCGGGCGACATCTTGCGCGCATCAATCAGCCGATTGTGACCTTTTACCGCTGTCGGCAAGGAGCTCTGCCAACAATCCCTGCACGAGCTGATCGATCTCGTCGCGAATCGGGCGAACTGCGTCGACGCCTTGACCGGCCGGGTCGGCCAGCGCCCAATCGAGATAGCGCTTGCCTGGATAGTACGGGCACTTGTCGCCGCAGCCCATGGTGATCACTACGTCTGAGGCTTGCACGGCGGCATCTTCGAGGCGCTTGGGTGTTGCCCCCGCAGCGAGGAGGTCGATGCCGAGTTCGGCCATTGCGGCCACGACCGCCGGGTTGATCGAGTCGGCCGGTGCGGTTCCGGCTGAGCGAACCTTCACCCGATTGCCGCCGTGGTGGGCGAGCAGTGCGGCAGCCATCTGGGAGCGGCCCGCGTTATGGATGCACACGAACAACACCTCGGGCACCTTGGTGGCGAGTGGTGTTGCGCCACTCAGGTCGGCAGCCTTTGGCACGAAGATGAAACGAATCAGCCCAAACGCCAACAACGCGCCCACGAGTTGCATGACGATGAACATTGGCGCCGACGATGGCTTGATGCCCGCAAAGGTGTCGGACAGCATGCGCGCCACGGTGACTGCTGGGTTGGCGAAACTGGTCGACGAGGTGAACCAGTATGCGCCACCAATCCACGCGCCAACGGCAAACGGAACGGCCTCGCTGCGGCCGCCGCGGATGCAGCCGTGAATCACCAACAACAAGCCAATGGTGGCCACGACCTCGCTGAGCCACAGTGCTCCTGACGATCGGGCATGTGTTGAGAAATGAATTGCGGGTAGCTCGAACATCAGGCTGGCAATCACGCTCCCGACGCACCCTCCAATGGTCTGAGCGATCGTGTACAGCGCTGCATCGCGGGTGCTGATCGAGCCGAACAGCCGATCAACCAACGTGACTACCGGATTGAAGTGGGCGCCCGACACGGCGCCGAACATCAGGATCAACCCGATGAGCGCGCCAGCTGTGGCGGCAGCATTCTCGAACAATTGCAAGCCCACGTCGTTGGGCGAGAGGCGAGTGGCCATGATGCCCGACCCCACTACAGCAATGATGAGCAGTGCCGTGCCGAGTGCCTCGGCGGCAAGTCGGCGTGTAATCGAAATTGCCGGGGCAGGGGACTGGACTGGGTGATTCATCATTGATCTTTCGACGAGGTGAGGAGAAGGTTGATTCGCTCGCGTAGCTCTGCAGCGGTTGCGTCGAAGGCGCGTTTGGTGCCGAGAGCTACCGGGTCGCTGAGCGACCAATGCAGCCAGCTCGGGTTGGCGGTGATTTCTTCGTGGGCTTGATCGCACACGGTGATCACCAGCGAGGGCAGCTTGCCCACGCTGCGCAACGAGCGGGGTGTGGTCGTTGAGATGTCGAGGCCGCAGCGCTGGGCGGCCGCTACTGCCCCAGGATGCACGCTCTCGGCGGGGTGCGTACCTGCGGACTCGGCAGGGGCGCCGGTCATCGATCGCCAGAGCGCCGCGGCCAACTGGCTGCGTGCAGAGTTTCGGGTGCACACGAACAATGCCTTGCCGCGCGTGATGGAGCGCTTGGGGCCGAGATCAACCAGTGTGTCATGAGTGAGCCGCACGTACTTGCGGCGTGCATCACCGCTCGAGGTCGAACGAGTGATCATCCCGACGCCTTCAAGTACAGCGAGGTGATGGGCCAACAGGTTCGACTCGATTCCGAGCAGCGTGCGCAGTTCGGTGGGTGTGCGATCAGACAACGAGAGCTCGTCGACTATCGCCAACCGGCCGGCATCGCCGAGTGCAGCGTGTCTGTTTGCTCGAAGATCTACGGAAGCCACATGGGCAGCATAATCACTCAATATTTATTGAGTCAATAATTCCGCGGTGGTTGGTCGCCTCGTCGCATTGTGCCGAAGCCGATACTCTACAAATCTGCCATTTCGGTGGGTCGGCCAAACGGGCTCGACCTCAGTGGGTTGGCTACAATCGCAAGGCCATATCAGTCAGAGGAGCAATGTCATGAGCGAACGGTTCGAGAACGGTTTTGCAGGTCGCGTCGCGGTTGTTACGGGCGCAGGCACGGGCATGGGTCGCGAGCTTGTTCGCCAACTCACTGCCGATGGGTGCGACGTTGCGGTGTGCGATGTCATCGGTGAGAACCTTCGCCAGACGGCAGCAATGTGCGCCGAAGATGGCAACACCGGCCAGGTCCTCGAAGTGATCGCCGATGTCTCCAGCGAAGAACAGATTCTCGCGTTTCGCGATGCAGTCGCCGAGTGGCGCCCACACGTGAACCTGTTGTTCAACAACGCCGGTATTGCGGGCGGTGGCAGCATCGTTAACGGCGATCGCGCCCAGTGGGACAAGACCTTCGCCGTGTGCTGGAACGGCGTGTATCTCAACACCCGCGCGTTCATGCCGTTGCTCATGCAGGCACCCGTCGGCCATGTCATCAACACCAGTTCGGTCAATGGATTCTGGGCGTCGGTCGGACCAGACACGGCCCACAGCGCCTACTGCTCAGCCAAGTTCGCTGTAAAGGGCTTCACCGAAGCGCTCATCACCGACTTCGCCCTCAACGCGCCGCACCTGCGTGCGTCGGTGGTTATGCCCGGCCACATCGGGACGTCCATCGTGATCAACTCGATGAAGCTCAACAGCTCCACCATCGATGCGGGTCTCATCGATGTCGAGGGCATGGGCGAACTGTTCCGCGACAACGCACCAATGACTGCTGCTGAGGCAGCCACCATCATCTTGAATGCGGTCAAGAACGAGCAGTGGCGAGTGCTTGTGGGCGCCGATGCCGAACTGCTCGATGCCGCAGTGCGGGCTCGCCCCAACGAGGCATATCAGCCCAACTTCTTTCAGCTGTTCGAACCACAGGGCTGAACACGTAGCAATCGGTTGCGTTCGTAGCTCAAGCAGAGGCGGCGGATCGCGCCGCGGCTGATAACCTCACCCCCGTTCACGCGGGTGTAGTTCAGCGGTTAGAACCTCAGCCTTCCAAGCTGATGACGCCGGTTCGATTCCGGTCACCCGCTCCAGAAGCTTCGTTGATATCGCTCGTTGTTGCCCTTGATTTGGCCTTGAGCAGCGGCGCCGCGCTCGGCGGCACGTAGCCAGCCGTCAAACAATGGTCGGAATGAGAGGATTCGAACCTCCGACCCCCTGCTCCCAAAGCAGGTGCGCTACCAAGCTGCGCCACATTCCGTTTCGCCGCATCATATCGGCCGATCGCATCTCCAACGGTGCTTGCGGGGGCAAATAGTGCAACGAGTCGTTTGGTGGTCGTGTGCCACCGACCACGCTGGGTCGGTCGGCGGCACACGAGGACTTGTTACTTGACGATGACCGCCGTGACCATTCCGAACATGCCCTGTGGGCCTTCGGCGTGGGTGAGGATGTGACAGTGCCACGCCCATACGCCTGGGTCAACGAAGTGGTACACCACCGTGTAGCGCTCGCCTGGAGCAACGAGGATGGTGTCTTGTGCCACCGGATCCTTGAGCGGCACGCCGTCCTTGGCGATGATCCAGCCGACGGGCTGGTGCATGTGCATTGGGTGGGCTGTGAGGCCTTCGTTGAAGTAGTTCACGAGCATCGTCTCGCCCACGTTGGCCGAGTACGCCTCGGTGGCGGGGAAGCTCTTGCCATTCAGCGTGAGCCCGATGGTGCCAGCGTCGTTGAGCATCATGTTCACTGTCTTGTCGATCTTGGTGATTCCCTTGTCGGCCAGCGATGCGGGCAACGGCATGTCGCCGATGATGAAGGCTCCGGCTAAGCCATTGGGGATCTGGGTCTGAGCGTTGTGGTGCGAGTGGTACATCCCCACCGCAGGCTCAAGCGCCGTGAACTCATAGATAAACGACTTGCCTGGCTCCACTGGATCCTGCGTGTATGGATCTACGCCGTCCATCGCGTTGGGTACCCGGACGCCGTGCCAGTGGATGTCGGTTGATTCTGGCAGTTCGTTCTTGAGAACAATTCTGACCTTGTCGCCTACTTCGACCCGGATCGACGGACCAGGAACCATGCCGTTATAGGTCCATGCCTTCACGATCTTGCCGGGCTCTACTTCCCAGTCGATGATCGAGGTGGTGAGCTCGAACTCCTTGGTGCCGTCGGCGAGAATCTTTGGCTCAAGAGCAGAGCCGCCGAATGTGCTCTTGGGCTCGTTCACGAACCGCATTGCTCGTTCGGTCATGGCCTTGTCCATCTCCTGATACGACATCGTTGTCGGGGGAGCCGGAGTTGTGGTGGCCGAGTTATCGGCTGAAACATGCGCCATGCCGGTCATTCCCGAAGCTGAGTGCCCGGGGATGGTGCACAGGAAGGGGAGTTCGCCGGTGGTTGCGTTCTTGAGGGTGATGGTCTGGGCTTCGCCGGGCTGCAGGTCTCGCGTGGTGAGGTTCCGTTCGGGGATACTGAAGTTGTGTGCCACGTTGCCTGAGTTGGTGACACGAATGGTCACGTCTCCGGGCGGCACGTCGAGCATGTTGGGTGTCATCGCGAACTCGGTGAGGTTCACATCGACAGCGGTGGTTGTGACTGCTGCGGTTACCCCGCCGTTTGAGCCTGAGTCGCCCGAGCGAGATATCGCAAAACCGGCAAAGGCCAGCGCAACCACCCCGAGTCCAAATCCTCCGACAGCCAGCACAGACCTTTCATCATTGTTCATGGCCGCCATTGTGATTGGGCCACGCGCGGCGTCCTAGGGACGATCGTCTCAAGGGCTCGGGACTTTGGTCACTGATTCGCGAAATCGGCTGGTTAGAGCGGCACGTTCCAGGTGACCAGCGTGCCCCCAGAGGGCTTGGCCTTGATCTCGAAGCTTCCACCAAGGCCGTCGGCGCGCGCCGCCAGATTGCCCAAACCATTGCCGTGACCGAGCGCATTCGGAGCGATGCCGACGCCGTTGTCGTCGATGGTGGCGGTGAGTTCGTCTTCAACGCGGATCTCGACGAGCACTTCGGTTGCGTGCGCATGACGTGCCACGTTGCCAAGTGCTTCGCGGACCACGGCGAACAACTCGATACGCACATCAGCGGGAATGAGCAGTTGCGCAGCGCCGTCGATAACGAGCCGAGGGGTGAACCCCAACAGGCGAGTCGCTTGACGAATCAGCGCCTGAATCTCCTGGCCAAATGACCCTTGTCGTTGCGCAGAGCCCAGCGTGAAAACTGTGGTTCGGATCTCGCGGATCGCGTGATCGATTTGGTCAACCGCTGAGGTGACTCGCGTTGTCATGGCCGGGTCAACCAACATTTCGAGTGCCTGCAACTCAAGACCCAACGCGTAGAGGTGCTGCAGAGCCGTGTCGTGCAGGTCGCGGGCAATGCGCTCTCGCTCGGTCACGAGCGCCAGCGCTTCGTTGGTGGTTTGAAGGCGCCGCTCGAGCTTGACGCGCTCGGAGATGTCGCGAACGCTGGCAACTACCGAGTGTCCGCTTTCGTTGTTCAGCATGCTCAGGGCGATGGAGACAGCAATTTCGGTGCCGTCACGGTGCAGCATTCGAACGTCGCCGGCTGGTCCCATGGGCCGCGAAGCGTCGGCTTTCACAAACCCGGATCGCAACGTGGGGTGCGACGGTCGTGCCGACGTGGGCACCAACACCTCGATGCGCTGACCGACCAATTCGGCCTTGTGATAGCCCGACATTGCCGACATTGCTTCGTTGGCAAACAAGATGGTGCCGGTGTCGTCGCACAGCACAAGCCCGTCTGGTGATGCTTCCATCACCGCGATGGCGGGTAGTTGACTCAAGTTGGTCGACTCCATTGAGGAACCATAGCCCACATTTGGTCACCGAAAAATATGACTTAAGTCCCTATATGCGGCCCCTCTCCCGTGGTCAAATAGCTGAATGTCTGCAAAGGTGCGCGTCTTTCTCCTCGACGATCATGAGGTCGTTCGTCAGGGCGTCCGGTCCCTGCTTGAGGCTTCCGGTCAAATCGAAGTGGTTGGCGAGGCCTCCAGTGCCAGCGAGACCTTGGCTCGGGTGCGCGCATCACAACCCGATGTGGCGGTGCTCGATGTGCGCATTCCCGACGGCAACGGCGTCGAGGTGTGCCGCGAGATCCGCAGCGAGTTCCCACACATCCATTGCCTGATGCTCACGTCGTACAGCGACGACGATGCGCTCTTCGAAGCCATCATGGCTGGCGCTTCTGGGTACGTGCTCAAGCAGATCCGTGGCTCAGAGTTGGTGTCTGCCGTGATGCGCGTGTCGCTTGGCGAGTCACTGCTCGATCCGGCCGTCACTGGCAAAGTGTTGGCACGGCTTCGTTCGCCCGAGCCCGAAGACGATCGTCTGGTCCATTTGAGCCCGCAAGAACGGCGTTTGCTCGAACTCATTGGTGAAGGTATGACGAACCGCCAGATCGGTGCCGAGATGTTCCTCGCCGAAAAGACGGTGAAGAACTACGTGTCTACCTTGCTCGGCAAGATGGGCATGCACCGGCGCACCGAAGCTGCCGTGTATGCCGCCCGGCTCGATATGAGCCAATCCCGCAAGAACGACTAACGCCCTCGCTCAACGCGTTGCTCAGCGCTTTGCTGCCGCTTTCGCGAGGCGCTTTGCGGTCTTGCCTGCTGGGGCAATGGAGCGGTGATCAAGATCGCCGTGTTCGGCGCCATTGGCGAAAAGCACCCGGTAGCGCTGCCAGTTGAACCCATTTGCCAGAATCACGCGGCCAGCGGTACCCACGGGCACGCCGTCGAGTTCGATGGTTGAGGTCACACGATCGCCCATGCTCAACTCGAGCTGGTCTGCGTGTGGTTTGGCGAGGGCGTGGGGTTTCCAGAACGTCACAGGTTCCATTCTGCCCGATGAGAGGGAGTCGTTGCATCTTTCTGCGCCGATACACTCGGCCACCTGTGAAAAGCACTCTCGAATCCCTAGAGGGAAACAAGGTCAAGCTGTCGGTCGCCGTTGACGAAACCGAGTTTGATCGCGACATTGACTCAGCATTCAAAAAGATCGCTCGTGAGGTGCGGTTGCCAGGCTTTCGAGCCGGTAAAGCTCCTCGCAAAGTGCTCGAAGCCCGCATCGGCATTGCAGCCGCTCGCGAGCAAGCACTTCGCGATGGCGTGCCGAACTATTTGGCGCAGGCCGTGCGAGAGCACGATGTCGACCTCATCGCTACGCCCGAAATCGAAATCACCGGCGGCGAAGAGAGTGGTCCGATCTCGTTCGACGCAACGTGTGAGATCCGCCCCGAGGTCACCGTGCCCGGCTACGGCGGCTTGCGTGTCGAAGTCCCGGCCATCACCTGCACCGACGCCGATATCGACGCCGAGGTAAAGAAAGAACTCAGTCGTCAGGGCACCCTCGCCGATGTCGAGCGGGCCATCGCCCTTGGCGATCAGGTCACGCTCAACCTGCAGGGTCTGCGTAACGGCGAGCCAGTTGTCGGTCTCAACACCGAAGATTGGCTCTACGAAGTCGGCAAGGGTTGGGTTGCTGGCGGCTTCGACGATCAACTCGTCGGCGCCAAGGTCGGCG
>CANNMD010000004.1 GCA_947505655.1 Acidimicrobiaceae bacterium | reverse complement strand
GATCGTTGCCTGGCTCAGCCCCAAGCCAGTGCCCGCTGCGCAGCCTGCCGAATGACAACGGCACGTTCAGCGGTCTTGAGTCGCGCGTCATGGCGGCGGCTGCCAGCAGTGGTGCTGTTGATGTCGTTCGCCGGGCTGTTGTTCGCATCGTCCCCGGCGCTTGCCCACGCTCAGTTGTTGTCGAGCGACCCGGCCCCGGGCGCTGTTCTTGACACCGCACCAACCAGCATCACGCTGGTGTTCACCGAACCCATCGAGATCAGCCTCGGAGCCATTCGTCTGTTCGACGGCGCCGGCAACCAAGTCGACATCGGCAAGGCCACCCATCCGGCTGGTCATACCGAGCAAGTACGGGTTGCACTCGGCGATCTTGCCGACGGTTCGTACGTTGTCGATTGGAGCGTCGTTTCATCCGACTCGCATCCGGTGCACGCCGCGTACACCTTTCAAGTTGGCGCAACGTCAACGCTCACCTCGGGGCTACTCGATGGCATTCTCAGCCGCAAAGCAGCAAGCACGCCGGCCGAGGTGGGGTTGGCCGTCAGCCGCGGCCTCGTTGCTTTGGCACTCGCCGTCGTGTTCGGCGTTATGGCTGCCGTATTGCTCGGTGTTGTTTCGCTGAGTTCGCGCCTGCGCCTTATCACGTTGATCTCAGCGGCAGTCGGTGCCATTGCCGGAGCAATCGCACTGCCGCTTGAGGTGGCATATGCAACCGGTCAGTCGCTCGCAGTGATTACCGATTCGTCGGCGTGGAGCTCGATGCTCGACTCGCGAGTTGGCGTGGCATGGGCCGTGCGCGCCGCAGTGATCTTGGTGTGCGGTATTGCTCTCACGCTCACCGTTTCCCGACGTGCCAGTGTGTGGTGGCGTGCACTGCTTGGTGCTGGCCTGCTCGCTGTCGGAGTCGCCTCGGCTTTTGGCGGACATGGAGCCACGGGTCGTTGGCAGATCATCGGGATCGTTGCCACCGTGGCGCACCTCGGCGGCATGGCCGTGTGGCTCGGCGGCTTGGTTGCAGTGCTGGTGAGCTTCGCCGAAATCGACGACTCTTCGGTTCGCCGGTTCTCGAAGGTGGCGTTCGTTTCTATTGTTGTCGTGGCGCTCAGCGGAGTCGTGCAGGCGCTGCGTCAACTCGGTTCGCTCAACGCACTGACCAACACGAGCTACGGAACGCTGTTGATCTGGAAGGTCATCGCGGTGGCCATGCTCATCGCGATTGCCGCCGTGAGTCGGCAGGCAACTCACGGCAAGGCCCTCGGTCGCATCACCGCCGATTCGGTCACCATCGACCGGGCGCGTTTGGTGCGTGTTGTCGTCATCGAAGCCGTTCTGGCTGTTGTCATCTTGGGCGTCACGTCGTTGCTCATCGCTGCGAACCCAACGGTGGCCAACGGACCAACTACGTTCTCGCAATCGTTGGTCAGCAACGACTACATCGTGTCGGTGGTGGTGTCGCCAGGCGGGGTGGGCTCCAACGATCTGCACCTCTACATCACGAGTCCAACGATCAGCACCGCTGGGCCAGACTCGGTGACCGTTGAGATCAGCGATCCCAGTCGCTCGATAGACCCAATTGCGATCGAGGTCTCTACAGCCGGAGTGGGCCACTACACCACCGCCGCTGCGATCTTTCCCTATCCAGCGTCGTGGACGTTGCACATCAGTGCGATCTACAACTCGTTCGACAAGGTGCAATGGACCACGGTCGTTCCGATCCGCTAGTGCGGTAGTCGTGACAGGGGTGCGGCCTCGGCGCTTCGTTGACCGTCACGAAGTTCACAAATTCTGCATGTACTGGGAACTCGATGGCTCACAAATGGCACTATGTGTTCATGCAGTGTGACCTGTGGGAAGAAGCGATCTCGGCTCGTGCCGACGGCGAGCCCGACACCATCGATCCGCGCCTGCTCGAAGCGCACTTGTCCGGCTGCGTCTCGTGTCGCACGTTTGCCGACGGCATTCACGTGCTGCCGCGCACGTCGTCGGCCGAGCTTGCCGCCACGATCCCCGACCTGTCGGCCCACGTGGTCAAGACGGCGCGAGCCAACGATCGTGGATCGGTGTGGTGGGTGTTACGCCTCGCTCTTGCCGTTGTGTCGGCGCAGATTCTGGTGTTCTCGGTGCCGGCGCTGTTGCTCGGTCATTCGCGGGGCAGCGACGAACATTCGGCGCGCCACTTGGGTTCGTTCGCCGTCGCCTACGCAATCGGTCTCATGGTCGTTGCGTTGCGCCCTGCCAAGGCCCGCGGCATGTTGCCGTTGACTGCATCGTTGGCTGGGTGTCTCGCGGTTACAGCGGTCATCGACATTGCGCAGGGCCGTGTGCCAGCACTGACCGAATCTCGGCACATCCCCGAAGTGGTTGGCCTGGTGTTGGTGTGGGTATTGGCCACACCAAAGCGGTTTGCGGCAACGCCGAAGAAGGCTGGCTTGCAGCGGCTACATGTGCTGACGCAGCAAGACACCCACACTCAACGCACGTCGTAATGATGGGATGGGTGCGAGCCCAGCCGGTGTAGCCCCGTTGGGCTGAGCTATTCGGTGCCGCCGGCAGGAGGCCCACCATCGCCAGCGCCCGCCAACTCGATGGCAGGTGGTGGTAGGAAGCCTTCGACCGAGCTGAACGCGATGCGTTGTTCGCCGGGACGATCTGGATCGTCTTCGGTGTCAACAACGATGATCTCGCCAGCGCGGAAATCCTTGTTGAGGATTTTCTCCGAGAGTGGGTCCTCGACCATGCGCTGAATGGCACGGCGCAACGGACGTGCACCCAACTGCGGGTCGTAGCCCTTGCGGGACAGCAACTCTTTGGCGCTCTCGGTGAGCTCGATGCCGAGGCCGCGAGTTTCGAGTTGGCCGATGAGGCGCTTGGTCATCAAGTCGACCATCTGCACCACTTCGCTCTGGGCGAGTTCGTGGAAGACCACGACGTCGTCGATGCGGTTGAGGAACTCGGGACGGAAGTGCGTCTTGAGCGCATCCATGACCTTGTCCTTCATGCGCTCGTAGCTCACGGCTTCGTCGTTGCGGGTGAAGCCAACGTTGGCCTTACGCAGATCTTGGGTACCGAGGTTGCTCGTCATGATCAACACGGTGTTGCGGAAGTCGACTGCGCGGCCCTGGCTGTCGGTGAGACGGCCTTCTTCGAGAATCTGCAACAAGATGTTGAAGACATCGGGGTGAGCTTTTTCGATTTCGTCGAACAGCACCACGCTGAATGGCTTGCGGCGCACGGCTTCGGTGAGTTGGCCGCCCTCTTCGTATCCGACGTATCCGGGGGGCGCACCGACGAGGCGGCTCACGGTGTGCTTCTCCATGTACTCGCTCATGTCGAGCGAGATCAACGCGGTGTCATCGCCGAACAAGAACTCGGTGAGTGTCTTGGCGAGCTCGGTCTTACCCACGCCCGTTGGGCCCAAGAAGATGAACGAGCCGCTGGGGCGCTTGGGATCTTTGAGACCTGCACGCGTACGACGAATGCTCTGGCTGACCGCCTTGATCGCGTTCTCTTGACCGATGATGCGCTTGTGCAGCTCGGCTTCCATGTTGAGCAGCTTCTGCGTCTCTTCTTCGGTGAGCTTGTACACCGGGATGCCAGTCCACAAGCTGAGCACTTCGGCGACGGCTTCTTCGTCGACTTCGTCGAACAGATCGACGCCGCTGGCCTTCACTTCGGCTTCCTTGGTGGACTTCTCTTCGAGCAGGGTCTTTTCCTGATCGCGAAGGCGGCCGGCTTCTTCGAAGCGCTGCTCTTCAACAGCCTTCTTTTTGCCTTCTTGCACTTCGGTGAGCTTCGACTCGAGCTCTTTCAGGTCTGGCGGGGTACCCATGCGCTTGATGCGCAGACGGCTACCAGCTTCGTCGATGAGGTCGATGGCCTTATCGGGCAGGTGACGATCGGCGATGTAGCGGTCGGCGAGGTTTGCCGCGGCAACCAGGGCCTGATCGGTGATGGTGACCCGGTGGTGGGCTTCGTACTTATCGCGGATGCCCTTGAGGATCTCGATCGTGTGAGCAACGGTTGGCTCTTCGACCTTCACCGGCTGGAAGCGGCGCTCAAGCGCTGCATCTTTTTCGAGGTGCTTGCGATATTCGTCGGTGGTGGTTGCGCCAATGGTCTGCAACTCGCCACGAGCCAGCATTGGCTTGAGGATCGAGGCAGCATCGATGGCACCCTCGGCAGCACCGGCGCCAACCAGGGTGTGGATCTCGTCGATGAACAACACGATGTCGCCACGCGTCTTGATCTCTTTGAGAACCTTTTTCAAGCGCTCTTCGAAATCGCCGCGGTAACGGCTACCGGCAACCAATGCGCCAAGGTCGAGCGTGTAGAGCTGCTTGTTGCGCAAGGTGTCGGGGATGTCGTTAGAAACGATCTTCTGAGCGAGACCTTCGACGATGGCGGTCTTGCCGACGCCGGGCTCGCCAATGAGAACAGGGTTGTTCTTGGTGCGGCGGCTGAGGATCTGCATCACTCGCTCGAGTTCACGCGAGCGGCCGATAACAGGATCGAGCTTCTTCTCGCGAGCGAGCTGGGTGAGGTTGCGCCCAAACTGATCGAGGATCTGGCTGTTGCCCTTGTCGCCAGCTTCTTCTTTACCGCCAGCGCCGGCTCCGGGAGCTGCGCCTGTGGGTTCGCCTGGCTTGCCTTGGCCGCCCTGGTAACCCGAGAGCAGTTGGATCACCTGTTGGCGAACACGGCTGAGATCGGCGCCGAGCTTGACGAGCACTTGTGCGGCAACGCCTTCGCCCTCGCGGATGAGGCCGAGCAGGATGTGCTCAGTGCCGATGTAGTTGTGGCCAAGCTGCAGTGCTTCGCGCAGTGAGAGTTCGAGAACCTTCTTGGCGCGAGGGGTGAAGGGAATGTGTCCCGACGGCGATGAGCCACCCTGGCCAATGATTTCCTCGACCTGACTGCGAACGGCCTCGAGCGAGATGCCGAGGGATTCCATGGCCTTGGCCGCGACACCTTCGCCCTCGTGAATGAGGCCGAGCAGAATGTGCTCAGTGCCGATGTAGCTGTGATTGAGTAGTCGCGCTTCTTCTTGCGCTAGAACGACAACTCGACGAGCCCTATCTGTAAAGCGTTCGAACATGCCCGCCCTTTCAGAGACGGTGGATACTTGGTTTGGAGTGTATACGTGGGGTGGCACAGTGTGGCGCTGGGTAGCAGTATCTCTGCCACACCGATCACCAATGACGATGCTGTGCCGAGTAGTCGTCAGTTTTCGTTGCGGTGGCCTAGCCTTGCGGTGTGGCAAACACGCCTTTGTTTTCGCTGCCGGGCATGACCGGAGACCGAGTGCGGATCGAGGACGCACTCCTTGCGTCGGTCCACACGAAAGACGCATATCTCAACGAGTTGGCGCGTCATCTCATCGTGGCGGGCGGCAAGCGTGTTCGGCCGGTGCTCACCGCAGTGGCATGTCAGGTGGGCAATGGCCCGTGCCTTGACGAAGCCATTCAGGGTGGAATTGCGTGCGAGCTCGTGCAGACCGGGTCGTTGTATCACGACGACGTCATCGACGAGTCAGCGACCCGCCGTGGAGTCGAGACGGTGAATGCCAAGTGGGGCAATCTGCAAGCGATTCTCGCTGGCGACTTTTTGCTGGCGCGGGCATCTGAGATTGCAGCATCGCTTGGCGCCGAGGTTGCTGGGCTGTTGGGTAACACCATCGCTCGGCTGTGCGAGGGCGAAATCGAACAACTGCGTCATACCTACGACGTCAGCCGTCCCGAGTCGTCGTACTTGTCGTCGATCGAAGGCAAGAGCGCCTCGTTGTTCAGCACGGCAACACGTATCGGCGGCATTGTTGCTCAACTCGATCGCCCGGTGATCGACGCACTTACTGATTTTGGCTTGGCCTACGGAATGGTCTTTCAGATTGTCGACGACGTGCTCGACATCGTCGCCACCGACGAGCAATTGGGTAAGCCAGCGGGTCACGACATGGTCGAAGGCGTCTACACGCTGCCAGTGCTGCGCACCCTCGCTCAGAAGTCGCCAGCGAGCGACGAGTTGCGCGACATGCTCGGCCATCCGCTCGATGCAGTGGTCTGCGATAAGGCGCTCTCCATCGTGCGTGCGGGCTCGGGTATTGCCGAGGCGATTGAGGTTGCTGCCACGTATGTTGCCGCTGCTGCCAAGGCCTGCGATGCCATGCCGCCAAGCGCTGCAACCGAGGCACTTCGCGCGGCCCCACAGGCGTTGCTCAACTCAGTGAAGTAGTCGCACAGACAGGATCTCGGTTCGCATGCAGGTTCTCGGAGTCGTATTCGTTGTTGCGCTGGCGATTCTCGTATTCGTTGGGAACAACGAGTACAACAAACGTCGCCTTGCGCGCTATCGCGCTGTGGCCGCGGCCAATGGTCTCGAGTTCGACCCAGGCGATCCTTCAAACATCACGTCGCTCGATTTCGAATTCTTGCAGCGGGGTTCGAGCAACGACGCAACCTTCACGATGTGGCGTCCAGGGTCCTACTCGAATCGAGTGTTCCAGTACCGCTATGTCACCGGTTCGGGTAAAAATCGCCAGGTGTACAACCACACCTGCGCGTTGGTTGCTCTGCCGTTCGACGCGATGCGCACGCGTCTGCGCCCCGAGGGTTTCGCCACTCGCCTGTTGAACAAAGTTGGGCTCGACGACATCGAGCTTGAAAGCCCAACGTTCAACGACCGTTACCGAATCACCTCGGCCGACAAGCAGTTCGCTACTGCCTTGCTGGATCCGTCGATGATGGGCTGGCTGCTCGAGGTCCCGTGTGAGCTTGATCTCTATCTCCTTGGTTCGTGGCTGCTTGCAGTAGACGACCGACGATCGCCTGAGCAACTCCCCGACCTTCTCGTGCGTTCGGAGGCGTTGGTGTCCCACATGCCAACCGTGATGCAGTCGCTCTATCCACCTGAAGGGCGTCCCTCGCCGTGAAGGGACTCGTTCTCGCCCTGCTTTCCCTGATCGGAGTTGGCGGCCTTTCGTACGCCTTGTTGTATAACGGTTTGCGCTTAGCGGCCAACCGGGTGAGCACGGCATGGGCCGGCATCGAAGCCGAATTGCAGCGGCGAAATGACCTCATTCCCAACTTGGTGGCAGTGGTTCAGGCCAACGCAGAACACGAGCGCTCGCTCATCGAACAAGTCGTGCGCGCCCGCTCGGCAGGCGCGGCGGCCGGGGCAAGCAGGGAGGCGATCGCTGCAGCCGATGCAGAGATACGTTCGTTGCTGCCACAGGTTTTCGTGTTGGCAGAAGCGATGCCCACGCTGCGCACGAGCGAATCGTTTCTCGCGCTGCAAACCGAACTTGCGACCACCGAGGATCGCCTTGCGGCTGCTCGTCGGTACTACAACTTCAAGGTCCGCGATCTCAACAACTTGGTGTACTCAGCGATCAGCGGCGCAATCGCCCGCAAACACAGCGTGGTGGCTGGCGAATACTTCGGCGAGGCAAAGGTCTAATCAAGGCCTATGCGTTCGGGGCCAAACGCACGATCTTGTCGATTGCTTTGTAGGCAATCTCGGCTGGACCCATCTCGTCGGGGCGAAGCAGATTCGACATGATGCGCAGTGCCCATTCCATCAGCGAGCGATTGTGCATTCCGGCTCGCGTGAGTTCGCGCATGAGCGCGGGACGCCCGATGATTCGAGCAAACAGACGGGCCATTTTGAAGTACTGCCCGAATTCATCGTCGAGTAACCGCGGATAGCGCTGCAGCACCGAGGCGTCGTGCGAACTCAGTGCTTCGTGCAATACGTCGGCGGCCATGCGGGCGGTCTCGTATGCGTAGTCGATGCCCTCGCCGTTGAACGGATTGACGCTGCCTGCAGCGTCGCCAACGACCAAGTAGGTAGGCCCTGCGATGGGCCCGATAGAGCCGCCCATTGGGATGCGACCCGACGCCGGGTCGCACAGGGCTTGGTCGGGCGAGATCTGCCAACGTTCGGCGATTGATTGCGCATGCGACTCGAGCAGGTGTGCTGGGTTCACGCTCTTGAAATCGCGAAATGTGCTGAGCAACCCGACGCCTACGTTGACGGTGCCGTCGCCAACAGGAAAGATCCACCCGTAACCGGGCAAGACATTGCCCTTTCGGTCTTTCACGTCGAGCACTGATTCGATGAGAACTTCGTTGTGCCGTGGCGATTCCCAGTAGGCCCGGATGGCGGTGCCGAATGGCCAATCGCGCGTGCGGAATGTTCCGAGTGATCGCCCGAAACGACTGTCGGCACCGTCGGCCACTACCACGTACTTGGCGTGCAACTCGTATGGTTCGCCGCCTTCGGGTTGCACCATCGCGCCGCGAACGAAACCTCGTTCGACGATTGGGGTCAACGCCTCGCAACCCTGAATCAACGTGGCGCCAGCCGCAACGGCGTTGGCGGCAACGATGCCGTCGAGTTCGTTACGACGCACCACGAACCCGTGGTCGGGATAGATGGCATGCGAGGGCCATGGCAATTCGAGTTCGCGGCCGCTCGCCACAAGGCGCAGCCCGTTCACTTGATGGAACGTGGTCAGCGTTGTTGACAGCCCCATATCGACGAGCTGCTTGACCCCACGCGGGGTCAGGGCATCGCCACAGGTTTTGTCTCTCGGAAAACTGTTCTTCTCAACAATGGTGACCGAGTGGCCACGCTTGGCAAGCCAATACGCGGCGGCAGCGCCTGATGGGCCGCCGCCGACTACAAGAACCTCGCACGCGTGGTCAGGCTCGGTCATGACCGGGCCAACCTGTGCCAGGCCGCAAAGGCATAGCGACTATTTGCCGGCTGGTGTGCCTGGGCGGGGAACCGTGCCGACGGGCAGAACCTTGTCGGCCTTGAACACCGTGTCGACATTGTCGAAGTTTGCGGAGCCGTCCTGGATGGCTGCATAGATCTTGGCTTCGGGGCTACACCAAAGTTCGTACTCGGTTGCCCACTGCTCGCTGGTTGGATCGGCACCACCAAGGTCGTAGCGCACGTGGCAAACAACGGCCACGATCTGTGCTTCGGTGAGCGCACCGCCACTCTTGGTGCCCTGCATTGGCATGTAATTGCCGTTGTAGCCGAGGCGGCCCAACGACGCATCGCCATAGGCGCCAACGCCGGTGTCTTTGTAGGCCTGGCTACCCGTGTAGACAAGGTTCAACTGGTCTTCGATGTGGGGGAAGGTCTTTTGCACGGCACCGGCTGTGAATGGGCGACCAACGCCGCCGGCGCCGGTGGCGCCGTGGCATGACGCGCAGCCCGCATACACAACAACGCCCTCGGCGATGGGGCCGGTGACTTCGCGAGCTTGTGGCTTGAGGCCCTGCACGTACATGAAGCCCCAAATGGGCAGCAGGCTCAGTGTGGCCATTGCCCAAAACGGAATCTTCTTGCGAGTCTTGGCCGCAGCGATGAAGGCTGGGTCGGGTCGCGCTGCCGGCGGTGCGGCTGGTGCCGACTTCGCCGGAGCACTTGCTGCTGCGGCGACGGCTGGCGTTGCTGCGGTGGCAGCGGCAGGGGTCGCGCCAGCAGGCGTGTCGGCGCCTTCGGCTGTTCGGCGCTCTTTGGAGCGCTTCAGGAGATGCTCGGGAATTTCAGTCACTGGATTCCTTTCGCAGCGTCTGTGCGAGACACGTACGACTCAAGGTTTACTACGACCCGCCACTGTAGAGCGCGGCGCGCTCGAAACATGAATTACTACGCTAAGTCCCAGTACATCCGCCACGAACTCGAGCTGTGCGAGAGCTCATGTCGTCGTGAAGCGCCGGGTTGAGCCGAGCCCGAACTTTCTTGCACTAATTCACAACCATGCTGTCGATGGGGGTGCGCGTGGTAAACCTGTAGGCAAGCAGTGCCATTCGCGACTTCAGTTGTGTTCAAACTGGAAGTTGCGGGGGTATGCGCGACTACAGTTCGTGCGTAGTTTCACAACTACAAGTTCGCGTTCAATTTCAACACGCCCAAAAACGGAAAGGCGAGGTCACGTTGCTCCTCGCAATCGACATCTCCACATGGCCTGGCGTCAACCAAGCGTTTCTCTTTTCGTTTGCGCTGACGTTGGTGCTCACGCTCGCTGCCATCCCCTATGGCAAACGACGACCCATCGGCACCCCCTTCACATGGGGTGAGTCAATGCTCGCGGCCGTGTACGCAAGCACGGTCATGTTCATCGCCTATGGCGTTGTGCCCGACCGCTGGATCCAGCACGCCGACAAGAACCTCGAGTGGAACAAGCAGAAGTTGCTCTTCGGCCCGTTCGACATCTTGAAGGCCAAGGTGTACGGCGGTCACTTTCCCTTCACCGTCTCGTACCAAGAGATTCGCGACATCATCGTTGTCGTCATTCACTTGATCTTCTTCGCCCTTCAGATCTGGATTTGGATCTGGTGGCAAAACCGCGGCAAGAAGACCGCAAGCACCGAGCTGGCCACCAGCACCTATGGTCGCCCACTGGTGAAGAAGGCCTGATCTCATGGCACGTACCGACGCCAATCCACCAATGCCGCTGTGGTCCTCTGAGTATCAACTCGTCGAGGTTGATGCCGACTACCTCAGCAAGGCGGTGAAGCCCAAGCAGTTCATTCATATTGACCAGACCGAGTGCATCATGTGCGAAGGCTGCGTCGATATCTGCCCTTGGAAATGCATTCACATGGTGGCCCCTGAGGCCATCGCTGAAGCAACAGGCACAGAAATGCCGGGTAGCGACCCAGCAGACAATGTGCTGTTCATCATCGACGACGACGTGTGCACCCGTTGCGCACTGTGCGTCGATCGTTGCCCAACCGGAGTCATCATTTTGGGCAAAGTCGGCACGGCAGGAGCCACCGGCGATTCGCATACACGTACGAACAATCACGGCTACGCCTACGGCTTGCGGCTGTAGAGGAGACCACAGATCATGGCCAATATCCTCGATGAGAATCCACGACCGACGCTGAAAGACCGCGTCACCAAGGTCAACGGATCGGTACAAGGCAGTCAGGCGTGGAACAGCATTTTCCGCCCTGGCAGCATCTTCCGAAAGGGCTACACCGATAGCCCGCGTAACCGCAGTTACGTCATCATGAACTCGGTGCTGTATCACCTGCACCCAGTGAAGGTGAAGCGTCACGCAGTCAAGGTGAGCTACACGCTGTGCCTTGGCGGGCTGAGCTTCTTCTTGTTTATTCTGCTCACCGTCACTGGCATCTTCTTGATGTTCTTCTACCGGCCCGAAGCAACGCAGGCCTGGAACGACATCAACAACTTGCAGACGTCGGTGGCGTTCGGCTTACTTGTGCGAAATATGCACCGATGGGGTGCGCACCTCATGGTGCTGAGCGTTTTCTTGCACATGGCCCGCGTGTTTTACCACGGCGCCTACAAGGCTCCTCGCGAGTTCAACTGGGTGATCGGCATCATCTTGCTGGTGCTCACTTTGATGTTGTCGTTCACCGGCTACCTGCTCCCATGGGACCAGTTGGCACTGTGGGCGGTGACGGTGGGTACCAACATGATGGGGTACACGCCGGTGCTCGGATCGCAGGTGAGATTCGTCTTACTTGGCGGGGCCGAAATCGGCCCCGAGACGTTGCTGCGGTGGTACGTACTTCACGTGTTGTTCTTCCCGTTCATCATTGTCATCTTTATGGCCATCCACTTCTGGCGTGTCCGTAAAGACGGCGGCATTTCGGGCCCGCTGTGATTAGCCGTTGTGATCGAAGGGTGTTGAGCCATGACTGAAATCCCAGAGCACCTGCTCAAGCGAGCGCAAGCCGCTCGCGATAAGGCTGCAGAAGAAGCCGCGCCCGCGGCCGCTGCACCAAGCGCCGAAGCCCCTGCATCAGATCCGCGCATTCCTGCGCATCTGCTCGAGCGCAGTCGGTCGGCAAAATCGAAGACCGACAGCGATGCCGCTGCCGGCGGCGGTGTTGCTGTGCTCGACAAGGTCGCTGCCGTGGTTGCCGCTCCGGCTGCAAGCGCTGGTTTGCCCGTGGGCGCTGGCCCCGGCGGCCACACTCAGCGTCTCCTCACGGTGGTCAAGAGTGGCTCGATCCAAGAGGTCAAGGCCTCGCCGGTCGACAAGGTGCACACCTGGCCGCACCTGCTCGCCGCCGAATTTGTGGCTGCCTTGGCGTGTACTGCGTTCACGTTCGTGTTCAGCGTCTTCGTCAATGCCCCGCTGCTGCAGTACGCCAACATCAACAAGACCCCGAACCCTTCGAAGGCGCCGTGGTACTTCCTGGGCCTTCAGGAACTGCTCACCATGTTCCACCCAATGGTGGCAGGCGTGACATTTCCTGGCGTTGGTCTGATTGTGCTCATCCTGTCGCCGTACATCGATAAGAACCCATCGATCAAACCCGAGGATCGCAAGTTTGCGACCTCGATGATGACCCTGTTCTTGATGACGTGGGCTGTGTTGGTCATCATCGGTTCGTTCTTCCGTGGTCCTGGATTCAACTTCACGCTTCCGTGGCGTGACGGCATCTTCTTCGAATTGTGAGGTCCTGAGTTGAACTCTGGAGCAGTAATTGGAATCGCGATTGCAATAGTGATCGTGTTAGCGGCGGTGATGTTCCTCACCGCCGCGCGCCGCACCGATGTTCGCGGCGCAGGCGCGTTGTCGCGCGAAACCCGAAAGCGTGATCAGCCCGCAGCGACCGGCTCAAAGAAGTCCGCAACAGGTCGCGACCTCGAGGCCGCAGCGACCGCAAGTCGCACAGCCACAGTGGTCAAGGCCGACACGTTGTTGCCGTCGCCATGGGTTGAGCCCGACATCGAAGCCATTGGTCTCTCGCGTCGCAAGTTCTTCAACCGGGCGTACATCGGCCTGATGGGCCTCGGCCTCGGTGGCTTTGCAGCGGCCAGTTTCGTTGCGTTCTTGTGGCCAACTGGCGGCGGCGGCGGCTTTGGCGGCAAGGTTGGCGCGGGAAAGCTCGACGACATCTTGTTGAACATTCGTCTCAACAACGGCTTCTTCTACCTGCCCGAGGCGCGCACGTGGATTACGGCATATCCCGCCGACGCTGTGCCCAAGGCCAAGAAGATTTATCCCTCGCTGCTCTTGCCAGGCATGGAAGCCGGCCTCGTAGCGCTCTATCAGAAGTGCCCTCACCTCGGTTGCCGAGTTCCTGAGTGCAAGAGCTCACAGTGGTTCGAATGCCCATGCCACGGTAGCCAGTACAACCGAGTCGGCGAGAAGAAGGCCGGTCCTGCACCACGTGGCATGGATCGCTTCATCGTCTCGGTCAGCGGCACAGGCGATGTCACCATCGACACATTGGGTGGTGCGGCCCTTCCGGGTCCTGCCATCGGAACCAATACCACAGGCCAAGAAGCCGAAGGCCCGCATTGCATTACGGGCGGGGAGTGAATTCATTCATGTTGGCGAGTACCACCACCAATATTGCCTACATCATTTTGTTCGTCATCGTGGCGGGCTATGTGGTCTACGCAATGTCGAACCGCAAGTCGGCGCGACCCGAGCTCGGATCCGAGATCGAACTTGCACCAAACCGCAAGCAGTATTACGACGATGAAATCCTCGAAGGGCGCCGCCTCGAGCGGGTGCAGTTCATTGGACTGTTATTCCTCGTGGTCAGCGTTGTCGGCCTGCCGCTGTACTGGGTGCTTGAGCCGTCACGCTTGGTTGGCGCCAAGGAATACTCGGTGGAGCGCGCCGAGGGCTGGGGCGAAGAACTGTTCCAGCCAACGGCAAAGGGCGGCTTCAACTGCGCTGGTTGCCACGGCGGCATGACAGCTACGGGCGGCGTGGCTGCGTATGCAATCACCGATCCCAAGACCAACGAGGTCAAGGCTGTTAGTTGGAAGGCGCCAGCACTGAACGCGGTGTTTTACCGCTACACCGAGGAAGAGGTTCGCTTCATTCTCAACTATGGCCGGCCATTCTCGCCGATGTCCCCTTGGGGACTCGCTGGCGGCGGTCCAATGAACGCTCAGCAGATCGACAACCTCATTGCCTACCTGAAATCCATTCAGTTGCCCCGCTCAGGTTGTGCAGCCAACGAGCCCGACGATCGCATCTGTCCTACGGGCACGCTCGAGGCCTCGCAGCAGCAAGCCATCACCGATTCAGCCAACAAGCTTGTCGCTGATGGCACCTACAAGTCGTACGGCGAGGCGCTGTTTAACCTCGACACCAACAGCGGTGCGTATTCGTGCGCACGTTGCCATACGCAGGGCTGGAGCTACGGCGATCCTGGCCAAACCGGCCAAGGCGGCCTGGGGCCCAACCTCACCGGAGGCGCCTCGAACGCTCACTTCCCCAGCGAGGCCGACCAGATCGACTTCGTGAAAAAGGGCTCTGAGTTGGGCAAGAAATACGGCCTGCAAGGTCAAGGCAGCGGCCGTATGCCTGGCTTTGGCAACATGCTCACCGACGGACAGATCAAAGCCATCATCGAATACGTGCGGAGCCTGTAATGCATGCCCTACTCGCAATCAATTGGGAGCCGCAGATCCGCGGCATTCTCATCATCATCATTTCCGTCGGCACCTTGTGTGGATCAACATTCCTGATCCTTGGTACCAACGTCGGTGCTCGCTTGGGCTTCTTGCTCGCACTCGCTGGACTCAGCGGGTGGATGATGGTGATGGCATTGGTGTGGTGGTCGTTCGGTATCGGCCTCAAGGGCGAAGAGCCATCGTGGCAGCCGGTTCGTAACAACTCGATATTGATGCAGCCAGACTCGGTCTTTGCGGCTGGGGTCGTCAAACAGCCGGTTGATGTTGCTGCTGACGCAGCGCCCTCCGATCAGGCTTCCGCTGTGCGGACATCGCTGGCCGCAGAGGGTTGGCGCCAGCTCGGCGAGACCGACCCGAGCTACGGAGAGTCGGCCGCTGCTGGCGGTTTCGTGATCGAAGAAGATGGCACGCTCAAGGCCGGCGAGTTCCAAGTGGTGTCCGTGTTCGACAAGGGTGGCGACCGCTACCCGAAGATCGGCGAGTCGATCGACTTCATTGCGTTCAAGCACAAGCCGCACTGGGTCGTGGTCGAAGTGGCGCCGTTGCTCCCACAGCGAGCTGAGCCAGGTCGTGCACCTGCACGAGCCGAGCTTGACCCGTCGCAGCCTCACCGCTACGTGTACATGATTCGCGATCTTGGTAGCAAGCGTGTGCCGGCCGCAATTATCTCGTTTGGCTCGGCTCTGGTGTTCTTCGCTTGTTGCTACTTGTTGCACATTCGCGACAAACGGGTACTCGTGAACCGCGCTGGCGGTCTCGCTGTGCCGGCAAAGAGCTAGCTCATGGGCCAGTACCTGCCTGTGATCGCGCTGATGGTCGTGGCGATTTTGTTCGGCGCGGTCAGCTTTGTGGCCTCACGGCTACTGGCCCCTCGTCGTCCATCGGCGGCGAAGCAAGCGCCCTACGAATGCGGCATTGTGCCGGGCCGCGAGTTGCCCGAGCGCTTCCCCGTGAGCTTCTACATCGTGGCCATGCTGTTCGTGATGTTCGACATCGAGATCATCTTCATCTATCCCTATTCGGTGGCGCGCCGTGAGCTCGGTTCGTTTGCGTTTTGGGAAATGATCGCGTTCAGCGCCGTGTTCTTCGCAGCGTTCGTCTACGTGGTTGCACGAGGCGCGCTCGACTGGGGTCCGCTGCAGAAGTACAAGGCGCTCGATAGCGCCGTCTCGGCCGACCGCACCCTCAGCAGCACTATCCGCCGCGTTGGTACCGAAGGCCGAATCGACGAGAAGGCAGCCTGATTATGGGACTCGTAAACGACGTACTCGACGACGGTCTCGGCGGCATTCAGCACAACGCCCTCACCGGTCGCATCGAAGATCTGGTGAAGTGGGCGCGTAGCCGCAGCAGTTGGGGTGCCACCTTCGGCCTTGCCTGTTGTGCCATCGAGATGATGGGTTCTGGCGGCTCGCACTACGACCTCAGCCGCTTCGGCATGGAAGTGTTTCGAGCCAGCCCGCGTCAGGCAGACATCATGATTGTGGCCGGCCGCGTCAGCCAGAAGATGGCTCCTGTGTTGCGCCAGGTGTACGACCAGATGATGGAACCCAAGTGGGTCATCAGCATGGGTGTGTGCGCCAGCAGCGGCGGCATGTTCAACAACTACGCAATCGTGCAAGGTGTCGACCAGATCGTGCCTGTCGATGTGTATGCACCCGGCTGCCCGCCGACACCAGAGACGCTGATCCACGCAATTGAGACCCTGCATCAGCTCATCGAAGACGGCGAGATCATGAAGCGCCGCGCACAAACCGGGGCTGGTGCCAATGTGCACATCACCGAGATCGCTGCTGCTATCGAGCCCACCCCGGTGCTCTTGGGAAATCGGTGACCGATGAGCAACACCCCCGCCCCCGAGGCCGCCGCAGACACGTCGCCGAGCGCTGAACCAGCGCCCACGTTGCACGGACATCCGCTCACCGACAGCTTCGGTCAGCCGGTGGTGCACGTTGCCCGCTCAAGCTATGTGGCCCTGATCAAACAACTTGCCAACGATGGCTACGTGATGGCCATCGATTTGTGTGGAGTCGATTACCTCACCCATCCAGGTCGCACGTTGCCCGAAGGCATTGCGCCTGAGCGGTTTGAAGTTGTTGTGAACCTGCTCGACATCGAGCACCGTCGCCGCCTGCGTGTGCGAGTGCAGATTCCAGCCGACGATGCCACGTGTCCCACGTTGTTCGATCTGCATCCGGGCACCGAGGCGATGGAGCGCGAGGCCTACGACATGTTCGGTATTTCGTTCGCCAATCATCCCGACCCCACGCGCATTTTGATGCCCGAGGATTGGGATGGCCACCCGCTTCGCAAGGACTACGAAGTCGGTGTCATCCCGGTGCAGTTCAGCGCTGACTATGTGCAGAACGCACCGCGAGCCGAGGAGACCAGCGCGTGGCAGTGATCGACGAAACTCAAGCAGGCCTGCTGCACCAAACCGGCGAAGGCGCCCAAGAGCTGCGCCCGCGCAGTGAGCTCACCGCCAAAGAACTGCTTCGCGAAGTGGGCGCAGTGCTGCGCATGAGCGAGGCCGAAGCTGCCAAGTACGCAGCCGGCACCGGCGACAACGAATACCACGATGACCAAACCATGATCATCAACATGGGTCCTCAGCACCCGAGCACCCATGGCGTGTTGCGCCTGATGCTCGAACTGCAGGGCGAGACCGTGCTGCGCTGCAAGCCGATCATCGGCTACCTACACACCGGCATGGAAAAGACCGGCGAGACACTGACCTATATGCAAGGTGGCACCAACGTCACGCGCATGGATTACGTGAGCCCGCTGAATAACGAGTTGGTGTTCTCGTTGGCCGTCGAGAAGTTGCTCGGTATCGATGGTGACATTCCTGAGCGCGCCGTCTGGATGCGCATGTTGCTCAGCGAACTGAACCGCATGAGTAGCCACCTGTTGTTCATGGCCACCAACGGCATGGACCTCGGTGCCGTGAGCATGATGCTCTACGGCTGGCGCGAGCGCGAAGAAGTATTGCGCTTCTTCCAAAAGGTCACTGGCTTGCGGATGAACCACAACTTCATCCGTCCTGGCGGCCTCGCAGCCGACCTGCCTGCCGGTTGGCGCGACGACGTCTTGGCCATCCTCGACATGCTGCCCCCACGTCTTGCCGAGTACGACGTGTTGATGACCGGTCAGCCAATCTGGCGAGATCGCTTGCAGGGCGTCGGCGTCATCACGGCGCAAGAGGCGATGGCATTGGGCACTACTGGCCCAATTCTGCGCAGCACCGGTTTGGCTTGGGACCTTCGTCGCGACATGCCATACCTGCGTTACGACGAGGTCGAGTTCGATGTCATTGTTGGCACCTACGGCGACTGTTTCGATCGCTTCGCGATTCGCCTCAACGAGATCCGCGAATCGATGAAGATCGTTCGTCAGATTCTCGATCACATGCCGTCGGGCGACTATCGCATCCAGAACAAGAAGGTCACTCCGCCACCGCGTGCTCGCATCGACGAGTCGATGGAAGCGTTGATCCACCACTTCAAGATCTTCACCGAGGGCTTCAAGGTCCCCGAGGGCGAGGTCTACGTGGCAATCGAAAGTCCACGAGGCGAAATTGGCTGCTACATCGCCAGCGATGGCTCGTCGAAGCCATATCGCATGCATGTTCGCGCGCCTTCGTTCGTGAACATTCAGACCTTGCCTCACATGATGCGTAACTGTCTGGTGGCCGATGCTGTCGCCATTATTTCGAGCGTTGACCCCGTGCTCGGAGAGGTCGATCGATGAGCCGTCTCACCGAAGACAATGTCCGCGTCGCGCACGAGATCATCTCGCGCTACCCGCGGCCCCGTTCGGCAACTATTCCGTTGCTGCATCTTGCTCAGCAGCAAGATGGCTACGTCACCAATGACGCCATTCGTCATATCGGCGAGCTGGTTGGCGCCACGTCGGCCGAAGTGCTTGGCACGGCCACGTTCTACGAGATGTTCAAGTTCGAGCCAGTGGGCAAGTACTTGGTCAACATCTGTCGCACCATGTCGTGCGCGCTGATGGGCGGCGAAGAACTCATGCATCACGCCGAGCATCGCTTGGGCATCAAAGCTGGTAGCACCACACCCGATGGAATGTTCACGCTCGAGCACGCCGAGTGTCAGGCAGCCTGCACCGAGGCGCCTACCTTGCAAGTGAACTATCGCTACCGGTTCCGCGTGACCCCAGAGACATTCGATGCACTCATCGACGATCTCGCAGCCGGCCGACTCGACTCAGAGATTCCGGCGCACGGCACCGTGGCGCGTATCCGCCAACACATTCCAGCCGAGCGCGGCGTTGGGGCTGTGCCACCCGAAGACGCAACGAATGCTCCTTCTTGGATGACTGTTGCAGAGGCACCGAAATGACCGGAACTACCTACTCGCACGCTCCCGGTTTTGTTGCCGGCGACCGTCCTCAGATCGTCACTGCGCGGTTCGAGTACGAAGATTCGTACACGCTCGAGCGCGCCATCGCCACCGACGGCTACGCAGGTTTGCGCGCGGCGCTTTCGCGTAGCGCAACCGAAGTGCACGATGAAGTGAAGGCCGCCACCGTGTTGGGTCGCGGCGGCGCGGGCTTCCCGGCTGGCACAAAGTGGGGGCTCACTCCCGCAGGTGTGTGGCCGCGCTATCTGGTCGTCAACGGCGACGAGAGCGAGCCAGGCACATACAAGGATCGCTTGCTCATGGAGCGCGATCCGCACCAACTCATCGAGGGCTGCCTCATCGCGTGTTACGCGGCGGGCCTGTCACAGTGCTTCCTCTACATTCGTGGCGAAATGGCCTTGGCTCAAGAGCGCGTTGCTGCTGCTCTCAACGAGGCGTACGCCGCTGGCTATGTGGGTCGCAACATTCTCGGCTCCGACTTCTCGCTCGACATCGTGTTGCACTGGGGTGCTGGCGCGTATGTGGTGGGCGAAGAAACAGCGCTCATCGAAAGCCTCGAAGGCAACCGCGGTATGCCGCGCTTGAAGCCTCCGTTCTTCCCGGCGGCCATTGGTCTGTATGGCAAGCCAACCATCGTGAACAACGTTGAGACCATGGCCAACTTGCCATGGCTGATGCGTAACGGCTCTGCCGCATACACCGCTATCGGTAGCGCAACGTCGCCAGGTACGCGCATGGTTGCTGTGTCGGGCCACGTGAAGCGTCCCGGTGTGTACGAAATCATCAACGGCACCACCACGTTTCGCGACCTGCTCTACGGCGAAGAGTTCTGTGGCGGTATCCGCGACAACAACGAACTCAAAGCGTTTGTGCCCGGTGGCGGATCAGCGCCTTGGTTCTTGCCCGATCAACTCGACCTTCCGTTCGAGGGTCGCCTCATCGGCGCCGCCGGCTCAATGGCTGGCTCGGGCGCAGTGATGGTGATGGATGACACCACCGACATCCCCAATGCAGCGCTCACGCTTACGCGCTTTTATGCCCACGAGTCGTGCGGCAAGTGCACGCCGTGTCGCGAGGGCGGCACATGGCTGATGCGCATTCTTGATCGCGTCGTTGCCGGCCAAGGCACTCAGCGCGATCTCGATCAGTTGCTCGAAGTGGGCGGCACTATTTGCCCCGGCGACTTCCCGCACGCATCGAGCGAACGACTCGGCCTTGCCGCAGTTCCGTTCCCCTACAAGATGACCACCATCTGTTTCGTTGGGCCGTCGGCCTATACGCCGGTGCATTCGGCACTCACTCTGTTCCGTGACGAATTCGAGGCCAAACTCGTGAAGCGAACATTTATTCCCGTGACCGCTGTGTCGGTGTCCGAAACTGAGGCCGCGCTGTGACCACCACAGAATCGAACGACGTTGAGGCAGCAGAAGTAGTGGTCGATCCCAACGCCGTAAGCGTCACGATCAACGGCAAGCAGTTCACCGCACGCAAGGGCGACCTCATCATCAAGGCCGCCGAAAATGCTGGCGCCTATATTCCTCACTTTTGCTACCACGATCGAATGAGCTCGGTGGGCATGTGCCGCATGTGCCTCGTCGAGGTCGATACTGGTCGCGGCCCACAGCTCATGCCGTCGTGCATGTTCCCAGTGGCCCCTGGCATGGTGGTCGAAACCGAGTCTCCAGCATCGAAGGCTGCCCAAGAGGGCATCATCGAGTTGCTGCTCGCCAACCACCCACTCGATTGCCCGGTCTGCGATAAGGGCGGCGAGTGCCCGTTGCAGGATCAGTCGTTCAGCCATGGTCCGGGCGAGAGTCGCTACATCGAAGAAAAGCGTCACTACGAAAAGCCCATCGCCGTCAGCGAACTGGTTTTGCTCGACCGCGAGCGTTGCATTTTGTGTGATCGCTGCACCCGTTTTGCCGACGAAGTCGCTGGCGATGCACTCATTCAGTTCACGAGCCGCGGTAATACCACCCAGGTGGCCACGTTCCCTGACGAGCCGTTCTCGAGCTACTTCAGCGGCAACACCGTGCAGATCTGTCCGGTTGGCGCGCTCACTGCAAAGCCCTACCGCTTCAAGGCGCGTCCATGGGACTTGCAAGAAGCCGAGAGCACGTGCACCACGTGTTCGGTGGGCTGCCGCACTGCAGTGCAGTCGAGCCGTGACGAACTGTTGCGCTACCAAGGCGTCGACTCCGATCCAGTGAACTGGGGTTGGTTGTGCGACAAGGGCCGCTTCAGTTTCGAGGGCGTCAAGAGCGACGACCGCTTGACCACGCCACTGGTGCGCACTGCGAATGGCCACGAGTCAACCTCGTGGAACTCTGCGAATGCAGGAGCGGTGCGGATGATCACTGACGCCATTGCGGCAGGCGGCGCGAGCAGCGTTGCGGTCCTCGGTGGCGCACGTGGCAGCAACGAAGATGCGTTCGCTTGGGCCCGCTTGGCTCACGATGTCATCGGCACGCCCAACGTGTCAGCACAGTTGGGCGACGGGCTGCCAGTTGGCGTGCTCGGCATGAATCGCGCCACCATCGATCAGGCCTCGTCGGCAGCCACCATCATCTTGTTGGCCCCCGACCTCAAAGAAGAACTGCCGGTGTTGTATCTGCGCTTGCGCGATGCAGCCGTCAAGAACCGCAGCCGCATCATCGAGTTCGCCCCCAAGGCAACGGGGCTCACTCGTTATGCATGGCGCACGGTGTTCTACGAACCCGGCACCCAGGCCGACGCCGTTTCGGCCACGCTTGCCCAGCCCGAAATTGCCGCGCAGTTGGCGAAGGGCGAAGTCGTCATCGTCGCCGGCCGAGCCAACCTCGCAGAATCTTCAGCAGGCACCACAGCAGCGCTACTCGCTCTGTCGGCTGCACTGCCCGAGGCAAAGGTGTTGCCAGCGCTTCGTCGTGGCAATGTCGTCGGCGCAATCAGCGTCGGTATGCGTCGCGGCAAGGGTGGCCTCGACAGCACCGGCATTCTCAATGCGGCAGCCGCTGGCAAGATCGAGTGTCTCATCTTGGTTGGCGCCGATCCCATTGCCGATGTGCCCGACGCCGATCTGGCTCGCCGTGCACTCGCCGGCGCTCGTCGCATCATTGCGGTCGACACGTTCATCACCGATTCGTCGCGCCTCGCCGATGTGGTCTTCCCGGCCGCTGCCTACGCCGAAAAGGCAGGCACCACCACCAACATCGAAGGCCGTGTCACCACGCTGGCTCACAAGGTCACCGTCACTGGCACATCGCGTCCCGACTGGATGGTCGCTGCTGAGTTGGCGCAACTGCTCGGCACCGATCTTGGCTTTGGTTGTGTCGACGATGTCACCGCCGCAATTGCAGCGGCGGTCGATGGTTTCGAAGAGGTCACCGCTGAGGCGCTTGAAGCAGCAGCCAATGGTGTGCTGGCCGGCGTGGCGTCGTTCGATGCAATCGCAACTCCCACAGTGGTGCTCGGCGATCGCAACTCATACAACTTCCGCCTCGTTGTGAGCCGCAAGCTGTATGACCAAGCGGTGGGCACGGCTCACTCGCCTTCGTTGGCCAAGCTGGCAGCTGGTGGCGCAGTCTTTGTGCATCCGCTCGATATCGCTCGCATCGGTTCCGCCATCGGCGCCGACGTCAAGGTGTCTACGCCTAAGGCAACAATCGTGCTGTCGCTGGCCGCCGACGATTCGGTACAGCGCGGAACCGCGTGGGTGCCGTTCAACCAAACGGGCGCCAAGATCGGCGAACTCATCGATGCTGCCGCCGCTGTCACCGACGTTCGGATTGAGAGCCTGTGATGTTCGCAATCGACAACCTTCTCGAAGGCCTCACACCGTCGGCCGTTCTCATCGTCTTGCTCAAAGTGGTCATCGTGTTCGTCGTCGGCCTTGTCGCCACGATGTTCATGGTGTGGTTCGAGCGCAAGATTATCTCGGGCATGCAGAACCGAATCGGGCCCAACAAGGCTGGCCCGTTCGGCATCCTGCAGACACTTGCCGATGGCATCAAGCTGTTCTTCAAAGAAGATCTGTTGCCCGACCGTGCCGACCGTTTCGTGTTCCGCCTGGCGCCGTTCCTGGCGTTCGTGCCGGCCTTTTTGGTCTGGTCAATCATTCCGCTCGGCGGCGACTTCAGCAATGGCAAGAACGGCTCCGTCACCATGTTCGGGCATCGCACATTTGTGCAGCTTGCCGATCCGCCAGTAGGCGTGCTGCTCTTGCTCGCAATCAGCAGCATTGGTGTGTACGGCATCATGCTCGCCGGATGGTCGTCGGGTTCGAAGTACCCGCTGCTCGGCTCGGTGCGTGCCTCGGCGCAGATGGTTTCGTACGAAGCGGCCCTGGGCCTGAGCCTCGCCGCCGTGATGTTGGTGGCAGGAACGTTGAGCACCAACGGCATTGTCACGTCGCAGAGCAGCCTTGGTCGCTGGCATGTCATCGCCACTGGCGTCGTGCCCTTCATCATCTTCATGATCGCTGCCACAGCCGAACTCAACCGACCACCGTTCGACCTCGTTGAAGCCGAGCAAGAACTCGTCGGCGGCTTCAACACCGAGTACTCGTCGTTGCGCTTCGCACTGTTCTACTTGGCTGAGTTCATGAACACAGTCACGATGAGCGGCGTCATTGTCACGATGTTCTTTGGTGGCCCGCAGCCCGTGAAGTTCAATCTGGGCGCCGTGCACTTCAGCGGCGATCTTCACCTCGGTTTCATGAACGGCACCGTGTGGTTTGTCGCCAAGCTGCTCGTGTTCTTGTACATCTACGTGTGGTTCCGGGCAACGCTGCCACGCCTGCGTTATGACCAGTTGATGAACCTCGGATGGAAATTGCTCATCCCTGCGTCGCTCGGCTGGTTCATGTTGCTCGCCGCTCAGCGCGTCGCAACCGACAACGACTGGAACAAGTGGACCGTGAACATCATCACCATCGCGGTGCTGTTGCTATGCGGTCTGTTGCTGCTGGCGGCCACGCGAGTCAGTGCAAAGAATCGTGAACGAGAGGGGGCGATGTTCTAATGGGATATCTCGACGGATTCCTCGTGACCATCAAGCAGCATCGTCTGTTTGGTGGACAGCGCATCACCAAGCAGTATTCGGGTGGACGCGTCAACAAAAAGAGTGTGGCGAAGGGACTTGTCGGCGACGAGAAGGCACCCAAGCCCGAGCGCCTTCACGGGCGCCATGTGCTGAATCGTTACGAAGACGGCATGGAGAAGTGCATCGGCTGCGAACTCTGCGCCGGCGTGTGCCCCGCCAAGTGCATCTACGTGCGCGGCGCCGACAACGACGCGATCAACCCCACCTCGCCAGGCGAGCGGTTTGGGTTCGTGTACGAGATCAACTATCTGCGTTGCATCCATTGCGACCTGTGCGTTGAGGCGTGCCCCACTGAGGCCATTACAGAAACCAAGTTGTTCGAGTTCAGCTTCACCAATCGCCAAGATGCGATCTACACCAAGAACGAGTTGCTCGTCGACGATCAGGGCAAGCCGCAGCAGATGCCTTGGGAAGACTGGCGCGAGGGCGAAGATCTGCTCACCAGCGGATGGATGCGCGCTACTGCGCCAAGCGGCAACGCCGACTTCGAAGGCATCGAGGGGTGGAGTGGCGAACTTGGCCACGGAGTCCGCACCGGCGAACCTGCGCAGGAAACAAGGGACAAGTAACGATGCAGCTTTTCGTTTTCGTCTGCGCCGCCGCAATGATTCTTGTTGGCGCCATTGGTGTGATCGTGCGGTCGCATCCGGTGCACGCCGCGCTCAGCCTGATCCTCACCTTGTTTGGTGTGGCCGTGCTGTTCGTTGCCCAAGACGCCCATTTCTTGGCGGCCGTGCAAGTTGTTGTGTACGCCGGCGCCATCGTGGTGTTGTTCTTGTTCGTCATCATGTTGCTCGGCGTTGATAAGGCCGAGGCATTGCGCATCGACCCTGTCAAAGTGCAGCGACCGCTGGCAGTCATTGTTGGCTTGGGCTTGTTTGGCCTCGTCGCCGCCGCCATCGTTCGCAGCCGCGATTCGCTCGTTGTGCGCGGCCGTGGCATCGACATCGCCTCAGGCGAGGCTGGTCACGACTCAAACATTCGTCAGTTGGCCAACGACTTGTTCAGCAACCATGTGTTCGCGTTTGAAGTCACCTCAGTGCTCTTGGTGATCGCAGTGGTTGGCACGGTGCTCTTGGCCCGTCGTCCCCGCAGCGGTTCGGCAAGCGACACGTCTGCAGGGGGTAAGTGATGCATCTCGCAATCGCATCTCCAACCACCACGTGGTATCTCGTCCTCGCATCGTTGCTGTTCGCAATTGGTGCCGTGGGTGTCTTGGTTCGCCGCAACCCGCTCGTGATGTTCATGTGCATCGAGCTCATGCTCAACGCCGTGAACCTCACCTTTGTAGCGCTGGCCCGCAAGCTCGGTGATATTGGCGGACAGACCACAGTCTTTTTTGTGATGGTGGTTGCCGCCGCCGAAGTTGTCGTGGGTCTGGGCATCATCGTGTCGATCCTGCGTCGTCGTCCTTCGGCTACTGCCGACGACATCGCCGAGTTGAAGGGTTAATCGACATGCTCGACCTCGTTTGGTTGATCCCTGCCCTGCCGCTCGCAGGATTCCTCATTGTGTTGGTTCTTGGCCGCAAGCTGGGTGAGCCACGCGCTGGCTACGTCGCCACGCTGATGACCGCTTCGTCGTTCGTGGTCACGGTTGGCGTGTTCATCGACTTGCTCTCGAAGACCACTGAAGAGCGTTCGCACGTGCACACCTTGTTCAGCTGGATTCCGGCGGGCAACCTCAAGGTCGACCTTGCCTTCCTTGCTGATCCGCTGTCGATCACGATGGCGCTGTTCGTCACCGGCATTGGTTCGTTGATCCACCTGTACTCCGTTGGGTACATGCACGGTGATCCCAAGTTCAGCAAGTTCTTTTTGTACCTCAACTTGTTCGTGTTCAGCATGCTCATGTTGGTGCTCGGCGAGAACATGTTGGTCACGTTCCTCGGCTGGGAAGGCGTGGGCACCTGCTCGTACCTGCTCATCAGTTTCTGGCACAGCCGCGAGTCGGCCGCCACCGCTGGTAAGAAAGCGTTCGTCACCAACCGAGTTGGCGACTGGGGCTTCATGGTCGCAATGTTCTTCACATTCCAAGCGCTCGGAACACTCAGCTACGGCCCGCTCAACGAAGCAGCCCGCGATGGCGGTATCGCTCAGTCCACCGCCACGATGATTGCGCTGATGTTGTTCGTCGGCGCCGTTGGCAAGAGCGCACAGTTGCCGTTGTACCTCTGGCTCCCCGACGCAATGGAAGGCCCCACCCCGGTGTCGGCCCTCATCCACGCGGCCACGATGGTGACCGCCGGTGTGTATCTCATGGTGCGCACCTCGCCGGTGCTCGCAATCGCCGCTTGGCATTGGGCGCCATGGATCGTTGCTGGCATTGGCGCCGCCACTGCGTTGTACGCAGCGTTGGTTGCCGTTGCACAAAACGACATCAAAAAGGTGCTTGCTTACTCAACTGTGAGCCAGCTTGGCTACATGTTCTTAGCTGTCGGATCTGGCGCCTACGTGGCGGCCATCTTCCACATGGTCACGCACGCATTCTTCAAAGCACTGTTGTTCCTTGGTTCGGGTTCGGTCATTCACGGCATGAACAGCGAGCAAGACATGCGTCGCATGGGTGCCTTGCGCAAGGTGATGCCAATCACCGGTTTCACGTTCATCATTGGTTGGTTGGCGATTGCAGGCGTTCCTCCGTTCGCTGGCTTCTGGTCGAAGGACGAGATCTTGTTGTTCGCCTGGAACAAGAGCCCCATTTTGTGGGTGGTCGGTCTCGTCACGGCGTTGCTCACCGCGTACTACATGACCCGTCAGGTGATCATGGTGTTCTACGGCAAGGCGCGCTGGAACGATCACGCCGAAGAGAACGGCGCGCATGGCGACGTTCATCCTCACGAGAGTCCCGTCACGATGCTGCTTCCGCTGGTGGTGCTCGCCGGTCTGTCCATTGTGGGCGGCGCAATCCAATTGCCATTCAGTCATGCCACCAAGCGACTCGAGACGTGGCTTGAGCCCGTCATCGAAACCGCCGAGAGTCCGCTGAAGACAGGCTCCGAGGACATCAAGTGGATCCTCGCCGGCGTGGCAGTGGCCATTGGCCTCATCGGAATTTCAGCGGCCTACATGGTGTATTCGAAGAAGAAGGTGAAAGCCATCGAGCCAAACCTGCTGGCCAATGCGTGGTATTACGACAAGGGCGTCTCTGCCCTGATGGGCGGCCCTGGCCGCAAGAGCTTCGACGCTGTGGCGTGGTTCGATTCGCACATCATCGATGGTGCGGTCAACGGCACGGGCAAGCTTGTGCAAGGCGTTGCTGGCATCGTGCGTAAAGGCCAGAGCGGTTTGGTGCGCACCTATGCAGCGCTCATCGGTGTTGGCGCCGTTGCGGTCATTGCCTGGTTTGTCTTCCGAGGGGTGGCCCAATGAGCGCCGCCACATTCGCCGAAGAAGGGGTGGCCGCAAGCGGCTTCCCATTGCTCACCGCGTTGGTGCTCGTGCCGGTGCTCGGTGCCGTACTCGTCGCCTCGATGAGCAAGCGCCGACCCGAGTGGATCAAGCTCACCGCAATTCTTTTCAGCGTGTTCACTGGCGCGATCAGCGTGTGGATGTTGGCATCGTTCAAGACCGCCGATGCAGGGTTCCAGTTCGTCAGTAAGCACGAGTGGATTTCGAAGTGGGGTATCAGCTGGCATCTCGGCGTCGACGGCATCTCGTTGTTCCTCGTGGTACTCACCGGCGTGCTGTTCCCACTCGCCATCGTTGGCGTCGATCCACATCACGACGAAAAGCCATACCTCGCATGGCTGTTGCTGCTCGAAGCTGGCGTGATGGGCAGCTTCTTGAGCCTCGACCTGTTCTTGTTCTTTGTGTTCTTTGAGATCGTGCTTGTGCCGATGTATTTCCTCATCGGTGGCTGGGGCCATGGCAAGCGCGTCTATGCCGCCACCAAGTTCTTCTTGTACACGATGATCGGATCAGCGTTCATGCTGGTCGGCATTGCAGCAACGGTCCTGTTGGCCAAGAACAGCCTTGGTCGTATCACCTTCGACCTCGTTGAGCTCGCGAACGACTCGAACTTCGCGGCCTCTACTGCTCGATGGCTGTTCTTTGCGTTCGCCATTGCCTTCGCGGTAAAGGTGCCGATGTTCCCGTTGCACACGTGGCTTCCCGATGCACACACCGAGGCGCCAACTGCGGGCTCAGTGGTGCTCGCCGGTGTCATGTTGAAACTCGGAACCTACGGCTTCTTGCGCTTTGGTCTCTATCTGTTTCCGCAAGCAGCGCGCAACAGTCGGGCCATCTTCCTCACGCTGGCAGTCATCGGCATCTTGTACGGAGCCATTGCGGCCACCATGCAAAAAGATCTCAAGCGGCTCGTGGCCTACTCGTCGATTGCTCACCTTGGGTTCATCGTGTTGGGCACTTTCGCGATGACATCACAGTCGATCAGCGGTGGTGTGTTGCAGATGATCAACCACGGTGTTTCTACCGGTGCCTTGTTCTTGCTTGTGGGCATGATCTACGAACGTCGCCACACTCGCGAAATCTCGGCCCTCAAGGGCATCCAAAGCGTGGCGCCCGTGTTCGCCGCAGCCTTCACCCTCGTGATGCTGTCGTCTATCGGCGTGCCCGGACTCAACGGCTTCGTCGGCGAGTTCTTGGTGCTCATTGGCTCATTCCTCACCGCCCGTTGGTGGACCGTGGTCGCTGCCTCTGGCGTGATCCTCGCTGCGCTCTACTTGTTGTGGGCATACCAACGCGTGTTCCACGGTGAGCCCGACGAGGACAACAAGTCCTTCGCCGAACTGAAGTGGAAAGAGGGCATGGTGTTGCTGCCGTTCATTGCAGCCATCGTGTTCTGCGGCGTGTATCCCAAGCCGATGCTCGACCGCATCCAACCAAGCGTGAACGCATTGATCTCGCACATCAGCGACAAGACTGGTTACGTCGAACCGCAGCCCGCCTCTACGTCGCAGGAAGCACACCCGTGAACCTCGCCGCAACTCCGTTTATCGCCCCGTCAATCGACTGGTTCTCCATTGCGCCAATGCTCATTTTGCTGGGCGGTGGCCTTGTGCTGCTCGTCGCTGCATCGCTGACCCCAGCATGGCCAAAGCACCTCTATTCGTTGAGCACCATTGCTCTCGCCGTTGCCACCATCGTGGTCACGTGCATTCAGTGGGGCCGTATCTCCGACTCGGGCCCGCGGTTTGTCATCGGCGACGCGCTGGCGTATGACCATTTCTCAATGTTCGGCATCATCGTTGTTTGCGTGGCGCTGATTCTGGTTTCGCTCATCACTGACGACTTCGTGAGGCGCGAAAGTATGGACGGCCCCGAGATCTACGGGCTCTACATCATGGCCGTCATCGGCGCCATCGTGATGATCATGTCCAACGACCTCATCGTGTTGTTCCTCGGTCTTGAGACACTCTCGATCGCGTTCTACGTGCTGGCGGCCAGCAACCGCAGACGGGCCGAGAGCCAAGAAGCCGGCATCAAGTACTTCGTGCTTGGTGGCTTCTCTTCGGCCTTCTTCTTGTACGGCGTGGCGCTCATCTATGGCGGCACCGGCTCCACCAACTTCGGTCGAATTGTTGCTTCGTTCGATTTTGTCCCGTTGCATCGCAGCGACTCAATGGTGCTCGTGGGCGTGGCGTTGTTGCTCATCGGACTCTCGTTCAAGGTTGCCGCTGTGCCGTTCCACTTTTGGGCACCCGACGTGTACCAAGGCTCGCCAACACCTGTCACGGCGTTCTTCGCGAGCGTCGGCAAGATGGCTGCGTTCGCCGCCATGCTGCGCGTGCTCGTGATCGCGTTGCCAAGCTGGAAAGACGATTGGCGTCCAGTGGTGTGGATCATTGCGATCCTCACGTTGGTCATCGGTTCCATCTCGGCAGTGGTGCAAACAAACGTGAAGCGCATGCTCGCGTATTCGTCGATCAGCCACGCGGGCTTCATCCTCATTGGTGTTGAGGCTGCGGGCCATGCTGGGGGTTCGTCAGCCGACAGGGGCGGTATGCCCGGCACGATGCTCTACCTGTTGATCTACGCCGTGTTGGTTGTGGGCACGTTCGCCATCGTTTCGGTTGTCGGCCGTACCGGCGATGCAGCAACCGACCTCGGTTCGTTCCGTGGTCTGGCGCGTCAGAAGCCACTGTTGGCGCTGGCCCTCACCGTGTTCTTGCTGGCTCAGGCCGGCGTTCCGCTCACGTCGGGCTTCATCGCCAAGTTCGGTGTCATCCAAGCCGCAGTCGAGCAGCACAGCTACGCACTGGCCATTGTGGCCATGGTGTCGGCGGTCATCGCAGCCTTCTTGTATCTGCGAATCTTGATCAGCGTGTGGCTCGCCGATCCAGAAGCGGGCGACGATGCTCGCGAAACCGTGCGAGTGCCCGTGTCTACTGCAATCGCTATCGGGTTCTGCGTTGCCTTCACGTTGTACGTGGGCTTCAACCCAGGTTGGTTCATCGGCCTCAGCGAGACCGTTGTCAACGTGGCCAGCCCCGCATTCGGCGGCTGATCAGGCGCGGCTTCGTGCCGCCACTGCTTGGCGAACGAGTTCGTCGAACACATTCTGTTGCTCGGGGTCCTCATGGGCTGTGTCTTCGGGATGCCACTGCGTTGCAACCACCCATGTTGCTGATTCAAGCTCGACCGCCTCAAGCGTGCCGTCGTCGGCGTGCCCAACCACGCGCAAGCCGTTGCCAACTGTGCCAATGATTTGGTGATGCACGCTGTGGCAGCGCTGCGGGCGGTTCGTGCCAAACGCTTGGGCAAGGCGGCAGTCGGGCTCTAACGACACAGGGTGATATTGCAGCCAATGATCTTGGTTGCCGATGTCTTGGATCAAGGTGCCGCCAAGGGCCACATTGAGAATCTGCAAGCCGCGGCACAAGCCGAGAACGGGAAGATCGTGGTCGATCGCTGCTCGCATCACCGTGAGCTCAACTTCGTCGTGCTCGTGCACGATGCCGTACAACTGCTCGGCCGTGGAGGCGTCGCCGTAACGACGCGGATCGATGTCGCCTCCACCATGGAAGAGCACACCGTCGACCCGGCCGATGAGATCAATGAGTCGACCATCGAGCAGCTCAGGCATTGGCGGAACCATCATCGGGATGCCCCCAGCGCGCTCGATAGCGCGGTAGTAACGCTGCCCCGACGCGTATGCCTCGGCGCGCACGCCTTTGGCCTGAGAACTCTGGCGACCCACGATGATGATGATCGGTGCACTCACCGAGTCAGTCTGCCGCGTCGGCGCCTCGCCACGCGACAACTTGCGTTGTTGTCAGCGACTGCTGATCTCGGCCACTTCGTAACCTGCGCCACGAGCCGCAGCGAGAATGTCGTCGGCGTGGCCGCGACCCTTCACCTCGAGTACGGCCTGAACGCCGGTTTCGCGAACGTGTAGATCGACGCCGTCGCGCACGTGCTCGACCTCGATCAAGTTGGCGCCAAGCTCGGCAAACAATGCCAACAGTCGAGCGAGACCGCCGGGACGATCGCTGATGCGTGCAAACACGATGAGGCGACGGCCAGCACGCGTCTCGTGGCGGCGCACAAGGCCGGGCAATACGCCGAGGTCCACGTTGCCGCCTGAGAGCACAATGCAGGTGTTGCCATCGCTGGCCGGCTTCACCAGCTTGGTCATGAGCGCGGAGACGCCAACCGCGCCGGCGCCTTCGACCACGAGCTTCGAGCGTTCGAGCAGCAGCATCATTGCGTCGGCCACCGAGTTCTCGTCGACCACAACGATGTCGTCGAGCCATTGCTCAACCAGCGGACGCGTAATGTCGCCTGGACGTTTCACTGCGATGCCATCGGCCAATGTGACCACGGCTCCAGCCGGCGCCGAACCCTGCACGTAGGGCGCGCATGCATCGACTTGCACACCGATCACGCGCACGTGCGGCAACTGTTGCTTCAGCGCAAGTGCCACTCCCGAAGCCAGCCCACCACCGCCGAGTGGAATGATCACCTGACGAAGGTTCTCGATGTCTTCGAGCAGCTCAAGTCCGAGCGTGGCTTGGCCGGTGATGATCGACAGGTCATCGAACGGATGGCAGAACGCCATATTCCCTTGCGCGGAGCGAGCTCGGGCCGACGCGACCGCATCATCCAGTGAGTCGCCGCCCTCAACAACAGTTGCGCCGTATCCGCGGCAGGCTGCAACCTTCGCAATCGAGGCCCCAGCGGGAACGAAGATCTCGCACGGCACATTGCGGGTTCTCGCTGCAAACGCCAACGCCTGAGCGTGGTTGCCAGCGCTGCCGGCGGTGACACCGTTGAGCGCTGCGTCGCCAAGATCGGCCAGCTTGTTGAGCGCGCCACGAATCTTGAACGAACCCGTGCGCTGCAAGCTCTCGACCTTGAGCACAATGTCGCCGCCGCACATCGCGCTCAGTGCTGCAGAGGTGGTGACCGGCGTGTGCTGCACATAGGCGCGGGCCTTGTGTCGTGCTGCAACGATTGACTCAGTTGAAATCGGCGCACGTTCCATGATGTCGCCTACGGTACAACCGTGCGCGCGCTGCTTCTTGCCAACTCCAACGATTGCGATCCCGGGTACACAGGCGAACGATTTCGTCACCACGGTTATTCGTTTACTGAGTGTCATCGCGAGCGTCCCAACGAATGGCCCTCGCTCGATGGCATCGATCAAGTGGTGTTGCTTGGCAGCGATTGGAGTGTCTACTGGCCGCACATCGCCGACGAAGTGAACGCCGAGCTCGCGCTCATTCGAACAGCGCATGCTCGCGGCGTGCCGGTGTATGGCATCTGTTTCGGAGCGCAGTCGATGGCAGCTGCCCTTGGCGGCACGGTCGTTCGCGCCCCCGAGCCCGAGGTTGGCTGGCACGACGACGTCGAGAGCACGCTTGGTGACGTGATTGCTCCGGGTCCGTGGATGCAGTGGCATTACGACGTGTTCACCGTGCCGCCCGGCGCCGAAGCATTGGCTCAGTCGGCACGCGCACCGCAGGCTTTCCGACTTGGCCGCTGTTTTGCTACGCAGTTTCATCCAGAGGCGAACGACTCGATCATTGCTCGGTGGTCAAGCGGCAAGGGCGGCGACGAGTTACGCGCGCAGGGCATTGATGTCGCCGATCTTCGTGCCGAGACGGCGCGCAACGTGTTGACGAGTCGTCCCAATGCGAGCCGCCTTGTCGATTGGTACGTCGAGCACGTCGTCGGTAGCTAGCCCGCGACCGCCAGCGGCCACCAGAGGCTCGAAAGGGTCGCGCACTCGCGGGTATCGCACCTGTTAAACCTTGAATTACTCGCCGTTCTTGGGGGCGGCAGTAGGGAGGTGTGTCAGATGTCCGACAACATTGATCACGACCGTGATCATCTACACCATCTGGGCTACGCGCAAGAGTTGCGCCGTGGCCTTGGTGGCTTTAGCAACTTTGCAATCAGTTTCTCCATCATTTCGATTCTCGCCGGAGGCATGACGAGCTACTGGCTTGGCATGGTCACGGGCGGCCCACGGGTCATCATGGTCGGCTGGGTCGTCGTTGGCTTCTTCGCCCTTCTTGTGGGCATGGCAATGGGTGAGATCTGCTCCGCGTATCCAACAGCGGGCGGCCTGTATTACTGGTCTGCGAAACTCGCTCGCAAGAACGGCCCGCGGTGGGCTTGGTTTACGGGCTGGTTCAACCTGCTCGGCCAGATCGGCGTGATCGCCAGCGTCGACTACGCGCTTGCAATCTTCATCGGTTACTTCGTGCGCATGTTCGACGACACCTTTAAGCTCACCGCTTTGACGGTCTTTGGCATCTACATCTTGGTGCTGTTGGCGCACGCTGTGCTCAACATTGTCGGCGTGAAATTGGTGAAGATTCTCGGCGACGTCAGCGTGTGGTGGCACGTCATCGGTGTAGCGGTCATCTTCGGCGTGTTGATGTTTTCGAGCAAGCCCGGCCAACGCGGATTGGGCCACCTGTTCGATTCGGCTCCCCCTGGCCTCACGGGCTGGACCGGTGGCACGTTCGTCACGATCTATCTCTTTGCTCTTGGCCTGCTGTTGGCGCAGTACACCATCACTGGGTTCGATGCATCGGCGCACGTCAGTGAAGAAACCGTTGGCGCCCGCACCGAGGCTCCAAAAGCAATCGTGCGCGCCATTTACATCTCGGCGATCGCCGGCTTCTTGCTCAACTTGGCGATGAACAAGGTGTTGCCGAAGGATCCCGACGCATACGCGGCCATCGCGTTCGGCGGCGGCAACGACACCTTCCTCGTGAACGCTGCGCCGCGTTTGCTGTCAAGTGCCGTCGGCGACGCCACAGCGAAGTTGCTGGTGCTCATCGCAATCGTGGCCCAATTCTTCTGTGGCATGGCCTCGGTCACGGCGAACAGTCGAATGATTTATGCCTTCAGTCGTGACGGCGCGCTGCCTGGCTCAAAGTTTTGGCACAAGATCAATCCGAAGACTCGTACACCAACGAACTCGATCTGGCTCGGTGTAGGACTCTCGGCGATGGTTGGAGCATTGTCGCTGTACCAAAAGGGCGGCTACTCAACGGCGTTCTTCGCAATGACCGGCATCTGCGTGATCGGGCTCTACATCGCCTACGCGATTCCGATCTACCTTCGTCTCACGAACCCCGATTTCCAGACGGGTCCGTGGAACCTCAAGGGCAAGCACAAGCTCGTTGGTTGGACATCGTTGATCTGGATTGGGTTCATCACGATCCTGTTCTTTGCCCCCTTGTTCTGGCCGTTCTGGAAGTTCTGGGGCACGGACAACGCCATCTTGAATGCCGACGGCACAGAGTCGGGCTTCTTCAAACAGAACAACGTCAACTTCACGGCGCCGCTCATCATCGGTAGCTTCATCGTGATTGCGCTGTATTGGGCCTTCTCCGGAAGGAAGTGGTTTACGGGGCCCAAGGTGCAGGGCACCCCAGAAGAACTGCGAGCAATCGAGCACGAGCTCGATGCACTCGAGCACGGCACGCTGTAGCCACTGCTCAACTTCTGACATGACAACGGCCGGCTCTTCGGAGCCGGCCGTTTGTTATCTTCGAACTGTTACGTCGGGTCGCGCCACGCGATCAGCCGCGCAGACGCGCACCCGTTGGGTCATACAGCGGGTCAGCGCGCACCTCGGCTGGCACGCTTTCGCCAAACACTTCAACCGACACGGCGGTGCCTGGCGTCGAGGCGCCAACTGGCAACCATGCGTAGGCGATGGATGCATTGAGCGAATAGCCGAGGCCGCCGCTTGAGACGCGACCAACGATGTCGCCGTTGGCGACCGAAACCGGCTCGTTACCCAAGGCCACTGAGCGTGGATCGGAGAGCACCAAACAGCACAGGCGTTGGTCGGTGCCTTCGATACCGGGCAACGCCGAACGACCGACGAAGTCTTTGTCGGTGCGCACCGCGAACCCGAGTCCCGACGAATACGGATCGGTCTCGCTGGTGATGTCGCTGCCCCACGCGCGGTATCCCTTTTCGAGTCGCATCGAGTCGATGGCTCGGTATCCGCCGGGCACAAGACCGTGCGGCGCGCCCGCTTTGATCACGGTGTCCCACAGCCGAAGTCCGAACTCGGCGGTGGGGTACAACTCCCAACCGGTCTCGCCTACGTAGGTGACCCGAAGTGCCCAGCACGGCACATCGCCCACGGTGATGAAGCGGGCTTGCATGTAGCCAAACGAGAGGTCGTCCGCAGTAATCGACGACAAGATCTCGCGAGCCTTGGGTCCCCAGAGCCCGAAGCACGCCATCGACGACGTGATGTCTCGTACCGCGACCGAGTCGTCGGTTGGCGCGTGCGAACTGATCCACGAGAGATCGTGACGACCAAACGCTGTGCCGGTCACGATGAGGAAGCGCTCGGCCTCAAGACGCGTGACCGTAAAGTCGCACTCGATACCGCCCTTGCTGTTGAGCATCTGGGTATAGGTAATCGAGCCGGGCTTCTTGTTTACGTTGTTCGTGCACATGTGTTGCAGGAACACCGCAGCGCCAGCGCCCGACACCTCGATCTTGGCGAACGATGATTCGTCGAACAACCCAGCCGCGGTTCGGGTGGCGAGATGCTCGGTGACGATGGCGGTGGACCAGTGCTGGCCCGCCCAACCGCGCGGCCGCAGCGGCTCGTGCGCTTCGTTCTCGTTCGAGTTGTACCAGTTGACTCGTTCCCAGCCGCTCTTCTCGCCGAACTCTGCGTTGAGCGCGATGTGGCGCGCATATGCAGGCGGCACTCGAAGCGGACGAGTGGCCTGTCGTTCGTGGTTTGGATACACGATGTCGTAGTAGGTGCTGTACACCTCGTGGGTGCGCTCAAGGCTGAACTGACGTGATCGGTATTGCGGTCCGAAGCGCCGGATGTCCATCTTCCACAGGTCCATGGGCGGCTCGCCACCAACGATCCACTCGGCCATCACTTTGCCGTTGCCGCCAGCGCCGGCGATGCCGTGTGCGCAGAATCCGGCAGCCACGAAGAACCCGCCGACTTCGCTCTCGCCCAGAATGAATTCACCATCGGGTGTAAACGCCTCGGGCCCGTTGATGAGCTGATGCACGTCGGCGTCTTCCATGCATGGCACCAACGTTTGTGCAGCCTCGGTAAGCGGCAAGAAGCGATCCCAGTCGGGGGTGAGCAAGGTGTTGTTGAAGGTGGGCGGGATGTTGCCATCGAGACACCACGGATCGGGATTGCGCTCGTAACCGCCCATGATCATTCCGCCCACTTCTTCGCGGAAGTACACCAAGCGATCTGGGTCACGCATCGTTGGCAGGTCGGCGGGAACGGTGACCTTGGGTCGCGTGATCGCGTACTGGTGAGCCATTGGCACGATGGGTACGTTGACCCCAGCCATGCGTCCGATCTCGTGTGCGTACATGCCGCCTGCGTTCACAACCACATCGCACGTGATGCGACCCTTGTCGGTCTCTACATGTGTGACGCGCTTGCGGCCTCCAACTTCTTCGACGCCGATCGAGAGCACCCGAGTCATGGTCTGAATCTCGGCGCCGCGGCTGCGCGCCCCGGCAGCGAGTGCCATCGTGAGGTCGCTCGGGTTGAGCCATCCGTCGGTGGGCAGCCACACCGCGCCGAGTACATCGGTGGGATCGAACAAACCGTGGAACCGTTCGAGCGCCTCGTGCGTGCTGATGAGGTCGAGCGGCAAGCCGAAGGTCTTGGCCCATCCGGCTTGGCGCCGAAGCTCTTCAAGCCGTTCGGGCGTTGAGGCCAGGCGCAACGAGCCAACCTCGTGCCAGCCGACCTCGTGTCCGGTCTCTTCAGAGAGATGGCGGTACAGCTCGGCGCCGTACATCATCATCTTGGTCAGTGTCACGCTGCTACGAAGTTGGCCAACAAGGCCTGCTGAGTGAAAGGTGGAGCCACTGGTGAGTTGGTCTCGATCGACCAAAACGATGTCGTTCCAACCCAACAAGGTGAGGTGATAGGCGATGCTTGCGCCGCCAACTCCTCCGCCGATGATTACTGCCCGCGCATGAGTTCGCATGAGAACAGAATCTAGACCCGTGGATCGCCGCGAGCATCGGTCACCCACGTGCCGAAGTCGTCAACCGATGCGAGGCGTTCGCAGTTGCTGAGTCGCTCGTTTGCGTAGCCAACAAAGTCGGTGTCGAGGGTGCTGATTGCTTGCTGCACCACGGCCCACATTCCCTCGCGGAACTCGCTCATTACTTTCATGAGTTGTAGTCGCGCCCAGCGCACATCGGTGACGGCGCCGAAGTAGAGAGTGAGCAGTTCGGCATCGGCCGATGGAGTGAGCTGGCAGTTCACGCTGAGGTTGGCGAGATCGAAGAACGCATCGTTCATGCCCGCGTATTCGTAATCGAGCAACCAAACGCGGTCGGACCCAAACAGCATGTTGCCGGGCAGGAGGTCGTTATGGCACGGCGTCGATGGCACTGGCGTTGCAGCGAATGCATTCTCGATGTGACGGCTCTGTTGATGGAGTCGTTCATACGCGGCTGGCGGCATGATGCCATGGCTCGCAGCGTCGCGTGCGTGCCATTCGACGACGCGATGAATCGGGAATGCTCCGCTGAGAGGTCCGCTGTTGTGGAAGGTCTTGATGATCGCCACGATGTCTTCGAGTCGCTCGATAAACGCGTCGCTCTCGAGGTGGTGTCCCGGCATGAGTTGAGTGATCTGGGTGCCGATTCCCGGAAGCTCGCCAAGTACCGGCGGACCCACGCCAAGCTCGCTGGCTCGTTGCGAGGCTTCGGCTTCACAGCGTCGGTTGATGCCCAGCAACTCGGTGCGCTCGCCAGGAATTCTGACGACGAATTCGTCGTCGCCAACTGCCACGACAAAGTTGCGGTTGGTGATGCCGCCGGTGAGCGGATGCATCGCGAGTTCGGCCGTTGCCCATGCAGGTACGCGACGCACGATCCTTTCGATCTCGGGGTCCATCCCGCAAGGCTTAGCAGGTCTTGGTACCTTGGCGGAGTGAGGTCGATGCCGGTTCGCAATGGAGAGTCTGGCCTGAGCGCGAGGCGTGGTGAGCGGTGGACTCCACCGATCACGTAACGCCCGCGGGTTGGCGCATCGACCCGGCCGCGTTCTCGTGGAAGTTCTCTCGCTCGTCGGGTCCCGGTGGTCAGCACGTGAACACCACCGATTCGAAAGCCGAACTGATCTGCGATCTCACCCAGGCTGGATTGCCTGAACACATCGCAACGCGAGTCATTGCCAAGTTGGGTGAGCAGGTGCGAGTGGTGGCGTCGACACAACGATCACAGCTACGCAATCGAGCCGAAGCAGTAGAGCGACTATGCGACCTCATCGATGCGGCAGCCAAGATCGAGCGCGCACGCCGACCAACGCGGCCCGGCAAAGGCGCAGTCGAGCGACGCATCACCGCAAAGAAACACACAGCAACGCGCAAAGCCAACCGCAGTTGGCGCGCCGACGAATAAAGCGGCTTCGCCGGCCTAGACCGAACTGGCCTTTTCGCGTTTGATCTTCAACTTGCCGTTGGCGTAGAGGGCGCGCCCCACACCTGCCAAGATGATGCCGCCGGTCATTGCGCTGACGGTGGCGATGAACACGATGTTGCCGCGGTCGGTGCCGGCCATCACGGTATGCACCGTTGCCATAAAGAACGAAACGTATGAGAACAGGTGAATCGTGTGCCACACCTTGCGCGGCAACTTGCGCATCATCAACGAACTCACTTGAACCACGATGAGGATGTAGAGCGCGATCACGCCCCAGGTCACTGCGGCGGCTTTTGAACCGCCTGATGGCCAGCACGCGCTTTGGCATGCCTGCGGAAGGATGATTTCTCTCCATCCAAAATGGACGTAGTTGTCGGCGACGAGGCCGCCGAGATGCACCCCGGTTGTGATCACCGTGAGTGCCGCGAGCCAGCGGTGAAGGTCGAGAAGCCAAGCCGGTCGGTCGACGGGCTTCAGCATTCGGGTGACGAGCAAGATGCCCCAGAGGTTGGTCGCGGCCAACATCACCCATGCGACAATCCCGCTCCCTCGAGACAGATACCACCATGTCTGCGGGTTCATGGTTGAAAGGCCTCCAGAGTCTTCGTCTTGTAGACCGCAAGGTCTGTCCCAACCATAAACCCTGCGAGGCCAAGCCCTTCGAGCATTGCCACCGCGCTGGGTCCGTCGCTCATCATTGCGGCCGTAGCAAAGACCTCAGCGGTAGCAGTATCGCCAGCGATCACCGTTGCCGTGAGCAGGCTGGTGGAAGCGGGCAGCGCAGTCTTGGGATCGATCAGGTGATGGGCGCTTTCACCAGTCGGCGTGGTCCAGTGCCGGATCGTTGTTCCGGATGTCGCGATGCCACCTTGTCGTAGCGCGATTCGGCCGACGTGGCCGCTGGGTGAATCGGGGTCTTCGATGCCGATGAGCCAGGACTCTTCGCCATCGAAGGATTCGCCGAGCACGCAGATGTCGCCGCCCACGTTGACGAGTGCTCCGCGGGCGCCGCTCTCGATGAGTTCTTCGGCAACGATGTCGGCCGCGAATCCTTTAGCGATGCCACCGAGGTCGATGGCGCCGCCGGCCGGCACGCACAGAGTTGCATCTGCAACATTCACGATGATCGAGCCGCTGACGCCGATGAGTTGTTGGCTCACCCGCGGCGCAGCAGTCGAGGTAATCGCGCTGTGCGTGTATCCGTGATGAACCAGTGCTGGCAACACCGTGATGTCGAAGCGTCCTGATGTCTGCTTCCACGCCTCGATAGAGCGCAGGATGATTGCCAACGTGTCAGGGTGCACCGCTACTGGCAGGCCCGCTGCTTGATTGGCGCGAGTGATGTCGCTGGCGTCGAGAAAGCGACTCCACAGACCCTCGAGCTCGCGCAAACGAGCCTCGGCTTGGTCTAAGAGCAGTTCGGTACCTTCGGTAATGACCACATGGGACGAACATCCCATCACTCGAAAGCTGCGTTGAACCGAAGCTGGGATTTCGGTCGGCATCGTCCTTAGGGCTTACTTGGTGCCGTTGTCGACGGCGGCTTTGGCGTGGTGGGTGGCGCAGGTGCGGCGGTTGCTGGTGGCGCTGTTGGTGCAGGCGTGACCACTGGGGCTGGCGTTGCAACGGGTGCTGGCGCGGCGGTCGGGGCCGGCGCAGGTGCCGGTGTTGCGGCGGGTGCTGGCGCTGGGGTGCCGGCTGGCGCAGGTGCCGGTGTTGCGGCTGGCGCAGCGGGTTGCTTTGCGGCGGGTTGCTTTGCGGCACCTGGTGCTGCTGGTGCGGCAGCCACGATCGGGGCGGCCACCGGCACAACTGCTGGGGCCACATCGCCGGGTGCTACTGCCGGCGGTATCGCCAGGCTCACTGCCGTCGATGGCGCGGGAACCGTGTCGCCAACAATCGTTGGGATGGTCTCGGTGCTCGGTGCGGCGACAACCGTGGGCACGGTTGTCTCGGTGGTGGCTGCAGCAGTCGTGATCTCGGGACGGTTCGCCGAAGCAATCACACCGGTGAGTCCGAGCACTGCTGAGGCTGCGATTCCGCTGGCCGCAATGCGTCCACCGGCAGCAGCGTGCGGCCGTTTGACGCGGGGCTTCGGCGCCGGTGCGGTGTTACGAATCACAACCGACGGCGGGGGAGCCGGTGGGGTGACAGCAACGGGAGCTACTGGAGCTACTGGAGCTACTGGAGCTACTGGAACAACGACTGCGGGTGCCACGATTGCCGCAGCCACTGGCGGGGCAAATGGACTTGCCGCGGCAGGTGCGCTTGGCGCCCAGATCGAGGGGCTACTTGCCTGCAGCGAGCTGGCGAGAGGAGCCTGCGTTGCTGGCGGCGCTGGAGGAGTCGGCGAAGGGGCCGACACCTGAGGCAACGCCTGCGCCTGGGGCGCCGGAGCAGCCGATGGGGCTGCACTCTTTGCTACGGGGGCTTGACCGCGCTTGCTTCGCAGTGATGCGAGGCGCTGGGCGAGTTCGTCTTCAGTCGTCATTTTCTTCGTATCCTTCGTCGTCGTCATTGTCGTCGTCATTGTCGTCGTCGTTCCATGTGCCGGAGTTTGCGTGCGGCGTTGAACTCGATGGCGAGGTCGTCGACGCTGCACCGAGGGTGCCGCTCTGGTTTGGAGCAAACGTGGGGGGCGTTGCGGGGTTTGGTCCGGCGCCGAGGTCGCCGGGCTGTTGGATAACAATGGATGGAGCAGTTGCGTCTGGCGTTGCAGGGATGCCAGCGGCGAGGGTGGCTGACACCGCTGTCTGCACTTCGCCGCTCACCATCGAGGCGGTGAACGTGACGACCTGTGTGTTGTCGGTGAGAGTCACGGCCACGCTTGCTGCGGCAGGTGATGTGGAGACCACGGACCAGCCGGCATCTGGTGTTGCAGAGATCACGGTGATGATCTCGCCTGCCGATGACAACGCGATGCGGGCGGCGTTGCCCACTTGGTACACCGAGGTGCGAGGAGCGCTGAGCTCGGGAACCGGTGCCGCTGTTTGTGGGTTCGAGCCTGAGTTAATGACGGCCCCAGCCATCACAACTGCGGAGCCAGTGCCGAGTGCACCTACGACAGATACTGCAGTGAGCCAAGACTTCTTCATGATTCGAACTCCTTGTTCGGTGTGGCTTGTGCACTCATCCAACAGTGATATCGACGCAGAATCATCCCCCCTTGACCCAAGAATCGTTAAAGAACCATCTTGTCCATCGAGGCCGTTGTGGCCCTCTTGACGAGCGCCATACAGGCCCAATTTCGCGGAGAGATATCGCCACAGTTTGTGAGCCGATTCACACGGCGTAGTAGCTTCATGTCCGATGTCCGACTTTCTCCGGGATTACCTCACCGTTATTTGGTTCGGCGGAACAGCCCTGCTGCTCGCCGCGCTCTTGTTGGCTATCTCGGCGGCGATCCGTCCGAACAAGCCCAACTACGAAAAATTGATGTCCTACGAAAGTGGCGTCGATCCTGTCGGCCACGGTTGGTCGCAGAGCCAGATTCGTTATTACGTGTTCGCGTTGCTCTTCGTGGTGTTCGACGTCGAAGCAGTGTTCATCTTCCCGTGGGCCACACAGCTCGAGCGCTACAGCGGCTTTGGTTTGGTCGAGATGGGTATCTTCGTCTTCGTTCTTCTGCTCGGTCTCGTCTATGCGTGGCGCAAGGGCGTCCTGCGATGGGTGTAGCTCCAGCAATGACTCCGAACACCTGCACAACTCCGGCGATGACACCCAAGAAAGTGGCGTGCTGATATGGGCCTCGTTGACCGCGGCCGGCTGCCCAAGCCGCTGACACAACTCTTCAACATGGGTCGCTCGTACAGCCTTTGGGTGTACCAGTGGGGACTCGCCTGCTGTGCCATCGAGATGGGTGCAGCCTTTGGTTCGCCTCGTTACGACGTGATGCGCCTTGGCGTTATCCCGCTGCCAGCAAGCCCGCGCCAAGCCGACCTCGTCGTGATTTCCGGCACGGTCACCGACAAGATGGCTCCTGCTATCAAGCGTCTCTACGAGCAGATGCCCGAGCCCAAGTACGTCATCAGCATGGGCTCATGCGCCAACTGCGGCGGCCCGTACTGGGATAGCTACTCGGTCACCAAGGGCGTCGATCAGATCATTCCCGTTGATATCTATGTGCCCGGTTGCCCGCCTCGCCCCGAGGCGCTGCTCGAAGGCGTCGTGCTGTTGCAGCAACGCATCAAGAACGAAGACATGGGTGCCCGCTGGCGCGGCGAGGGCTATGTGCCGTTGAACCGAGGTGAGCCAATTGTCGTCAACTGATACTCCTCTTGCCGCCTTGCCAGGCGATGCACTGCGCGAGCGCGCCGTCGATCAACTGCGCGCCGAACTCGGCGATGCGCTGATCGACACACTGGTCAAGCCTGGCGACGATGTCTGGGTGCGAGTCCGCGCCGATGCGTGGCGTGAAGCCGGCACTGCGCTGCGCGACGTCGTCGGCCTCGACTACTTCTGCTTTTTGTCCGCCATCGATTGGATGCCGTCGCCTTTTGGTCGCGGCGAAGACGACCCAACGCAGCCTCAGGCCGAGCGCGACATGACCATCCGGCAGGGCTACACCGGTGGCGAGACCCGCTTTCAGTTGTTCGCCCGAGCCTGCAGCACCACGCTGCATTTCGGCGTCACCATCAAGGCCGACATTGGCGACGACATGACCATGCCAACCTGGATCCCGTGCTACACCGGGGCCAACTGGCACGAGCGCGAGGCTCACGAAATGTTCGGCATCAACTTCGCCGGGCACCCTGACCTGCGCAATATGTATCTCCCAAGTGGCTTCGAGGGACACCCGATGCGTAAAGACTTCCCGTTGTTGGCTCGCATGGTGAAGCCGTGGCCAGGCATCGTCGATGTCGAACCACTGCCAGGCGAACCCGCCGACAGCTCTGATGCAGATGGCGGCGAATCATGACCATGCTCGGTGACCGTCAGCGTCTGGCCTACATCGCGTCGCAAGCCGCTGATGCTCGCCTCAACGTCGAACTCGAAACAGAGGGTATGACCCTCAACATCGGGCCGCAGCACCCTGCTACCCATGGCACGTTGCGCATCATCTGTCGCCTCGATGGCGAGCAGGTTGTCTGGGCCGAGCCATCAGCGGGCTACATGCACCGTGGCTACGAAAAGCTCACCGAAGTGCGTACCTTCCCGCAGGTCACCTCGCTGGTGAACCGCATCGACTGGCTGGGCAGCTTCGCCAACGAAGTTCCCTTCATCCTCGCCGCCGAGAAGTTGATGGACATCGAGGCGCCACCTCGTGCGCAGCACATTCGCACGATCTTGTTCGAGCTCAGCCGCATCGCCAACGTGTCGCTGTTCCTTGGCGACCTTGGTGTGCAGCTCGGCGCAATCACCCCAGTGTTCATGGCGTTCCGAGATCGCGAATACGTGCTCAACCTCATCGAGAGCGCAACCGGTGGACGCTTCCACCCCAACTTCGACCGCATTGGCGGGCTCAAAGACGATCTGCCCAAGGGCTGGATCGAAGAGACCCGCAGCGTGATGCGCAAGCTGCGCACCTTCTGCGACGAGATCGACGATTTGCTGTTCGGCAACGAAATCTTCCAGAGCCGCACCCGCGGCATTGGTGTCATCCCCAAAGACGTGGCGCTGCAATACGGCCTATCGGGCCCCAACCTGCGCGCCAGCGGCGTCGATTACGACCTTCGTCGCGATCAGAAGATCGCCATGGCCTGGGACAAGGTCGACTTCAAGGTCTGGACCCATCCAGACGGCGACAGCTTCGCTCGATGCTGGGTTCGCTTGCAGGAAACCCGCGAGGCAACCCTCATCGTCGAGAAGTTGCTCGACACGTTGCCGGCCGGTCCAGTGATGGCCAAGGTGCCGCGCATCATCAAGGTGCCCGAAGGCGAAGCCTGGGTGAGCACCGAAAACCCACTCGGCGAGATGGGCTACTACGTGGTGAGCAAGGGCGATCTTGGCCCGTTCCGCGTGAAGATCCGCTCGGCTAGCTTCAACAACATCTCGATCGTGCCGTGGCTGCTGCGCGGTGTATACGTCCCCGACGTCATCACCATCTTGGCGTCGCTGTACTTCATTCTCGGAGACATCGACCGCTGATGATGCTTGCAGTTAACTTTCCCTACTGGGCGCAGTCGTTGCTCCGGGTGCTTGGCGGCTTGGTCGCTGTCTTGCTGCCTGCCGGCACCATCGTCTACCTCTTTTTGTTCAAGATGATGAGCTTCATGCAGAGTCGGCT
>CANNMD010000003.1 GCA_947505655.1 Acidimicrobiaceae bacterium | reverse complement strand
CTTCATGGTGAGTGGGTCCACAACCGACATCTCGTCGGTGCCCATGCGACACGTGCACGACGGATGCAACGCCGTCTCGGCGTCTTTGGCGACCCACTCGAGGATCTGTTCGTCGGTCTGCACCTCGGCGCCCGGCGAAATCTCACCATTGCTGAACGCAGCGAAGGCCTGCGCGCCAAGAATACGACGAGTCACATGAATCGCTTCGATCCACTCGCGGCGATCTTGTGCCGTTGATAAGTAGTTGAACCGCAGCGCTGGCTTGACGCGGGGGTCACGTGAGGTGATCTTCACCGAGCCGCGTGAGTCGCTATACATCGGCCCGATGTGCACCTGATAGCCGTGTTCGATCTTCTCGCCGCCAGGTGGCAGTGAGCCGTCGTAACGGATCGCGATGGGAAGGAAGTGGAACATCAGGTTCGGATATTTCACGTCGTCGTTGCTGCGCACGAAGCCGCCAGCCTCGAAGTGGTTTGTGGCACCAGCGCCCCGACGGAAGAAGAGCCACAGAAAGCCGATCCACGGACGCTTCCACATCTTCAGCGATGGCTGTTGGGTGACCGGCTGCGAGCACGAATGCTGGATGTACACCTCGAGGTGATCCTGCAGATGCTCGCCAACGCCGGGAAGGTGATGCACCACAGGAATGTTGAGCGCCTGCAGTTCGTCGCTGTTACCGACGCCGCTGAGCTGCAACAGTTGCGGCGTGTTGATAGACCCACCGCAGAGAATGACCTCGCGTGCCATCACCTGCTGCGGTTTGCCGCGACCCTTGGTGAACTCGACACCCGTGGCTCGCTTGCCGTCGAACAACACGCGATTCACCATCGCCCGGCACAACAGATCGAGGTTCGGCCGCTTGAGCGCAGGATACAAATAGGCACGAGCGGCACTAAGCCGGCGGCCCTTTTTGATGTTGCGATCGAACTTGGCGAAGCCCTCTTGTCGATAGCCGTTCACATCGCTGGTGATGGGATATCCGGCCTGCTGCACTGAGTCGAAGAACGCATCGAACAGCGGCGAGGCAGCAGCACCACGCTCAAGAATAAGCGGACCCTTGGCACCGCGAAACTCGTCGCCCCCGGCCATGCACGACTCCATGCGCTTGAAGTAAGGCAGGCAGTGCGCATAGTCCCACGAGCCCATACCCGGGTCGGCGGCCCATCGCTCGTAGTCGAGCGGGTTGCCGCGCTGGAAGATCATGCCGTTGATGCTGCTGGACCCGCCAAGCACCTTGCCGCGAGCGTGATACACGCGCCGACCATTCATAAACGGCTCGGGCTCGGATTCGTATTTCCAGTCGTAGAACTTGCTGCCGATAGGAAAGGCGAGAGCCGCGGGCATGTGGATGAAAACATCCCACTTGTAGTCGCGGCGACCGGCCTCGAGCACCAGCACCGACTTCGTTGGGTCGGCGCTCAGCCGGTTGGCCAACGCGCAACCTGCTGAGCCACCACCAACGATCACGTAGTCGTATGTCTTACCTGCGAGGTCTCGAGTCATATCGCTGCCTGCCGAGTTCTACGAAACACGGCCGGCGCGAGCGCGAACTGCGGCCTCTACGTGGGTGATGGTCAATCCGCAACAACCGCCAATGAGCTGCACACCCTGATGCATCCATGCGGTGAAGAACTCTTGCAAGCGGTTTGGCTCGATGGTGTCGACGAAACGCCAATCGGGCATTTCGAAATAGCCAGAGTCGGGGTACGCCATCAGTGGGCCGGCAAAGTACGGGCGGGCGGCAGCAAGCGCCTCACTGATGATTTCGGCACCGGTATGCATGAAGCCTGCAGCATCGACACCCTGGGCAGGGATGAGGCCCGCGATAGTTGCAATTGCAACTTCTTCGAACGCGTCGAACGTAACGACCCGGCCATCGTCGGCGCGGCGAGCACTCATACCGAACCACACCGGCAGGCCAGTGCTGAGCGCAGCCTCAAGCGCAAGCTGGGCCCGCACCGGGTTGTACATCATCTCGAGCATGATGTGATCGACGCCAGCGTCGCGAAGAATGTTGGCCAACTCGTAGAACGCGTCGGAGATCTCAGCGCTCGAGGGCACCTTGGTTGCGTCGACAGTGGCACTGCCCGCTGCAACCGGAACCATGTGCGACAAGGACCCAGCAACGGCGACACGATCGGTGGTGCCTGTTTGCTCACAAGCGCGAAGCGCCGCCTCAACTGCACGCAGGTTGATCTCGCCGACGCGGTCGGCGTAGCCAGCGGGCCCAAGCATCAGCCGCGACGACGCAAACGTATTGGCGGTGATGACATCGGATCCGGCGCGGATGTAATCGCTATGAATTTCGGTCAGCAGATCGTCGTTGTGCAGGGTGGCCGGCCCACACCACGCAGCCGGGTCCATGGGAGCACCGCGGCGCTGCAGTTCGGTGCCCGTGGCACCATCGAGAACCAGAATCTCACCAGCGTCGAGACGCTGCTTCAGTTGCGCGTACGCGTTGCTCATGCGTGTCTCCTTATGTTGTGCGTGCCCCAACGAGTCATCTCGATGATGGCGAAGTTGACGGCGACAATGTCCGTGATATCAGTAGGGCGCATCGACATCGCCCATCTCTACGTACACGCTCTTCAACTGTGTGTAATGGTTGATTGCAGCGAGGCTGTTCTCGCGGCCAATGCCACTTTGCTTGTACCCGCCAAAGGGAACCTCGATGGGCGTGATGTTGTAGTTGTTGATCCAGATTGTTCCGGCCTCGAGCGCTGCGACCACCCGATGAGCCCGCTGGATATCGCGTGTGAACACGCCTGCTGCAAGACCGAACTCGGTGTCGTTCGCGCGGGCGACCACCTCGGCCTCGTTATCGAACGTAAGCACCGACATCACGGGGCCAAAAATCTCTTCGCGAACGATGCTCATGTTGTCGGTGCACTCGGCGAACACCGCTGGCACCACAAAGTTGCCGCTGGCCAACGACGCATCGGTGGGGCGGGTACCTCCGCACAGCAGTCGAGCGCCTTCGGCTACGCCAGCCGCCACGTAGCCCAACACCTTGTTCATATGGTCGACAGAAATGAGCGCGCCCACGTGAACCGAAGGGTCTGTGGGATCGCCGATCTTCATTGCCTGAACGCGAGCAACAAGCCTCTCGAGGAACACGTTGATGATCGACCGATGCACGAACACGCGCGTGCCGTTCGAGCAGATCTCACCCTGCGTGTAGAAGTTGGCCATCATCGCCGCAGACACTGCGTTGTCGATGTTGGCGTCGTCGAACACGATGAGTGGGCTCTTGCCACCAAGCTCGAGCGTCACGTGCTTCAGCGTTCGCGCGGCGTCGGCCATCACGTTGCGCCCAGTACCCACCTCGCCGGTAAGCGACACCTTGGCCACGCCGGGATGAGCCGTGAGCGCTCGGCCAACGCGAGCGTCGCCCTGCACCACGTTGAACACACCGTCGGGGAGTCCGGCTTCGGTATAGATCTCGGCGAGAACCATCGCTGTAAGCGGCGTGAGTTCGGCCGGCTTGAACACCATCGAGTTGCCGCAGGCCAGCGCCGGCGCCGATTTCCAGCAAGCGATCTGCACCGGGTAATTCCATGCGCCAATACCCACGCAAACTCCGAGCGGCTCGCGGCGGGTGTAGGCCCACGAAGCTCCGAGGTCGAAATGATCGCCATGAATTGTTGCAGCAGCGCCCGCGAAGTATTCGATGCAATCGGCCCCAGAGGCGACATCGACCGCGATGGCTTCGCTGATGGGCTTGCCGGTGTCGGCCACCTCAAGCGCAGCGATCTCGTCGTTGCGTTGGCGCAGCAATTGCACCGCTCGGTTGAGCACACGGCCGCGCTGCGCGCCTGACATCGCCCGCCACTCGTGGAAACCATCGGTGGCTGATTGCACGGCTCGATCGACATCGGCCGCAGAAGCTTGCTGCACCGTAGAGACAACGGCGCCCGTGGCCGGGTTCAGCGAGGGAAATGTCTCGTGAGATGTGGCGTCGACATGGCGCCCATGAATGAACAGTTTGGTCAACGATTCGGACAACCCAGGCCCTCCGGTAACTACGCAATCATCACCGCGGGAAGCGGTACGCCAGTGTACCGCTGGGGCGAGTTCTGGCGAATGGCTGCGAGGCCCGACTGTTATGGTTCGTTTCGTCAGCCCAAACGCGACTCGGTTCGGGGGCGCGCTGAATCGGGGGAACAGATGGTGACAGAGTCGGCGATCTCCGTCCACGGCTTGTGGAAGGTGTTCGGTCCAAAGGCAGAACGCATTGTGAACTCTCCCGATGCCGATCTGCCGCGTGGCGAACTCGAAGCCAAAACCGGTTGCGTCGTGGCCATGCGCGACATCAACCTCGAGGTCGCGCCGGGTGAAGTGTTTGTGGTGATGGGGCTGTCGGGCAGTGGCAAATCAACGCTGGTGCGCTGCCTCACACGGCTCATCGAACCCACCGCTGGTTCGGTCACAATCAGCGGCATCGATGTCACCGGCGCCGACCGCGAGCAACTGCTGCAGCTTCGTCGCAACAAGGTGAGCATGGTGTTTCAGCACTTTGGTCTGCTGCCCCATCGCACCCTGATCGACAACGTGGCGTTTGGGCTCGAAGTGCAAAAGGTCGACAAGGTGGCTCGACGCGCCAAGGCCGAAGAAATCCTCGACCTCGTTGGACTCGGGGGCCTCGGTCAGCGCAAGCCCGATCAACTCAGCGGCGGCATGCAACAACGCGTCGGCCTCGGCAGAGCCTTGGCTACCGACCCAGAGATCTTGTTGTTCGACGAGCCGTTCTCAGCGCTCGACCCACTGATCCGACGCGACATGCAAGACGAGGTCATCCGCCTGCGCAGCGAGGTCAACAAGACCATGGTGTTCATCACCCACGATCTCTCCGAGGCGCTGCGACTCGGCGACCGCATCGCGATCATGCGCGACGGCAAGTTCGTGCAAGTGGGCACGCCCGAAGAGGTGGTTGGTTCGCCCGCCGACGACTATGTACGAAACTTCGTTCGCGATGTGCCGCGGTCTCACGTGATTGCCGTTGGCTCAGTGATGTCGGCACCAAGCAATGGCGATTATGCGGGAACTGTCACCAGCGCCACCAAGGTTCGCGACGTGGTTCCATTGGTCGCGCACAGCGACCTACCCGTGCGAGTTATCAACGACGCTGGCTCCACCGTTGGATCCATCGATCGTGGCGCCGTGTTGTCCGTTATCGCCGGCGAAGACCTTCACCCTGAAGGCCCTCAAGGACGCTGACCATGACCGCCACGATGCCCACCCGCGCATCGGGTGAAACCCCGAAACACGATCCCATCGCGAGCGACCGCCCCACATCTCGAACACCGTTGATTACAGCAGTCGTAGCACTCACTGCGCTGGCTGTTGTTGGATTCACCCTTGGGCACACCGCACCAACGTGGCTCGACGCCCACGTGCGGCCTTGGTTCGACAGCGTCTACAAATGGAGCCAACTCAACAACGGCACCAACTGGGCCTTCCGGTTCGTTTTCCATCCCATCGCCGACGCCATCACATGGTCGAACGACAACGTGCTGTCGCTGTTGCGCGCGCTTCGCTGGCCAGGCATGCTCGCGCTCACCGGCGTGGTTGGTCTGCGCACCGGCGGACGACGAGCGGCAATCACCGCAGTGCTGGCATTGGCGGGCTGCGGAGTGCTCGGATTTTGGGACGACACGCTCATCACCGTGGCGCTGATGTTGGTCGCCGTGGGCATCTCGTTGCTCGTGGGCATTCCGCTCGGCATTTGGGCTGGCCTGTCGCTGCGCGCCGATCGGGTGCTGCGCACAATCCTCGACACAGCCCAAGTGATGCCAGCGTTTTGCTACCTGCTTCCGTTGGTCGTTGCGTTCGGCATCGGCATTCCGCCAGCGGTGATGGCCACCGTCATCTACGCCATCCCGCCTGCCGTGCGCCTCACCAGTTTGGGCATTCGCGGCGTCGCCGTCACCAGCACCGAAGTGGGCACCTCGTTCGGGTGCACCGCCCCCCAACTACTCACCAAAGTTCGACTGCCATTGGCCCGACGCGCCATTCTGCTGGGCATCAACCAGGTGATCATGATGGCGTTCGGAGTCGTCGTCATCAGTGCCCTGGTTGGCACCGGCGGACTCGGCCAAGATGTATCCGACGGCTTGGCCAAGGTAAACGTTGGCCTCGCATTCGCCCCTGGCCTCGCCATCGTTTTTGCCGCCGTTGCAATCGACCGCATCACCACAGGCGAGCGACCATCTCGCCGCAAGAATGCCGTTACCAACAACGCAATTCGCGCAGTGCTCGACAACCCTCGCTACGTCGTAGCGGCTGCCGTGGTTGTGGTCGTCGGCACCGCTGTGGTTGCCAAAATGATTGGCCTCGACGACTTCCCCCAGTCGCTGCGGTTCGACGTCGTCAAGCCAGTGAACTCACTCGCATCGTGGGTGAACGACCATTTCCGCAATGGAGTCCCCATTGTTGGCGGCACCGGATCATTCAGCGACTTCTTCGTTATCCATCTGCTCACACCGATGCGCGATCTCTTTCAGGCTGCCGCCTGGTGGGTGATCATCGTCGTCTTCGCAGCCATCGGTTGGGTCAGCGGCGGATGGAAACTCGCCACATTGTGTGCGACATGTCTGGTGGGCATTGCTTCGCTTCGCGTCTGGGACCTTGCGATGGACACGCTCAGCCAAGTGTTCGTCGCTGTTCTGCTCAGCGTCGCGCTGGCCGTGCCCATCGGCATCTGGTCCGGTCGCTCTGATCGACTCGAGCGACTGCTGCGGCCCTTGCTCGACGCGGCTCAGGTGATGCCAGCATTCGTCTATCTGGTGCCCGTGATCTTCTTGTTCAACGTCGGCCGTGTACCCGGGGTCATTGCATCAGTGATCTACGCAATACCGCCAGGCATTCGTCTCACCAGCCTTGGTCTGCGACAGGTTCCCTATGCGCCGCGCGAGGCTGCCCTGTCATTCGGCGCCACTGGGCGACAAGAGCTTCTCAAGGTGCAGCTGCCGTTGGCATTGCGATCGATCATGCTGGCGCTGAACCAGACCATCATCATGGTGTTGTCAATGGTTGTCATCGCTGCCTTGATCGGCGGCGGCGGCCTAGGCCTCGAAACTGTCTACGGACTCCGCAAGGGAGAAATCGGGCGCGGCATGGCCGGAGGTCTGGCAATTGTGTTGCTGGCCATCGTGCTCGACCGCATCACCCAGGCTTGGGGAAAGCGATCGTCAGCTGGGCTACGGTAGGTACGAATTCGCACAATTGACAACAAGGGGATATATGAGAAATCGATTCACACGATCAGCCGCCGCGCTGACCCTCGGAGCATTGATCGTCGTTGCGACCGCATGCGGTAGCGACACGAAGGCACCTGCAGCTGGCGCCGACATCAGCTTGGCCGTGAACCCATGGACCGGCGCGGCTGTGAACGCCAACGTCGCCAAGATCGTGCTCGAGGCAAGCCTCGGCACCAAGACCACCCTCGTCGACATCGACGAAAAGGCAACGTGGCCGGGCCTCGATGACGGCTCGCTTGATGCCGTTCTCGAAGTGTGGCCATCGGGTCACGGCGCCGACTTCGACACGTACATCACGGAAAAGAAGACCGTGGTCGACATTGGCAAGCTTGGCCCAGAGGCCAAGATCGGCTGGTACATCCCAACCTCGATGCTCGCCGATCACCCAGACCTCGCAACCTGGGAAGGCTTCAAAGACCCAGCCAACGCCAAGTTGTTCGCAACTGCCGAATCAGGCGACCTCGGCCAGTTCTTGATGGGCGATCCCAGCTATGTGAGCTACGACGAGCAGATCATCAAGAACCTCGACCTCCCACTCAAGTTCGTGGTGGCCGGTTCTGAGGCTGCGTTGATCACCGCCGTTCAGCAGGCCGAGAAAGACGGGACCCCATTGTTGCTGCAGTTCTGGCAGCCACATTGGTTGCAGTCGAAGGTGAAGCTCACCGAGGTCAAGCTCCCCGACGTGACCGAGGCATGTACTGCTGCGGCCACCGCCAATGACGGCAGCTACGCATGCGACTACCCAGTCGACATTCTCTACAAGGCAGCATCGGCCAAGCTCGAGGCCAAGAACGCGAAGGCGTTTGCGTTCCTCTCGAAGATGCAGCTCACCACCGACCAGCAAAACGAGATTGCTGCAATGGTCGACAGCGACGGCAAGACCGCAGCTGAGGCAGCACAGATTTGGGTTGACGCCAACCCCGACGTAGTCGCCGAGTGGTTGAAGTAACCACGAACTACTCGTGATCGTCACGATGCCCGCCTGCCGTTTCGGCTGGCGGGCATCGTCGCGTCTGGGGTCAATTGTGAGAAGCAACTGCAGCATGAGGCAAAATGGCGGTGATGTCTGGAACCAACGCGAACAATGACTCTCCCATTTACGCCGAAGGCTTGGTGCGTCACTTCGGCGATGTCAAAGCCGTTGATGGCGTCGATCTGCAAGTGAACGCCGGCGAAGTCTTTGGCTTCCTTGGACCAAATGGCGCAGGCAAGAGCACCACCGTGCGCATGCTCACCACCCTTTTGCGGCCAACCGCAGGCGTTGCCCGCGTTGCCGGTTTCGATGTTGTGAAAGAAGCCGATCAAGTGCGCCGCCGCATCGGCGTTGCATTGCAAGACGCAGCGATCGACCCGTTGATGACCGGCCACGAACTGCTCGCGTTGCAAGCCGTGCTCTACGGCATCCCCAAAGCAAAGGTGCGCGACCGCAGCCGCGAACTACTTGAGAGGGTGGGCCTCACGGGCGCAGCCGACCGTCGCGTCGGCACCTACTCGGGCGGCATGCGCCGTCGTCTCGATCTCGCGCTCTCGTTGATTCATCAGCCCACGGTGCTGTTCCTCGACGAACCCACTACCGGCCTCGACCCGATGAGCCGGCTCGCATTGTGGGAAGAAGTGCGCCGGCTCAACGCCGAGGGCACCACCGTGCTGCTCACCACCCAGTACCTCGAAGAAGCCGATCAACTGGCCGACCGCATTGCGATTATCGACCATGGAAAAATCGTCCGCCAAGGCGAGCCACGCGAACTCAAGGCTCAAGTGGGCGCCCCCACGTTGGTCATCACCGTGCCAGCGGGCCAACTCGATCAGGCTCGCGAAGTGCTGCGCTCGTTTGGCGAACTCCGACCCACAGCCGAAGGCTCGCTTGGCGTCGGCCTCAGCGCCGGAGCCGAAGCAGTGCCAGCCGTGGTGCGATCGCTCGACGACTCCGGCATGCAGGTGCAGCACCTTGCGCTCAACGAGCCAAGCCTTGACGATGTCTTCGCCGAAGCCACCGGCTACCGCCTCGAAGGCGCAGCGTCGGCATCCGGACTTCCGCAGGCCCAAGGCGCTGAGGGCGGCACCGGCAAGCGTGGCCGCAAACGCGGAGCCAACGAATCGGCCAGCGAGTCCGCGTGAGTACCGGCACAATCGCAACGCGGACCGAGTTCGCGCATTCCGCCGAAACAAGCCACGCATGGGCTCAGACGATGGCGATGTCGAAGCGCAGCATCATCGCCATCGTGCGCCAACCCGCACTGATTATTCCCTCGTTGATCTTTCCGTTGTTCTTCGCCGCGCTCGGCGCGTCGTCGTTCAATCGCGCCACGCAGCTGCCCGGCTTCCCGAAGGTCGATTCGTTTCTCGCGCTCACCTTGGCTGCCAGCGTGTTACAAGGAGTCATCTTCGGCTCTGTCACCGGGGGCGCGGCGCTCGCCGTAGACATCGAGACCGGTTTCTTCGATCGACTGCTCGCATCGCCCACCAGCCGCGTCAGCATCCTCATCGGTCGACTCGCTGGCAATGCATTGTTCGGCTCAGTCGAGGCGCTGTTCTTCACGCTCGTGATGATCCCGTTCGGAGTCAACATTCGCTCCGGACCAGCGGGCATTGCGGTGATCACATTGGCGGGCGGCCTCATCGGGCTCAGCATCGGCGGCTTCATGGCGGCGATGGCGCTTCGCACCGGATCTGCCGAGGCCGTGCAAGGAGTCTTTCCATTGCTGTTCGTCAGCATGTTCTTCTCGTCGGCATTCTTCCCTCGAGAAACCATGCAGGGCATCTACCGCACCATCGCCAACTACAACCCGCTCTCGCACCTCTACGAAGGCATGCGCGATTTGGTCATCACCGGATGGTCGTTCGATGCAGTGCTGAAATCGTTGCTCATCCCCGTAGGCATCGGATTTGCGTCGATACCACTTGCGTTGCTCGCCCTACGCCGACGGTTGCGTGCGGTATGACCTCCACCTCCACCTCCACCTTCGCTCACGCGCCCGCAACTCGCGCCACCACGTCGCGTGCCGCATCGGGCTTGATGATGCGCGGCCTGCGCACCATCACACGGTTGCCATCAGCGTTCTTCCCAGCAATGTTGATGCCCATTTTTCAGAGCGTGGCCTTCAGCGGCACGTTCTTCGCGATTACCCACGTCCCTGGATTTCCCACCGATCGCTCGATCAACTGGTTCATGCCTCTGGGCGTGCTGATGGGTTCGGCCTTCGCCGGAGTCGGTCTCGGGTTCAGCCTGATTCGCGATCTCGAGACTGGGTTCTTCGATCGTTTGCGCATGTCGCCGGCGCCACGAAACTCGCTCATTCTCGGCCCAATGTACGCGGCATGGTTCCGATCGTTGTTCGTGGCCGTGGTGGTCGCTGGCGTGGGTTTCGCCCTCGGCGCACGGCTCACGGGCGGCGTGCTCGGCATGGTCATGCTGTTCGGCGGGGCAATGGGCATCGCCACTGTCGCCACCGGCTGGGGGCTTGGACTCGCGTTCATCTTTCAAGACATGCGCGGCGCGGCCATCATGCAGTTGGGGCTGTTCATCTCGATGTTCTTGTCCACGGCTCAGGCTCCGCTGAGCGTGATGACCGGATGGTTGCACGGCGTTGCCAGCCTCAACCCGATCACCAACATCTTGCGGATGTCACGCCAAGGTTTCGTGAACCACACCGTGAACGGCCACACCGTTGGCCCCGGAGTCACTTGGCACGACACATGGGGTGGTCTGATCGCGATCGTCGGGCTTTCGGTAGCCGCGGTCATCTTCGCTCGGCGCGGCCTCAACAAACTCGACGCCTAACGTAAACGGCTGGATTCGCGGCCCAATTCCCGCTGTCTGGCGTAGATTTCGTCAAACTTGTGAGGTCGTATCGCCCTCACCCATTGCCATGAGGCAGAATGTCACACGTCAACGAGCTGACCGCTCGTGGAAGAACTCAGCCACCCATCGAAGGGGATTGCATCGTGCAGATCAGCGTCACAGTGAACGGCACCACTCACGACAGCGATGTCGAGCCGCGGACCCTGTTGGTCCATTACGTACGCGAGCAGCTCGGGCTCACGGGCACCAACGTTGGTTGCGACACCTCATCGTGTGGCGCCTGCACCTTGCACCTCAACGGCGAAGCTGTGAAGAGTTGCACCGTGTTGGCCGTGCAGGCCGACGGCCAGCAGGTCGCCACCATCGAGAGTCTCGAAGTCGATGGCGTGATGCACCCAATGCAAACCGCGTTCATGGAGAACCACGGTCTGCAGTGTGGCTATTGCACCCCCGGCATGGTGATGGCCTCGATCAGCTTGCTGAACGAAAACCCCAACCCAACCGAAGAACAAGTTCGTCTCGGTCTCGAGGGCAACCTGTGCCGCTGCACGGGTTACCACAACATCGTCAAGTCAGTGCTTGCTTGCGCCAGCGCAGCAGCTGTTTCTGGGAGCAAGTGATGATTCCTGCAGCATTCGATTACAAGCGTGCGAGCTCGGCTGCCGAAGCAATTGCTCTCGTCAGCGAATACGGCGACGACGCCAAGTTCTTGGCCGGCGGCCACTCGTTGCTTCCGTTGATGAAGCTCCGCTTGGCTCAGCCAACGATGCTCATCGACATTGGCCGCATCACCGACCTGTCGTACATCCGCGATGCCGGCAACCACATCGCCATCGGCGCCCTCACCCGCCACATGGACGTCGAGACGTCGGCCATGCTCGCCGAGCACGTTCCGTTGCTGGCTCATGCGGCCTCACATGTGGGCGACGCTCAGGTGCGCCACCGCGGCACCATCGGCGGCAGCATTGCTCACGCCGATCCGGCTTCAGATCTTCCTGCCACCACGCTGGCCCTCGGAGCCACCTACGTGGTGCAAGGCCCCAACGGCACACGCGAAATTGCTGCCGCCGACTTTTACCTCGGCTTCCTCGAGTCAGCGCTGGCCGCCGACGAGATCCTCACCGAGATCCGTGTGCCCAAGATGAACGGCGCCGGCTGGAACTTCCAGAAGTTCAACCGTCGCGCTCAAGACTGGGCCATTGTTGGCGTCGCCGCATGGCGCCGCGGCAGCGAATCGGGTGTTGCGTTGGTGAACATGGGTTCCACGCCTGTTCTGGCTACCAGCGTGTCGACTGCCATCGCCCAAGGCGCGAGCGTCGCCGATGCGGCCAAGCTTGCCTCGGCCGACGCCGACCCTCAGGCCGACAACAACGCCAGCGTTGAGTACCGCACGCACCTCGCCGAGGTTCTGGTACGCCGCGCTCTCGACGCATCGTCCTGACTCCAAGTCTCACCGCGCACGCGTCAGGCGGCGCGGCAATAGCTAGGGTTACCGGCCGTGCCCGAGACCAACGCTGATACCGCCGCGCTTGCGGCCGAATCGTTGCCAGCACCAGCACGCATCTCAGTCACCTCGGTGGTTCCGTCAGATCATTGGCGTCTCGTGCGCCGCATCGGCATGGGCCTCTACGTAATTGGCTACATCTGGTGGTTCGTTTCCAAGGGCCTCATCATCGACCGCATTTCTGTGGCGATTTCCGTGGGCCTTTTCATCGCCATCGGCCACCTTGGCCGACCACTGCGGCGATGGGCCTGGCTGGTATTCGACGTGTTGTGCTACTGCGTGATGTGGTTGGCCTACGAACAAACCCGCGGCGGCGCCGACCGCGCTGGCTTCCCGCTGCAAGTAGAAGCGCCGCGCAACATCGACCGGTTTCTGTTCTTTGGAACCGATCCAAACGTGTGGATGCAGCGCCATTTTTACGAGGCCCACAGCATTCGCTGGTACGACAAAGTTGCATCTGCAACATATTTCTCGCACTTCATTTTCCCGGTCATCGCCCTCGCCGCGCTCTGGGTCATCAGCCATCGCGAGTGGGCCCGGTTCATGAAGCGCTTTGCCACCCTGTTGTTCGTGGCGTGCACAATGTTCGTGCTGTTACCTACGGTGCCGCCGTGGATGGCAGCCGACCCAAAACGTGGCTACAACATCCTTGCGCACCTCGCTCGCCACACCGGGCGCGGATTCAGTTCGATGGGCCTCAAGGGTTTTGTGAACAAATGGAACACGGCACTCGATTGGGGCAACGCCATTGCGGCCATGCCATCGCTACACGCGAGCTTCGCTCTCTTTGTGCCAGCGTTCTTCCTGCCGCTCATCAAACCTAAATGGCTGAAAGCTCTCGTGCTCACGTTCCCGCTCATCATGGCGGCATCACTGGTGTACTTCGGCGAGCACTACGTCATCGACGCCCTCGCTGGTTGGACCATCGTCGGCGCATCGTTTCTATTCTGGGGGTGGTTCGAACGTCGCCAACGTCGCGTCCGCGCCGCTCGCGCACTGGCCACACTCTCGCTCTCGCTCGGGACCCCAGCATGAGCGTGCGCAAGGTCTTGCTCAGCGGCGAACTCATCACGGCAATCGCCGATCCGCACAACATGCAGCACCAACAAGGCGCGGCCCTCTATGCCGAGCTGCTCAAGACGTACGTGGCAGGTACCGACAGGCTGTTTGCTCTCTCCACCGATCTCGATCAGTTCGATAAGGCAACCCGACGAGCCAGTTTCTCTGCACTCGTGGTCGCACACGTCGCTCGCCAACATCGATCAGCCGCCCGCAAGGTCGATGCGTTGTTCACACCCGAAACAGCGCTGTCACTTGTGATCATCGCCGCCGAGAAAATCACTGCTGTCGCCACGCTGGGCGATCAATTCGATGCGCTCGATCTTGAGATCATCAAACCGCTGCAATCTCAACAATAAGTTGCGACGGGTTCTGCTCTACGGACACACGAAACTCCGGAGTGCCCTGCACACCAATGACCCAGTTCATCACGGCCTCAAAATCACCGATCTGAACCAGTTCGCGCACTGCGCCAGTGCCCACCACAATCCGCTGCGAACCCTCATAAGTCTGCACCGGAGGGTTTTGTGACTGGTCGAGACCAGTAGCACCGATGCTGATCTGGATGGCGTTGTCGCCCTGCAGTTCGACCACCTGATCTGAAGGATCTTGGCGTACCGGCAGGGGCACGTATCGCACGTGATAGTTGGTCACAGGCGCCGAGAATCCGAACACGATGCGGTAGTAATCGCCGCGCTGCTCAATGCTTTGAGTGCGCAGCAGCACTGCGGGGCCGGCTGCACAGCACCCCGAGGCTGGCACCATCACAGGCTCGATGGATCCACCAACAAACGCGGGCAGCGTGGTCGATGTATCCGGCACGGTAGAAGCGCCCGGCACGCTCGATGTGGTCGATGCAGCGACCGAACTCACCGGCGTGGATGACGAACCGCATCCGGCCGCAGCCCATCCGAACGCCAACAGCACCATCGACGACAGCAAAGACCGTCGTGCGCTTCGAGAAACTGGGCCATTGCTCACAACAACCTCCACACTGCCGATCGCGAGATCGGTCTCTACGTTCAGTATGAACCCAGAGTGCGCGCCGAACAACTACCAATTAGCTCTCGAACTGAACCGCAGCGCGCTCGGCGATCCATGGTCGCACGGTTTCTGAGCGCACGCGATCATGCTCGGGATGGGCGTCGTAGGTTCGCCATCCGTCGATGTTCTCGAACGTGGCCACGATTGCGAAGTCGAAGTTGGCGGGACCGTGAGCACCGACATCGGGGCCGCACTGGTACGACACGATGTCGGCAATGGCCGCTGGCAGCGTGTCGAGTGCCTGCTTGATCAGCGCGATCTGCTCGGCGGTGGTCTCTGGCTTCCAACGGAATGAAACGACATGGGTGATCACAGCAGACCACCATAGGCGCCGCCGTCTACGTGCATCTGCACGCCAGTGACGAACTTCGCGTGGTCGCTGCACAAAAACGTGACCACATGGCCGAAGTCGTCGGGGTCCCCCATAACCCCAGCAGGGATGCCCATTGCCGACGCATCGGGAGCGGCTCCGTAGAGCTGAGTGATGCGGCCGGTGAGGTGCATCCCCGGCTGCACCGTGTTGACGGTGACGCCATCGTGAGCGACTTCACGCGCGACTGTCTTCAAGAATCCGGTGACGCCAGACCTCGCAGTGTTCGACAGGATCAGATTCGCCATGGGTTGACGAACCGCTACCGACGTAATGGCGATAACACGGCCCCACTTGCGTTCTTGCATTGCGGGTATTGCGGCTTTGCACATACCGACAACGCTGAGCAGATTGAGGTCGAGGCCGACCTGGTAGAGGTCGATCGGAGTAGACGCAAATGTTCCTGGCGGCGGGCCACCTGCGTTGGCAACCAAGATGTCGACGCCACCGAGAGCGTTGATCGCTGCTTCCACGAACGCCGCGCCGCCCTCGGCCGAGCCCACATCGCACACCACAGGAATACAGCCATGGCCCACCGCAAGCGCAGCAGCCTCGAGGCGGCCCGCATCGCGCCCACAAATGACTACCTGTGCGCCCTCGGCAGCCAATGCCTTGGCGGTGGCCAAACCCAATCCGGATGAGCCACCGGCCACAGCCGCTCGTTTACCCGCAATGCCCATGTCCATGCGGACGACCGTAGTCTGCGACCTACTAGGGTGTCAGCCACAAGGTGGTGTAACCATGGACGACGATGCGATCGACGAGTTCCATCTCGACGCAATTGCCGACGCTGATCCGTATCCCTATTGGTACGAAGACGTCGATGAACCCGACTCAAACGTCACCCTCGTGCGCACGGTCAGCTGCGACCTGTGCATCGTCGGCGGCGGCTATGCGGGCCTCTGGACAGCCATCATCGCCAAAGAGCGCGACCCATCGCGCAACGTGATCCTGATTGATGCGCATGAGATCGGCTCTGCCGCCAGCGGACGCAATGGCGGATTCATGGAGAGCAGCCTCACTCATGGCATCGCCAATGGCCAGGCTCGCTTTCCCGACGAACTCGATGTGCTCGAAGAACTTGGCCTGCAGAACCTCAACGAAATCGAAGCCGCCATCAAGCGGTACAACATCGACTGCGACTACGAGCGCACCGGCGTCATCGACGTCGCCACTACGTCGCACAGCGAGTCATACTTCGATGAACTCCGCGACGATTACCAACAACTCCGCTCGCTGGGTCAAAAAGTAGAGCTGCTCGACGGCGCAGCAATGCGTGGCGAGGTCAACTCCCCTACCTACACGGGTGGCCTGTGGCGCAAGGACCGCGCGGCGATCATCGACCCTGCCCGACTTGTGTGGGGGCTCAAGGCAGCAGCCGAGTCGCTTGGTGTCACCATCTACGAGGACACCAAAGCGATCTCTATCGACAAAGACGGCGTGGGTGTCATCGTGCGCACGCCGCTCGGCGCAGTGCGCGCTGGCAAAGTTGCACTGGCAACAAACGCGTTCAAGCCACTGCTCAAGCGGCTGAACCATTACATGGTTCCGGTCTACGACTATTGCATGGTTACCGAACCGCTTACGCCCGCGCAGTTGGCCGACATTGGCTGGACCAACCGTCAAGGACTCAGCGACATCTCGAACCAGTTCCACTACTACCGACTCACCGAAGACAACCGCATTTTGTGGGGCGGCTACGACGTGATCTATTACTGGCGCGGCAAGATCGACTCTGAGCTCGAGAGCCGTCCCGAAACATGGGCCAAGTTGTCGAAGCATTTCTTCACGACATTCCCGCAGCTCGAGGGCGTGAAGTTCAGCCATGCATGGGGTGGCGTCATCGACACGTGCAGTCGTTTTTGTGTGTTCTTCGGCGGGGCGATGGGCGGCAGAGTCGTCTACGCACTTGGCTACACAGGCCTCGGTGTAGCTGCTACTCGCTTTGGCGCCGAAGTTACGCTCGACCTGCTCGACGGCAAGCGCAGCAAGGCCACGCAAACGGCTTTCGTCAAAGACAAACCACTGCCGTTTCCGCCCGAGCCATTTCGCTTCGCAGGAATTCAGGCAACCCGCTGGTCGCTCAACCGCGAAGACGCCACCGGCAAACGCAACCTGTGGCTACGAACACTCGACCGATCAGGCCTGGGCTTCGACAGCTAGCAGCACCACAGTGCACCGAGCGGGCAGCGTGACGCGACCGTCGGTAATGCTCACCGGTTCGCCACAGCTCGCCAATGCCACCTCATAATCACCGGTTGACTGCACCGCAAACGTGAGCGGCTCCCACCACGCGTTGCTCATCACATACAGCGATCCCCACCGCCACGCGATTGAGTGCGACTCGTACGAGAAATCAGGCTCGCCATCAACTCCGAAACAGGTCACTTCGCTGTCGCCGCCATAAGACCTGAGCGCGATGAGCGCACGCACGAAGTCGGCGATGTCTCCGTGCGTCGCAGCGCGTTGCCAGTCGAGCCACGACACTGGATTGTCTTGGTTGTACGCGTTGTTATTGCCGTGCTGCGTCTGGGCAAATTCATCGCCCGCAAGCAGCATCGGAACCCCTCGCGACATCACCAGCAAGCACAGCAAATTTCGCATCTGCTGGGCGCGCAACGAATGCACGCGTTCGAAAGACAACGCGCTGACATCGTCGCCTTCGTGCCCGCAGTTCCATGATCGATTGTCGTCGGTGCCATCGGTGTTGTCGTGGCCGTTGGCGTCGTTGTGTTTGCGGTCGTAGCTCACGAGGTCGTACAGCGTGAAGCCATCGTGCGCTGTTACAAAGTTGATGCTGCGATGAGCGTCGGCACCGAACAGATCGGGGCTGCCCCGCAACCGCTGGGCGATACGGCCCACGAATCCTTCTTCACCGCGGATGTACGAGCGCACGTCGTCGCGAAACTGACCGTTCCACTGCGACCAAGTCTGTCCCGGAAAGCCATCGCCAAGTTGATACGCGCCGAGGTCCCATGGCTCAGTAATCAGGCGTAGCCCGCGCATCGCAGCAAACGTGGTGATCTCATCGATGAGCGAACTGCGTTGTTGGGTGATGCCGTGGAGATCGCGACCCAACAACGAGCCGAGGTCGAAACGAAAGCCATCGACCCCAAGGTCGGCATAGCGGCGAAGCGAGGCCATGATGAGCGCCGACGCCGCAGGATGCGCGGCTCGCACAACGTTTCCGCAGCCGGCGGCGTCGTAGTAGCTCGCGCTCGAATCGACCACGTAATACGCGGCATCGTCGATGCCGCGCAGATGATACGTGGGGCCGAACTCATCCTCTTCGGTGGTGTGGTTGTAGACCACATCGAGCAAGACTTCTATGCCCACATCGTGAAAGGCCTGAACCATTTCAACGAACTCGCCTTCGGGGTCGTCGCCGGCAACGTATTCGTGATGTAGCGCGCTCCAGGCCAGCGGCATGTATCCCCAATAGCTACCCTCGAGCGGATCGCATTGGTGCACCGGCAGCAGCTCAATCGCAGTCACGCCCAACAGCGCGAGATAGGCGGCGTGATGCCGCAACCCCGCAAACGTGCCGCGCAGTTCGTGGGGCACGTGCAGCGCTAATTGCGTAGCGCCACGCACGTGCAACTCGCAGACAACAAGGTCGCTCCACGCATGGCGCGGCCCAGGAGCCAACGCTGCACGCGGCAACTCGCGGCGCAACACCGCCAACGGACTTCGACCCAACGTGTCAGCGCCGTGAAGGCCGGCGATGTCGCGATCGTGCGCGGGCGGAAACCACACTTGGGTTGCCTCGGGATCGAGCAACACCTTCGATGCATCGAAGCGATGACCGTAGCCCTCGACGCGAAAGCCGTAGAGATCGGCCGTGCCGATGTCGGCGGGCGCCACGATGGTGCTCCACACATCGCCGTCGCGAACCATCACTTCGTCGCGCACGACACCGAATGGATCGCCTCGATCGATCACCAAAAGGCGCACCGAAACCGCACTTGCGCTCCACAACGTGACGGTCCAACTCTGGGTTGAGGCCTGCCACGTTGCGCTCACCCAATGATCTTCGCCGATTCGGGTGCGGTTCGTGTACTCCCGGGCAATTAGCCTTGCCCCGATGTTGCCACCAAACCTCACCGTCAACGATGTGTCAGCCGCGCTGGCCTCGCATGATTACCTCGCTGACGAGGGTCTCACCACCGCCATCTTCCTCGCGCTTGCACTGCGCCGGCCATTGCTCCTCGAAGGCGAAGCAGGTGTCGGCAAGACCGAAGTCGCCAAGGTGCTCAGCCGCTGGACCGGCGGCGAACTGATTCGGCTTCAGTGTTACGAAGGCATCGATGCCAGTCAGGCCGTCTACGACTGGGACTACAGCCGTCAGTTGTTGCACCTACGCGCAGCCGAGGCAAGCGGCGAAGCCCGTGGTGCGGGCACCGCAGCGCTCGAGGGTCAGCTCTACAACGAACGCTTCTTACTGAAGCGAGCGCTGCTGCGGGCAATCAGCCCCGTCGCTGGCCCGCCGCCCGTGTTGCTCATCGACGAGGTCGATCGCGCCGACGACGAGTTCGAGGCGTACCTGCTCGAAGTGCTCAGCGACTTTCAGATCACCGTGCCCGAGCTTGGCGTCTTTCGCGCCGAGCGCCCGCCAATCGTGATTCTTACCAGCAACCGCACGCGTGACGTGCACGACGCACTCAAGCGTCGCTGCCTCTACCACTGGATCGAGCATCCCGGTTTTGAGCGCGAGGTGCAGATCGTTCGACTCCGCGTACCCGCTGTCAGCCAGATGCTCGCTCGCCAGGTGGCCGCCGCGGTCGAAACCATGCGCGGCCTCAACCTGTTCAAGCCGCCGGGTGTCGCCGAGACCATCGACTGGGCTACAGCGCTCGGACGTCTCGGCGTCAGCGAACTCTCAGAGTCGTCGGTGAAGAGCACGCTCGGCGCTGTATTGAAGTACCGCGAAGACGTCGAGCGAGTTCAGTTGCACGGCCTCGCCGACATGGTGAAGCACGCCTTCGAGCGAGGCTCGCAGCCCGGCTAATGGCCGCGTTCGCACCTCCCGTGGCGCATAACGGTCCGGCACCCAGCGAGGGTGCCGCGCAGCGTATGGCTACCGCTTTCGCGAGGCTGCTGCGCGGTCTCGGACTCAGCGTGCCCATTGGCTGCGTGCTCACTTTCACCGAAGCGCTCGGTGCGCTCGGCATCAACGAACGCGATTCGGTGTACTGGGCCGGGCGGGCAACCTTGGTTCGCCGTCCCGAGGATCTGGCCTTGTTCGATCGAGCGTTTGCCGTGTTCTGGGAAGCGCGCGATGGCGCATCAACCGAAGAAGCCGAGAGCGAACCACAACACATCAGCATCGAAATGGACGACGACGATCCGCCCGACGACGACGACCAAGCAACCGCGGCCGACGCCAACGACGACCCCACTATTCACCTCCGCTTCAGCGCCATTGAGGTGCTCCGCCGTAAAGACTTTGGCGCCTATAGCAACGACGAACTGCAGATGGCTCAGCAGTTGATGAGTCGCCTGCGCTTTGTGGGTCCACCACGCCAATCGCTGCGACTGTCTGCGTCGAAACGGCAACGTCACCGGCCCGACCTTCGTCGCACGGTTCGCGCTTCGCTGCGATCTGGTGGCGAACCGGTGCGCCGGTACTACCGCGAGCCTGGCGAACGAATGCGTCGGCTGGTGCTGCTGCTCGATGTCAGCGGCTCAATGGAACCCTACGCGCGAGCACTCTTGCGTTTCGTGCAAGCCGCAGTCGCTGGCCGCCAACGCGTTGAGGCATTTGCGCTGGGCACCCGTCTCACCCGCGTCACCAAAGAACTCAGCAGCCGCGATCCCGACAAGGCCCTCATGTTGGCCAGCAACCGCGTCACCGACTGGAGCGGCGGCACCCGCCTTGGCGAATGTCTGCGCCTCTTCAACGACGAATGGGGCGTGCGAGGCATGGCCCGCGGTGCGATCGTGGTTGTGCTCAGCGATGGCTGGGACCGCGGCGAACCGCAGTTGCTCGCCGAACAAATGCAGCGGCTTCAACGCATTACTCACAGCTTGGTGTGGGTCAATCCGCTCAAGGTGACACCCGGCTACGCGCCCCTAGCGCGAGGTATGGCCGCCGCTCTGCCCTATGTTGATCACTTCGTGGAGGGTCATTCATTGGCCGCCATGGAAGAACTCGCTCGGGTCATCTCGGGCTCAACCGAAAGGGCCAACCATGCGTGAGATTCTCGACGACATCGAGCGCTGGCGGCTCAATAATCGGCGCATCGCTGTGGCGCGGGTCGTGAACATCGAAGGCTCCGGACCACGCGATCCTGGCGCCAGCATGGCAGTGAACGAAGACGGCGAAGTCGCTGGCTCAGTCAGCGGCGGCTGCGTCGAAGGTGCTGTGGTCGGCGAGGCACTGGCGATCTTGCATGGCGACATGCAGCCGCGCATGGTCACGTTTGGTTACAGCGACGACGAAGCCTTTGCCGTGGGGCTCACCTGCGGCGGCATCATTCATCTCTTCATCGAACCGCTCAACTGGTAACGCCGTGGCCGACACACCGTCCCTCTACGAAGAGTTGCGCGACCGCATCCGCTCCGATCAGCCCACTGGCTTGTGCACGATCATCGATGGCCCGAACATCGGCGCCAAACTGCTCATTGCTCCCGACCGTGCTCCAAGGGGCACACTCGGTCACCCCGAACTCGATCGCATCGTCACCCGCGACTCACTTGCCGAACTCGAGGCCGGGCGCAGCGGAGTTCGCCACTACGGACCGCAGGGCCAAACGACCCCCGAAGATCTCATCGATACCGACACTGTCAGCGTCTTCGTCGAGAGTTTTGCTGCACCGCCACAAATGTGGATCTTTGGAGCGGTCGACTTCACCGCCGCGCTGGCCAAGGTTGCCAAGGTGCTTGGCTACCGAGTGCTCGTCTGCGACGCACGCGAGGTCTTCGCTACCCGTCGCCGATTCCCAATGGCCGACGAAGTGATGGTGTCGTGGCCCATGCCGGTGTTCGTCGAGCGGGGCGCTGATCTCGGCCCACGCGATGCCGTATGTGTGCTCACCCACGACCCAAAGTTCGATGTGCCAGCAGTGATGGGCGCACTCACCACCCGCGTTGGATACATCGGCGTGATGGGCAGCCGCACCACTCATGCAAAGCGCATGGAGCGACTTACCGAGGCGGGGCTCACCGGGCCCAACGAAACCGATCGGTTGATGTCGCCGATTGGGCTCGACATCGGCGCTCGCACGCCAGAAGAAACTGCGATCTCGATATGCGCCGAAATCATTGCCCGGCGTACCGGACGAAAGACGCCGTCATTACGTGACGGGTCGGGAGCGATTCACAGCGCTCGGTGAATGCTCAGCCAGTTGGGTCGGCGAACCGGAGTCCACGACGCTTACCAATGACAGAAACCTCAACCGTGCGGCCGGTGAAGGGCGAATGCACGATGGCTTTGTCGACACCGAGGTAGATGCTGACGTGACCCGGGTAGTACACCAAGTCGCCCGCCTGGGCGGTGTCGATGGTGCGTGGCGAAGCGCTACGAATCTGCGACCGCGACTGGTGCGCAATCTCGGTGCCAGCAACGCTCCATGCATACGCAGTGAGGCCAGAACAATCGAACCCAACACCAGGGGCGCTGGTGTTGCGACGGTAGCGCACACCAAGTTGCGACATCGCTGCCATCAACGCTGTCTGATGCGCGAAGTCGGCGTTGGCCCATGCTTCGATCATGCGTGAGGGCTCGATACCGAGACGACCGGCGACCTCGGTGGCGATTGCATCTCGAGCACTGACGTATCGATCACGAGTGGCCGCTTCGGCACTTGGGGCCACGGTGTCTGCTGTTGTGTCCCACAGGCTCGCTGCTGCAACGTCTTGAATGTCGGAGAGCGCCTGAACGGCAATCGGCGCCAGCGCATCGTTACGAACAACTGGCTTCGAATTCTTTGAAGCACCGGCCGCCGTGGAGGTAGCCGCAACACTGCCGAACATCGTTGCTAGGGCGAGGGCTACAAAGCCGACGCGCTTGAGAACTGGGTGACCCGTAGTCGCATTGTTGTGCTTCATTACAATCTCGCTTCGTTAGCGCATCCGGCCGAACCGGCCGAATGTCGTGGCATGGACGCTTGTTGCATCCAGGTCACGTCGCGCCTCACGAGAGCGCCACGCTTGCGTACTGAACGACCTCAGATGACGGCCGTTCGTTACGGGCGAAACACTATCGACATCAAACTGCAATAATCAACTCGTTCGTAACCTTTTCGTCATATTGCGTCCACCCCTGTCTTGAGCTGGCTCGCGGCGGTTCAAGCTGGCAGGCTTGCGAGGTTATGAATACCGTCCCTGCTCAGCGTCTTGATGACCACGCTCCATCGAGCGAAACCTGTGCTGTGTTGTTAGCCGCCGGGCAGGGCAGCCGCTTCATCGGTTCGTCACACAAACTGGTGACACCCCTGCGCGGGCGGGCCCTCTACACATGGGCACTCGACTCGATCGAAGCAGCAGGCTTTGCTCATGTGGTGGTTGTGACCGGCTGCGTCGAGCTCGACCTACCGCAGTGGGTAGTTCGCGCGCATAACCCCCGTTGGGGCGAAGGCCAAGCCACTTCGCTGCAGTGCGGCATCGCCGCTGCCGACGCACTCGGCGCAACAGCTGTGGTTGTGGGACTCGCCGATCAACCCTTCGTCACCGCCCAAGCATGGCGCGCCGTGGCCATGGCCGACACGCCAATCGCCGTCGCGACATACGGTGGCGCTCGCGGTAATCCGGTGCGCCTCGACCGATCGATTTGGTCATTGTTGGCGACCGAAGGCGACTACGGCGCCCGTAGCCTGTTAACCCAACGCCCGGACCTCGTCGGCGAGGTTGCCTGCACCGGCAGCTCGGCCGACATCGACACGATGGAGCAACTCCAGCTATGGAACTCGTCAACGAATTCACCGTAAACCGGCCAATACACGAAGCGTGGGCCGTCATCACCGATGTCGAGCGCATTGCACCCTGCCTGCCCGGCGCCCAGTTACAAGAAATCGAAGGCGACTCATACCGCGGTGTCGTCAAGGTCAAGGTTGGCCCAATCAGCGCCGCCCTCAAAGGCGAGGCTCACTTTCTCGAGCGCGACGACGCCAACTATCGCGCCGTGCTCAAGGGAGACGGCCGCGACACCAAGGGCAACGGCAACGCGTCGGCCATCATCACTGCGTCGCTGCAGCAGATCTCGCCAACGAGCGCCAAGTGCACCGTGCACACCAAGCTCGACATGACCGGCAAGGTCGCCCAGTTCGGCCGCGGCGCCCTCGCCGACATCAGCGGCAAGCTGATGTTGCAGTTCTCGAAGAACCTCGACGCGATGCTCGAAAAAGATGCCGCCGAGCCCGCCGCAGCTGCACCCGCCGCCGAAGCGCTAGTCGCTGACGCGGCCGACGCCTCTACGTCGGCATCGGTCAACAACGAGCCAGCCGCACCCACCATTCGCATTATCAACGGTCCAGCAGCCGAACCCATCGATGCATTGCGTAGCGGCGGCAGCGCAATTCTCAAGCGCCTCTTGCCAGCGCTTGGCGGCTTGGTGCTGTTGTTGCTCATGTTCCGTCGCCGCAAGAACTAGTCGCGCTCACGCCACTCAGCAATGCACGTTCGGCACCGACTTTCACCATGCTCACCACTCAACCCATGACCGATCGCGATCGCGTTCGAGAACTGCTTGGCCGCGAGCCACAGGGCAAGTTCGAAGTAGTAGTGCGCGACTCGCTTGGCGATCCGGTGGTGCTGCTCAACGAACCGCTGCTTGACGACGGCACGCCGATGCCAACCCGCTACTGGCTGATCAACAAGACCATCGTCGCGGCCATCGGTCGCATCGAGGCAGAAGGCGGCGTTCGCCAAGCCGAGGCAGCAGTAGATCCATCCGCGCTCAAGCTCGCTCACCAGCAACACGAAGCCGAGCGCGATGCTGCACTACCCGAGGACTACGTTGGCCCACGCCCAAGCGGTGGCGTCGGCGGCACGCGCCAAGGCGTTAAGTGTCTGCACGCTCACTACGCATGGTTCCTTGCAGGTGGCAGTGACCCAGTGGGCCAATGGGTGCACGACCGCATCGAGGCGTACAAGAAATGATCAGCTGCGCAGTTCTCATCGATAACGACAGCATCACCATCTCGATATTCGACGATGGGGTCGAAGCAAGTTCGTTCGTGGCCCCGGTGGGCATCACCTCGCTCCATCGCCGCCACTTCGATGCCGACCCAGCGCAGCCCGAAGACCTCACGAACGCGATCGGCGAAGTGATCGACCATCTCGACGACGCCCGCCGGCTGATGCCCCTGCTCGACGACGCTCGCTCAGTGATGGTGTCGGGCGAGACAGCGCGAGTAATCGCCGCTGTCGAACATGGCGGCCTCATCGACGCCGACACATTTGAACTCACCCGTGACGCCGCCGAAGACGTGTTTCGCACCTTGGCCCTCGAGGCCTCTGCCGAACGCCGCCACAATCCCGGCCTGCCCACCGAGCTCGCCGACACAATCGTTGCCGGATGCTGCGCGATGGTTGCGCTGTTTCGGTGTTTGCAGCTCGACACAGTGTCGATCGCCATCACTGCGCAACCACTCACCACTCACGCAGGCAGTGCATCGCCATGAGCAGCGAGCATCACCCCTTCACCCACCCGTCGGCGCCGAACAGCAGCGGACTCCGCCTCCACGGCCGCCGCGTGATGCTTCGCCCATTGGTCAGCCCCGACTTTGCATCGTGGAGCGACGTACGCGTACGTAACGAAAGTTGGCTCACGCCATGGGAGCCGTCGAGGCTTGCCAACCAGGGCGATCCAATCCGCGAGCGAGACGCCTTCAGCACCCGTTGTGCTGCACGCGACCGCGACCGGCAAATGGGCGCGGCATATGCGTTCGGCCTCTTCGTCGACAGCTCAGTGGCAGGCGAAGTCAACCTGAACACCGTGGTTCGCGGCGCACAGCAATGCGCCACCATCGGCTACTGGATCGATCGTTCGCGCGCTGGTCACGGATACATCGCCGAAGGCGTATGCGCTGTGATTCGCTTTGCGTTCGACGAACTGCGGCTGCACCGCCTAGAGGTATGCATCATCCCGCGCAACGCCAATAGCCGACGCGTGATGGACAAACTGCAACTCCGCGACGAAGGCGTAGCAAGTCGGTTTCTTGAGATCAACGGCGTGTGGGAAGACCACATGCGTTACGCAATCACCGTTGAAGAATGGCAAGCCCGTCGCGACGAAATGATCGCCACGTGGCTCTAAGGCACTAAGCCTGTTCAGCCACCACTCGGGTCACGAGAGCCCGGGCCTTACGCACTGTTGAGCGCCGCTTCCAGCTCTTCATTTTCCAGTGGCGCACTTCTTGCTTGGTGGCGCTTGCCTTGCCCTTGGCCGCATCGTGGCGGTGACTCGGCACCCAAGCCCTGCCGGGCTCATGGATGTCCTCAGGTTCAGAACCTGCGCTGACCTGATTGGCAACGGAATGCAGCTCGCTGTTAATGCGATGCCGCTCGTTGTGAGCGTGTGCACGCAGGTCCATCTTCGGCTGCGGGGCCGACTCCTGCAAGTGATGACGCTGGCTCATCGAGTACCTCCTGTGAGACGTACGGTAGACAAACTCCCCTTAGCCGAAAGGTACACCCGAGGTGAGGTCCGTGTGAAGCAACGCGGCTACTTTTTTGACGAAATTTTTTGCTGTAGTGCCGCGATGCGCTCGGCGAACCATGGTTGGCGAGTGCTCCACACCTGCGGATCGAGTTCGCGCTTCACCGCGGCTGGATGATTGTCGATGTCGGCCATGTCGTGAATTGTCTGCTTCACGATGATGGCCAACTCGCGCGGTGCGCTTGCGGCACGCTGGGCCATTTCTTGTGCAACAGCAAGCAGTTGGTCATCGTCGACACACCGATGCACGAGCCCAACGCGCTCGGCCTCGGCACCGTCCATGACCTCACCGAACACAACCGCTGCCATGGCTGCTTGCGGTCCAACGATGCGACGCAGCATCCACGTGTGGCCACCGCCTGGGTGGATGCCGATCTGCAAGAACCGCGTGTCGAACTTGGCGCGACGCCCAGCGATGCGCACGTCGCAGCCAAGCGCGAGGTTCATTCCGGCACCAACAGCAGCGCCATTCACTGCAGCCAACGTAGGCAATGGGCTCCGAGCAATTCGCAGGAACCCTTCGTAGATGCTGCCGAGACTCTGCTCTGATGATTCGGCGAGATTGCCCAGATTTGCTCCCGCGCAAAACGCTGGAGCCGTTCCCGTTACAACGATTGCGCCAACACCGGGGTCGGCCTCGATGGCGTCCATCGCGGCAAGGATCTCAGCGACCATTGGCGCAGTGAGCGTGTTGCGCTCGGCAGGATTGTTCAGGGTCAGGGTCGCGACGCGTTCGCTGATGGTGACTTCAACAAGACTCATAACCTTGATTGTCGCATGTGCCAAGGTTGCGGTGTGAATGCAGCTGAGAGTCTTCCTCCCGCCCGACCAGCCGCCACGGTCATCGTGGCGCGCGAACACGGTGACCAGTTCGAGGTGCTGTTCTTGAAGCGCAGTGATGTGGGCGCGTTTGCGAACATGTGGGTCTTTCCTGGTGGACGTGTCGACGACGACGATTCGGGCCACGACGAAGTGAGCCGCGCTGTGTCCGCTGCGGTTCGCGAGGCGCACGAAGAAGTTGCCCTACGGCTCGACCGTGACAGCCTGATCACCCTGTCGCATTGGACTCCTCCAGCGATTGCGCCAAAGCGTTACACCACATGGTTTTTCGTGGCCCCGTGGTCTGGCGACGACGTCACGATCGACAATCATGAAATCGTCGAGTCGCTCTGGATCAGCCCCACCGACGCGATCGCACAAGCGCTGCCCATGGCTCCGCCGACTCATGTCACGCTCATTACGCTCGCCGAAGCAGGTTCGTTCGAGGGCCTCAATCAACTCGTCGCCCGCCGCGGCATCGAACGCTTTGTCACCGTTCCCGCACAACACGAAGGCGCCCTGATTCTGCTCTGGGAAGCCGACGCCGGATACGAGTCCGGCGATGCCTCACTGCCTGGGCCGAGGCACCGAATGTCGATGCATAACGGGCTCCCCCACACCTATGAGCGCACAAACAGTTAGGGTCGCGGTTCATGCTTGATCACGTCTTCACCGATGCCATCGGCGCATTGCGTGACGCGTTCGAAGGTGCCTTCCTCGAGAGGCAGACCTTCGAGGAGCACTTTCAGATCGATGTGCTGCTCGGCGATATCACGTGGGAGACCAGTTATGGCCTGCCCGGCGAAGGCCAGCCGCCACGGGTGGTTGCGCACATCACCTTCGAGTGGCCAACGTGGAGTCAAACCGCGTATCGGCGCTGGTATGTCGATGAGATGATCGACGAACAACCATCGATCGAAATTGAAATTGGGTTTCGCGTACAACGATTGGCCGAGCAGCCCAACCCCGTGCCGGTGCAGGCGATCATGCCCGAATCAAGCCCGCTCATCGGCAACGAACGCCTCGAGCGCGCCGGAGCCACCGTCGAGATCGGCTACTTCGGCGATGTCGTAGAGGCTCCCGAGTTCGCTATCGAGATCACCTACGAGGGCATTTACGAACTTGCCGAGGAGACACTCGCCGACGGCGCGAGCAAATTGCTCGACAACCATTTCGGAACCTTGGGCACATGGATCGCGTCCACCTTGGTGAAGCTCGGCGACCTGAAGCTCAACTTTTTACCGGCTGACGACACCGACTCGTAGCCACGCTCTGAGGCCTGCGAACATCGGCAGATGACCGATGTTGTTCTGCTCGAAGTCAGCGATCGAATCGCCACCGTCACCCTCAACCGGCCGGCCGCCCGAAATGCGCTGAGTGCCGACGTGATGCGTCTGTTCCCTGCGCTGATGCGCGAGGCCGACGGCCGCGACGATGTCGACGTCGTCATCCTCACCGGGTCAGATCCGGCGTTTTGTGCGGGCATCGACCTGAAAGAACTGGGTGGTCGCAGCGGGTCGTCGAACGCTGCAGACTCCACGCTTCCCAAGGCCTCTGCCGAGGGTATGCGCGGACCCTTTCCGTCGATGACCAAGCCGGTGATCGGCGCGATCAACGGTGTTGCCGTCACTGGCGGGTTCGAATTGGCCCTCAACTGCGACTTTCTCGTCGCAAGCGAGCACGCCAAATTCGGCGACACACACGCCCGTGTAGGGGTCATGCCGGGCTGGGGCCTCACCGTGTTACTACCGCAGGCCATTGGTGTTCGCAGGGCTCGCGAGATGAGCTTCACCGGCAACTTCCTCAGTGCTCACGAGGCACTCGAACTCGGCTTAGTGAACCACGTAGTCGCCCACGGCGATCTTCTGCCGACGGCACGGGGCTTGGCTCGCGACATCATCGGCAACGACCAAAACGGCGTTCGTCAGATCCGGCGCACCTATGCAGAAATCACCCGTGATCAAGCGGGCTGGGAGATCGAGGCACGCGACGGCACCGAATGGGCCCGAACGATGTTCAGCGCCGAAAAAGTGGCCCAGCGCCGCGACGGCATCATCTCGCGAGGTCGCGGGCAGTAGCCCGCAAAGAACTACTACGCCAGACGACGGCGGCGGCCCACGGCCACCAGGCCAGCACCAACGCTGACCAAACCGAACGCAATCAGCGCAAGCTCACCAGCGTTTGCGCCGGTGGCTGGCAGCGACTCGCCGAGCCGACCGCTCAACCCGAATGAGCCGACCGAGAGCGCTTCGGTGGTTGCGACGAGGTGACAATGCGAAACCACCAAGTCGACCGAGGTCAGGCTGACTGCACTGGCTCCGCCGTTGGTAACAGCAACATCGCCGCCCAGCACGAGGGCGCCCGATGTAGCAGCGACGCCACCAACGCGTACTGAAATGGCGGCGGGTGAGCCTTCGCCGGTAGAAACGGCTACTGAGTCGACGACGGCCTGAATGCCGGGTTGGGGCTCAACAGCAACACCAGTGGAGTACGACGCGCCGGGCTCAAGGCTGATATTGCCAGACCACGAAGAGGGCAACCGATGACACACAGCAGTCGCGGCTGTGTCTTCTCTGGCGGCTGACACACGCTGCGCCTCCACCGCTGAGGAAGCCAGAGCGATCGCCACACAAGTCGTGATTTTGAGAACAGTTTGTTTCATAACGCCACCTCAGATGCGAGTGCACTTGAAGGGCCGGTTTCGCGCTCGCTCCTCATTGGGCATTCGCGACCAACTTGTCGCCCAATGTCTCATAGCTTTCCCTGCAAAAGACACTACCCCTGTACTCCAACCGAGTACAGGAAAAATGTTTTCTGAGCCGACAATGTGCCAAAAGGCCTAACCGGCGTCAGTTGACGCGGAAGCAAGGTCGGCACCTCGGTTCACGAGGTCGGATTCGACCGCACGAGCGATATGAAACGCAAGGATTTCGGCGCCCGTGGTGTTGAGATGGAACCCATCGACATCGCTGCGAACTGACTTGCTGATGCCGTCGCGGGGATCAACTACATACTGGGCATAGCCCCCATCGAGGCCAGAGAAGATGTTCCACGAGTCGATAAAGACCACACCGGGGTGAACGGCGACCTGGGCCCGCACGACTTCGTCTTGCACCTTGAGGCGAGCGGTGGTGTCGGTCTGGTTGTCGTTGGGAACGCCAACCCAAATGAGCGTGCGGCCGTCGTTGGCGACCAGATCCATGACTGCACCCACCCTTTTGGCGTATTCGGCGCGCCACTCGGGCGTATCGACCTGCTTGTTCAAGCCATGAATCGGCTGAGCATCGTTCCCTCCGAATGCAAAGATCACGATGTCTGGATTGAGCTTGGGAATGCGCCCAGACAGCCGGGCCGGCCAATCGAAGAAGTCTGGACGGGCCAAACCCGACGACACCTTGTAGTCCACCGTGGTGGCCACAACCCCGCTGACACGCAACAGACGCGACACAAACGGAGCGAATGATCCAGCATCGCTGTCGCCAGCGATGTAGACCCGCGCTGGGTCGCTTGGGGTAGGAATTGGCCCAGCGTCGACAACAGTGGTCTCTGGGGGCAGCGGAGGCGGCGTAGTGGTGGTGGTGACCTCGGATGTTGCGGGCACGCTGAGCAACGTGGAGTCATCAGTTGATGCCGCCGACGCGACCTTCGTGTGCGTTGAATCGCCGCCGAGCAATGCCTTCGCTAGGCCGATCAACGAAACGGCCACAGCGAGCAGAACCATCGCTACCACGACGCGCCTGCGCAGATAGATGCGCCGCATTCGCCGTCGCGAGCGACGACGACCCGAAGGTGGGTGCGTAGCCAAGCGGCCTATGTGATCTGACCCTTGCGCCACGGTTGACCCGAGGCAGCCGGCGGACGCAGGCGGCGGCTAAACACTGCGAGAACCAACAACGTGCCCAAGTACGGCAAGGTCTTCACGAGATCGTCGTTCATGTCGATGCCCGACACGTAGAACACCAGCAGCGCCGCGCAGATCGCAGCGAGCGACCGACCAACCCGAGGGTTCTTGCGGCGGAAAAACACGATGGACCCAATGAGACATCCGACGACACCGAGCAGGTAGAGCCCGCGAACGGCCGTAGACGCCGTGAGCTGCAACGTGTCGAGGAAGCCGAACAGCGTTGCCCCGGCGAGGACTCCGGTTGGTTTCCAGTTGCCGAAGATCAATGCTGCAAGCCCAAGGTAGCCACGGCTGTTCGTCTGACCTTCGGAGTATGCGCCGTTGTTGCGTAGCACCAACAGGGCTCCACCGACTCCGGCGAGCGCACCCGAAGCGATGACAGCGAGATAACGCACCACAACGACGTTGACGCCAAGCGAATCGGCGGCCGACGGCTTCTCTCCCGACGAGCGCAGACGTAGGCCGAACTTGGTCTTCCAGACGAGCCAGGCTACGAGCGGCACTACGGCGACAGCGACCAACTCGTAGACCTTCCATGATCCGAGCAACCCACGGCTGATGCCGGCAAGATCGGACACGATGGGCCAGTGCTTGAACTCGATTCGAGCCAGCCAGCCGTCGTCGGCAAAACCGGGCATGCGCCATGTGGGCATGCCCTTCGAGGTGTCGAATCCGGGACTGTTGGTCTCGGAGCCAGAGCCGCGGCCCTTGAAGAGCGATGCCGACAAGAACCGGGCCCAACCAAATGCGAGCAAGTTGATGGCGGTGCCGGAGATGACATGGTCGACACCGAACGTGACCGTGGCGACGGCATGCACAAGGCCACCGACAGCACCCGCAAGCGCGCCACCGATCAGCGCGCCCCACGGGCCGTAGTGGTAGCCAAAGAAACCGGCGCCCCATGTACCGAGGATCATCATGCCCTCGAGGCCGATGTTCACGATGCCTGCGCGTTCGCTGAGCAACCCGCCGAGACCGGCGAGCAAGATGGGCAGCGTGAGCGCAATCGTGTTGGTGACGGTGAACTCAGAGGTGAGGTCGTTCTCTCCGGAGACTGCACGAGCCAACGACAGCACGAGGAACGCTCCGAAGAACATGAGCATGATCTGTCGCGAACGCGACATCGTGGTCCACCAATTGGCCTTCGGATCGGCAAGGTCTACGTAGGTGGTGCTCATGCTGGAACCTCGGCGAACTGCACTGCGGCACGATGCGCTGCTTCATGAATTGCGTTGGCTTCGGCTCTGCGCCTCACGACCTCGTAGGCAACTACTGCGGCAAGCATCATCGTGCCCTGCAAGATGGTGCCGATCTCTTTGGTGCCTCGAGTTGGAGGACTCGTGAGCGCCTGCGATGCGCGAGTGAGGTATGCAAACAGCAGTGCCGCAGCGGCCATACCCGCAGCCTTTTGTCGGCCCACAAGCGCCACAGCGATGCCCGCAAACCCAAGCCCCTGCTGGAATTGCTGAGTGAACTCATGCTGGCGCTGCAACAGCAGCGGCATTCCGACAAGACCTGCGACAGCGCCAGACAACGCCATTGTCTTCACGATCATTCGCTTGGGATTCACGCCAGCGGCAAGCGCTGCCCCAGGGTTGATGCCCGAGGCGCGCAGCTCGTATCCGAAGCGAGAGCGATTGATCAAGTAGTGGTAGCCGATGCCAATCGCGATCGCCACAAAGACCCACAGGTACAGCTCGCTTCCGCCAAACGTAACGCTGGGGAACCACGCTGATTTCGGTAATCGGCTGGTTCGCAGCTGTTGGTCTTTGATCGACGCGATCAGATCCCATTTCAAGAGCACCGCCACAAGTCCGGTCATCACCCCGTTGAGCATGATGGTGGCGATGACTTCGTTGACGTTGCGATAGGCCCTCAGCAAACCAGCAATGCTGGCGTACATCGCGCCCACGATGATGGCAGCCGCCATTGCCATGATGATGCGCAAGAAACCGGGCCCGGGCAACTCGGCCCCAACGACCGCAGCAACAATTGCAGCCAAACGGTATTGACCCTCGACACCGATGTTGAACAGGTTTGTGCGGAAGCCAATAGCCACCGCAACGCCCGACACGAACAACGGCAAGGCTTCGTTGATGCTGGTGATCAACGAGTCGACAGTGCCGCCGTAGATGACCATCTGCTTGAACGCAACAAACGGATTCTTACCGCTGACCAAGAGAGCCAATCCGGCGACGGCGACGGCCAACACGAACGCACCAAGCGGTGCGGCGAGGGCATAGAACACTTTCTTACGGTTGATGCTCATGCGGCCACCTCACGAGCCCCTGTCATGTATTCGCCAAGTTCGCTCTTCGTGACCTTCGCCGGGTCGAGCTTGGCGACGATGCGGCCGCGAAGCATGACTAGCACCGTGTCGGAAAGTCCGAGCAACTCTTCGAGATCGGCAGACACGAGCAGCAGCGCGAGGCCTTTTCCGCGGGCGTCGCGGATTGCGTCCCACACCGCTGCCTGCGCACCAACATCGATGCCACGAGTGGGGTGAGCCGCCACTAAAACCTTGGGATCGGCGAGCATTTCGCGACCGACAATGAGCTTTTGCTGGTTGCCGCCCGAGAGCGCCAACGAGATGGTGTCGACGCTGGGCGTGCGCACATCGAACGAGCTGATGATCTGCTCGGTATAAGCGCGTGCAGCCGCTTGATCGATCCACATACCTTTGCCAAATCGAGCGCTGCGCTGGTGGCCCAAAATGGCGTTCTCCCACAGCGGCGACGGCAACAACAGGGCCTCTCGCTGGCGATCCTCGGGGATGTAGCCAACGCCCATCTCGCGACGATCGCTAGTGGACACGCCGACGAGATTGTGTCCGTCTATAGAAATCGAACCACCGTCGATGCGATCGATACCGATGATTGCCTTGAGCAGTTCGGTCTGGCCGTTACCCTCGATGCCGGCGATGCCCACGATCTCGCCTTGGTGCACCGTGAAGCTCACGTTGTCGAGCAACGGGCGCGACCCGCGCGCCGTTGCGTTCATCGTGACGCCCTCAACCTTGAGCGTGGCGATGTCGGTAACCGTGGCCGTTCGGGTCGCAGCGCTGGGCAGTTCGGAGCCAACCATCATCTGAGCCAAATCGCGAGCCGTGACCTGGCTAGGAATTGCCGTAGCGACGGTCTTGCCCTTGCGGATCACCGTGATGTCGTCAGCGATCGCAAGTACTTCGTCGAGCTTGTGCGAGATAAACACGATGGTGACGCCGGTACTGGCGAGTTCGCGAAGGGTGACGAACAACTCGTCGACCTCTTGCGGAACCAGCACCGCGGTGGGTTCATCGAGGATGACGATTCGAGCGCCACGAAACAGCACCTTGAGAATCTCGACTCGCTGCCGCTCGCCAACCCCAAGCTCGGACACAAACGCATCAGGGTCGATCTCAAGGCCATTGGCGGCCGCTAACTCAGTGAGCGTTTCACGAGCCGTTCGAATGTCGATCTTGACGCCCTTGCCCGGTTCGGCACCGAGGATGACGTTCTCGAGAACCGTGAGGTTGTCGGCCAACATGAAGTGCTGAAACACCATGCCGATGCCCGCAGCGATTGCGTCCTTCGGGGACTTGAAGCGCTGCTCGACACCGTTGACCTCGATGCGGCCTTCGTCGGGCCGCTGGGTGCCATAGAGAATCTTCATCACCGTGGACTTGCCAGCGCCGTTCTCGCCAATGAGCGCGTGAATGGTTCCTGGGCGTACCGCCACGTTGACGCCATCGTTGGCCACTACCCCGGGAAATCGTTTCACGATGTCGCGAAGTTCGATGGCATACGGGGCGGCCTGCGGCGCATGTGGTCCGGGTATAACGAAAGGGCCGCCGGCATCGCCGGCGGCCCTTCTGTCGGCGTTTTCAGTCACGCCATAAACTTAGCCGGTTGTTCAGGAGACTGAAGGAACCTTGATCTCGCCAGAGGCGATCTTGGCCTTGAAGTCATCGAGCTGGGTCTTGATGTCGTCGACGTTGCCACCAGTGGTTGCATAGTCGAGGCCACCGTCGGCCACGCTGAACACGCGAACGCCACCCTTGAAGGTGCCGTCACTGACGGCCTTCATGGTCTCGTACACAGCGACGTCGACGTGCTTAATCATCGAGGTCAAGATGAACGGGGCCAGGTCGGCAGCTGCGGTGAGTGCCTGATCGGAGTCAACACCGATGGCCCAGACCTTGTTGCCAGCAGCGCTTACTTCTTTTGCTGCACCGAACAAGCCGTTGCCAGCCGAACCAGCAGCGTGGAAGATGACGTCGGCGCCGTCTTCGTACTGCTTGAGTGCGATGGTGCGAGCCTTGGCATCGTCGTTGAAGCCGCTGAAGTCACCGGCTGGCGAGATGTACTTGACATCGATCTTGATGTCAGGGTTCACGGCCTTGGCGCCAGCTTCGTAGCCAGCAAAGAAGTCCTGGATCAACGGAATGTCGACGCCACCGATGAAGCCGATGGCACCGGTCTTCGACTTGAGGGCAGCGGCTGCACCCACGAGGAACGAGCCCTCGTTGGCCTTGAACACAAGACCAGCAACGTTTGGCGCGTCGACTGTTGAGTCAACGATTGCGTAGTTGAGGGTTGGGTTCTCGGCTGCGGCTGCGGCCATTGCTTCGCCCCAGGCAAAGCCCACGCCGAGGATCAACTTCGCGCCGCCGTCGGCGGCCTTCTTCAGGAGCTGTGCTTCGTCGGAACCCTGACGGACTTCTTCAGTCACGTCGTAGCCGAACTCGGCTGCGCCCTTGTCAAGACCCGCAGCTGCTGAGTCGTTGAACGACTTGTCGCCGCGACCCTTGAGGTCGAACAAGATGGACATCTTGGCGCCGGTGGTTTCGCCGCCTGTCACTGGTGTGGTGTCGCCAGCCACGCTGGCGCCGGTGGTGCCCTCGGTAGCTGGTGTGGTGGTGGTGTCACTTCCGCAGGCCGTGGCAACGAGGCCAAGGACCGTGGTAATCGTGAGCGCGCTTAGCAAACGAGTGCTCTTCCGCATTTCTCCCCTTTTGGTATGAGTTTCGACATCGGTGATATCCGAGTCGCAAAAATTATAGCCGCATGGCAACAGCCACCGAAACAACGTCGACGCCCTTCGAAATCCTGCGACCAATGTCACGTAACTCAACCAGCGTTATCGCTGCAGTCGACTCACCGCTTGCACTTCGATACCGCCCCGGGGTCGTTGCGTGATCGTGGCCGTCACATGGTGAGGCTTTGCCGTGGCCATGATCTCACTAGCTATCTCGGCAGCGAGTGCCTCGGCGAACACCGGGCGGTCACGGAAGCTCCAGAGATACAGCTTGAGGCTCTTGCTCTCGATGCACGCCTCATCGGGGGCGTACTCGATGACCAGATGCGAAAGATCGGGCTGCTGCGTAACCGGGCACACGCTGGCCAACTCGTCGGTGGTGAAACACACCGATGTCACGTTGGCTGGGGCGGGAAAGGTCTCGACATGATCGATGGCATGTCGCACTGTGCTGCCGAGCACGGTGAGGTGCTGTGATTCTGCGGGCGACTCGGGCTCGGTGAGGTCCATAGAAAGAAAGACTACGGTTGCGCCATGCCAAGTGTTCTTACCGATGCTCAGATCAGCACTTACCACCGCGACGGATTTCTGGTAATCCCCGATTTTGTCGACAGCCAAGCCTGCGCCGATCTTCGCCAACGAGCCGTCGAGATGGTCGACGAGTTCACCCCAAGTGATCATCGCTCGGTGTTCACTACCAACGACCAAGACCGCCAGGACAACGCCGAGTTCCTCGAATCGGCCAACGGATCGTGGTGCTTTTTCGAAGCCGAGGCCTTCGACGCTCAGGGACGCTTGCGACAAGACAAGTCGCTGTCGATCAACAAGATCGGTCATGCCATGCACGATCTCGATCCGGTGTTCGAAAAGTTCAGCTACTCACCCGACCTCGCTGGAGTCTCAGCAGACATTGGGCTCGCCGATGCACTCGCGTTGCAAAGCATGTACATCTTCAAGCAGCCGCACATCGGCGGCGAAGTGAGCTGTCACCAAGACGCCACGTTTTTGTACACCGACCCAATGACCGTCACCGGTTTCTGGTTTGCAATCGAAGATGCCACCTTGCAGAACGGCTGTCTGTGGGCCGCTCCAGGCGGCCATGTCACCTCGCTGCGCAAGAAGTTCAAGCGCGCCGGTTCCACCAACGACGACGGCGTCATCTTCGACATCGTTGACCCCGCCCCACTGCCCAAGCCCGCAGACCTGGTGCCACTCGAGGTCTCCGCCGGAACCATGGTCGTGCTGCACGGTTTGTTGCCTCACTGGAGCGACGTCAATCGATCCGCTCAAAGCCGTCATGCCTATTCGTTGCACTGCATTTCGCAGTCGGCCGACTACCCGGCATGGAACTGGCTGCAGCGCAACTCAAACTTTGCATTGCGCCGTCTCGACCGTTCCGATCGGTCGGCAGCATGATCAACGAACTGATTGCACAGGCACCCAAGGCGCTGCTGCACGATCACCTCGATGGCGGGCTGCGACCAGCCACGGTCATCGAGCTCGCCGACGAATACGGCTATCGCAAACTACCCACGCACGATGTCGTCGAACTCGGGTCGTGGTTCAACCGCGGCGCAAAGCGCAACGACCTTGTGCTGTATCTCGAGACCTTTGCTCACACCGTTGGGGTGATGCAGCACCGCGACGCAATCGAGCGCGTTGCTTACGAGTGCGCAGTCGATCTCGCGGCCGATGGCGTGGTGTACGCCGAGGTTCGTTTCGCCCCCGAACTAAACACCGAAGCCGGACTCACGCTCGACGAAGTCGTGGCCGCCGTACTCGAGGGTTTTGCCCGCGGGTCTGCTGGCACCGGGCTCACCATCTATCTCATCTGCTGCGCTATGCGAACGGCGGCACGCTCACTCGAGATCGCCGAGCTTGCGGTGCGGTGGCGCGATCAGGGCGTGGTTGGTTTCGACATTGCCGGCGCCGAAGCGGGATACCCACCCACCCGCCACCTCGATGCGTTTCAGTACGTGCAGCGCGAAAACTTTCACTCCACCATCCACGCTGGCGAAGCGTTCGGATTGCCCTCGATCTGGGAAGCCGTTCAGTGGTGCGGCGCCGAGCGACTTGGTCACGGCGTGCGCATCGTCGACGACATCACCGGACCCGAAGGCAACGAAACCCTTGGGCGTCTCGCCACATATGTACGCGACCGCCGCATTCCGCTTGAGCTGTGCCCCACATCGAACGTGGGCACCGGCATCTGCGCCTCTATCGCCGAGCATCCAATCGGCATGCTGCGCCGACTTCGCTTTCGCGTCACGCTCAACACCGATAACCGCCTGATGAGCGACACCTCGATGTCACAGGAAATGACCCAGTTGGCCGATGCCTTTGGCTGGGGACTCGACGACTTCGAATGGGTCACGATCAATGCGCTGAAGAGCGCGTTCGCGCCGTTCCCCGAACGGCTCAAGATCATCAACGAACAAATCAAGCCCGGGTACGCATCATTGCGTTCAGGCTCGACCATGCAAAGATGATCGAATGCCTGTGCAAGTAACCGTTGTTGACCATCCGCTCATCGCCGCCGCGCTCACCCGAATCCGCGACGAAACCACGCCAAACACGCTGTTCCGCCAAGAACTCGAGCGCATCGGCACCCTGCTGTTGGCCGAGGCCACCGCTTCACTTGAAACAGTGGTCGTGGCGGTAAAAACACCAGTGACTTTCACCGTGGGCCGCGTTCTCAAGACCCAACCCGTGATCGTGCCCATCCTTCGAGCCGGATTGGGCTTCTTGAATGCAGCTCAGAACTTGATGCCGGGTGCCGACATCGGCTTCGTGGGTATCTCACGCGATGAAGAAACCTTTGAGCCCAAGCCCTATGTGAACAAGCTCCCCGAGTCACTCACGGGACGCACCTGCATTGTCATCGACCCCATGCTCGCCACGGGCGGATCATTGGCGCTTGCGTGCTCGCTGCTCACCGATCGTGGAGCGAACACGCCAATCATCGTCGTGTGCGCGCTTGCCGCTCCCGAAGGCATCGCTGCGCTCGAAGCAGCCGGCATTGATGCACAGATCTTCACTGCTTCGCTCGATGAGCGCCTCAACGAGAACGCCTACATTGTGCCGGGCCTTGGCGACGCTGGCGATCGCCAGTTTGGCGCCGCCTAGCTCTACCGAGCGGCTCACGCATCGATCAGCGCGCTGTTGGTCACAGCAACTCAGCCAGCGCCGCCAGATACAGATCTGGGTCGGTGCCGATGGCTTCGCCGTAGAGCTTCACCTTTGGTTCGGTGCCGCTTGGGCGCACTTGCAACCGAATGTCGTTCAACCAAATTCGCAACAGGCCAGCTTCATCGAACCATTCGACATTGGTGACTGCGAGCCCGGCCACTTCGGTTGGGGGTCGATCGCGTAACGCGGCCACATTGCGAGTGGCCTCAACCGGGTCGATACGCAGCGAACGCTCGGCAGTGACATGACGGCCGAACTGATCGGCCAACGCATCGAGACGCTGTTGCAACGTGACACCTTCGTGAGCCGCCAATGCAGCAACCTCGGCCATCATCACCGCGGCGGTAATGCCGTCTTTATCCATTGGTCGCTGACACACCAAGTAGCCAAGCGCTTGCTCGTAGCCGAACACGAAACGCAGTTCGGGGTGATCGAGCACCGTGCGGCCGATCCATTTGAAGCCGGTGTATGTCTCGCGGAAGTGCACGCCCGCCGCGGCCGCCATGCGACTGAGTAACGACGACGAGACCAAGGTGGTGACCACAAGCCGATCATCGCCCGAGGTGTGACGCAGGATGTGATCGCCAAGCAGCCAACCCAGTTCGTCGCCAGTGAGGCGACGCCAACCGCCGTCGGGGGTGGGGATCGCCGCGCCGAGTCGATCGGCATCGGGGTCGTTCGCGAGCGCCAGCAACGCATGAGATTCGCGAGCCCGTTCGAGCAGCAGGTCCATGGCCCCAGGCTCTTCGGGATTCGGAAATGCAACGGTTGGAAAGGCCGAATCGGGCTGTTGCTGCGCGGCGACTACGAAGGGCCGATGCAAACCCGCTTGCTCGAAGGCGCGCAGCAGGGTGGCTCCTCCAACGCCGTGCATCGCGGTGTACGCGACACCAACGCCATCGACGTCGGGACGGAACCGAAGGCTCGGTATCGCCGCGAGATAGCGGGCCTCTGCCGAGCCATCGAGGCGCTCGATCAGCGGATGGTCGATAGCCGCCAGCTCGACCGTGCACGGATCGAACAGATCGATACACGCAGCGATGGCAGCGTCGTGAGGCGACACGATCTGCGCGCCGTCGCCGAGGTACACCTTGTATCCGTTGTCGACCGCCGGGTTGTGGCTCGCAGTGACGACCACACCAGCGATTGCGTTGTGCTCGGTGATGTTCCATGCGAGCACCGGAGTCGGTAATGGCGTCGGCAAAAGCAACGCGCGAATGCCTGCGGCTGCAACGACACGAGCCGTGTCGAGCGCGAAGTTGTCGCTCTTACGCCGTGCATCGAATCCGATGATGATGCCTCGCTCAGCGGCGTCGGGCCACGTGTCTACGACATAGCGGGCTAACCCAGCGGCGGCCTGGCGCACCACAAGACGGTTCATACGAAGTGGACCAGCACCGACCGGACCACGTAACCCAGCCGTACCAAACTGCAGCCGATCGGCGAACCGAGCGACCAGCGTGTGGATGGGTCCGGCAATGAGCTCGGCGAGCTCGTCGCGAATGTCTTCGTCTGGTTCGGCATCGCGCCAGGCCGCTGCCCGGGCAAGAACCTGTTCGTCAACCATTACAGAAGATTACGCAGCTCGACCAATGGCCTTGGACCGACGTGAGAAATCACTTCGGCGGATGCAATCGAGCCGAGTCGTCCGCACTCGACAAGGGGCAGCCCCTTGGTGAGGCCGTAGAGAAATCCGGAAGCAAATAAGTCGCCAGCACCGGTGGTATCGAGCACCTGATCAACCGGCTCAGCATCGATGACGAGAATTTCGTCGCGTGTGATGATGACTGATCCGACGGCACCTCGGGTGATGGCGGCCATTGCGCAATCGGCGCGCACAGCTGCGACGGCCTCGTCGAATGACGACACCTCGTAGAGCGACAGCAATTCGTCTTCGTTGCCGAACAGAATGTCGACCTCGTCACTCACAAGCGCACGAAAGTCGTCTCGATGACGATCGACACAGAACGAATCGCTGAGCGTGAGCGACACCATTCGTCCGTGTTGGTGCGCTGTCTGCGATGCGTGGCGAAACGCTTCCTTGGCCTCGGGGCGGTCGAACAGATAGCCCTCCATGTAGAGCACCGCACCGGCGGCAACCGTGTCGAGATCGATGTCTGGCGGACACAGCAGCGACGACACGCCAAGGTGAGTGTTCATCGTTCGCTGCGCATCGGGAGTGACCACGATGATGCAGCTTCCGGTAGGCATATCGCCAGCGGGGGCGCCAGGCCGAAAGGCGACGCCAACTGCGCGAAGGTCGTGGCCGAAGACCTGACCGAGATCGTCGTTGCTGACCTTGCCGATGTACGCCGCACGACCGCCGAACGAGGCAACGCCACACATGGTGTTGGCAGCAGAACCGCCGCTCATCTCGACACCCGAGCCAAGCGCTTTGTAGAGCGAGGCGGCCCGGTCACTTTCGATCAAGGTCATCGATCCCTTTACGAGGGACTCAAGCTCGATGAACGAATCGTCGGCATGGGCAATGACGTCGACGAGCGCGTTGCCGATGCCAACCACGTCGTAGAGGGCAGGTACTCGATCTGGGCTGGACACGGCCTCTGACGCTAGCGGCTGTGAGCACCCCATTGCCGCTACAAGTAACCTCGCTGCCGTGACCCTTGATCCATATCGCCTTCCGCTCACCGTTTTGCCGCGCCACTACGCCGTCACACTCGAGCCAGAGCTCGATCAAGCGACATTTGCCGGCAGCGTCCGCATCGGCATCGACGTCGCCGAGGGCGTCGAGCGAATCGTGTTGAACGCCATCGAGCTCGATGTGCTGAGCGTTCTCGTCAACTCACAGCCCGCCGATTTCGTTCTCGACGAAGGCACCGAGCGCCTCACCATTACCTCTCAACTCTCGCCTGGTAACGCAACGATCGATATTGAGTTCACCGGCATCCTCAACGACAAGCTGCGTGGTTTTTATCGCAGCACCTACACCGACGACAACGGCGCGCAGCAGGTCATCGCCTGCTCACAAATGCAATCCACCGATTGTCGACGCGTGTTTCCGTGCTTCGACGAACCCGAGTTCAAGGCCACCTTCGGCATCACATTGGTGGTCGACCCAACGATGATGGCCATCTCGAACGGCCCTGAGGTTTCACGGACCACTACAGCAAACGGTCGCTCGGCCGTCACGTTCGACAACACATTTCCGATGAGTACGTACTTGGTCGCCGTCATCGTTGGCCAACTCGAAGCCACCGAAGCGGTCGATGTTGCCGGCACTCCCCTGCGAGTTGTTCACGTACCCGGCAAGGCGCATCTCACCGCGTTGGCGCTCGACATTGGGGCCGTTGCCCTCGAGTGGTTCCAGAACTATTACGGCATTGCCTACCCAGGCAAGAAGGTCGACATGATCGCCCTGCCCGATTTTGCGGCTGGCGCGATGGAGAACCTTGGGTGCATCACCTACCGCGAGTCGTTGCTGCTACTCGACCCGCGGACAAGCACGCAAAACGAGCAGCAACTTGTGGCCGACGTGGTGAGCCACGAGCTTGCCCATATGTGGTTCGGCGACCTAGTGACGATGCGTTGGTGGAACGGCATCTGGCTGAACGAAGCCTTCGCGACGTTCATGGAAGTAATGGCGGTCGAGGTGTTCCGACCCGATTGGAAACGCTGGACCAGCTTCAGCCTCGAGCGTTCCGATGCGTTCGAAGTCGATTCGCTCGCCAGCACCCGCACAGTCGAGTTCGAGGTGAGGGCGCCCTCCGACTGCGACGGCATGTTCGACGTGCTCACCTATCAAAAGGGTGGAGCCCTGTTGCGAATGCTGCAGCAGTACCTCGGCGAAGAACGCTTCCGTCAGGGCGTGAACCAGTACCTGCGCACGCACTCATACGGCAGCACCGAGACGGGCGACCTCTGGGACAGCATCGAGCAGGTCACCACCGCCGATGGAGGCAACGAGCCAGTGCGCCAGTTGATGGACAGCTGGATCTGGCAGGCGGGCTTTCCACTCGTGAGCGCGTCGCTCGACGGCAACGATCTTGTGTTGCGTCAGCAGCGGTTTAGCTTCAGCCCCGAATCGACCGACCCAACCTTGTTCATCACCCCAGTTGCAGTGCGCGTCGGCGAGACCACGCACATGGTGTTGCTCGATGGAGCCGAGGCCCGACTCGCTCTGCACGACACCACTGCAGCCATCGTGGTGAATGCCGGCGGACACGGATTCTTCCGTGTCTCGTATGCCGACAACCTTCGCTCGCGTCTCGGCAGCCACACGTTGGCCTCGCTCAATACGGTCGAGCGTTACAACCTTGTCGACGACGCCAGCGCATCGCTTGTCGCCGGACGCCTCACTGCTGCCGGCCTGCTCGAGTTCCTCGAAGGATTCACGGCCGAGCGCGAGCTGGCCGTGTGGCAGGCAATCGCCGCCTCGGTTCGACGGCTGCATCGTCTCATCGACGGCGACGCGCTCGCTGCGTTCGAGGCTCGCGTGTGCCAATTGGCGGCATCAGCAATCGATGGCCTCAGCTGGACTCCGGCAACCGACGAAGACGACCTTCGCTCAAAGTTGCGCGGCCTGTTGGTCACCATGTTGGCCGTCTACGGCGCCGACGCCAATGCTCGCCAACGCTGCCGCGAGCTGCTGGCCGCTGATCACGCGAGCGTCGATCCCGAGCTGCTCGCTGCGTCCACTGTGGTGGTTGCGTCCATCGGCAATGCCGACGACTTCGACAACTTCGTCAACGGCTTCCGCACCGCTGCAACACCGCAAGAGCAACTCCGCAACCTGTACGCGCTGGCCGAGTTCGATAGCGCCGAACTCGTTGAGCGCGCCTGCAACTTCGCGTTGAGTAGCGAGGTGCGGTCGCAGAACGCGCCATACGTTCTTGGCCGCTGCATCGCTAACCGCTGGCACGGCGAGCTGGCGTGGACCATCGTGCGAAAGCACTGGGACTACGCAAACGCCACCTTCCCCAACCCATCAATCATTCGCATGGTCGATCCGGTGAAGACACTCAACAATCCAAGCGTCATCGCCGATGTTCAAAGCTTCTTTGCCGAACATCCGATCCCGCAATCGGTCAACACGCTCGCCCAAGTACTCGAGCGTCAGCGGGTCAACGGCGCGGTACACGAACGAGAGTCAGCCACTTTCGCTGCAACGCTCTTGCACTGATCACGATCACGATCACGATTGCGGCTCGAGCGAGATGAGATGCATCTCAACTCGCTCGCGGTAGTTCACCTTGCCCACCACACTTGGGTTCGATGTGTCGTTCAACACCCGTTGCGCCAACATCAGATCGGTGCCCACTTGAAACCACCTGTCGGTGAGCTGCGTGTCGCTGGGCGTCTCGTGCTCGATCGAGATCCGCACGTGCAACGCCTGCACGGTCACGCCGCCAATGCTCATTGGTTCGGTGCCGATCACGACACCGCTGTATGAATCGGTCGCGTCAGATTTCACGCAGTCGAACCTGAATGTTGTTCCGGCTGGCGCATCTACGGGTCGCGGATCACCGTTGCATTCGTATGTGTCGGTTTGAGCTTGGCCAAAAAACTCGTCGTACGTAACAAACGACGGCTGAGCAACTGAGCCGCCTGACACGCACCGCTGCCACTCGGCCCATCGCTCTTTCAACACGTCCCAGCGCTGCATGACACCGCACCCAAAGGGCACGACGGTGACGGTGGTGACGGCCGGGTAATCGTGATGCTGGCCGTTTAGTGCGTCGACCGAGTCGGTGCCAATGGTGTCGTACCGATACACGCCCGGCTTCGGAAGACTCGCTACGGATGCCGGTGTCGTCGTGGTGGCAATGGGAATCGAGTCGTGTTGGCTACTGCTGCTGCTCGGCAAATGCTCGAGGTAGTTCTGCCGAATCTCTTCAGCGGTCAGTGCGGTGTTTGAGGCACTCGTGAAGAAGTAGCGCTGCACCCCATAGAAGGTGACCACGCTGAGCGCCGCCCCAACTCCGATCGCTACGGCGGCGACGCGACGGTTCACAACGTCAGCGTAAGCGAGTTGAGTGGACCCCTCGCGCCGAACCCTCGCCCGCGCCCATCTCGCCCGCGCCCATCTCGCCCGTAAAGCGTCAGCGCACGCCGAGCGTGCGCTGACGCTTTACGGGGCGCTGGTGTGGCTCACCCGCGGCGGTTGTTACATCGCCTCGAGTTGGTCGATGACTCGGCCGATGCGTTTGGCGCTCACCGACTGCTTGGTACCAAGCGTTTGCGCGAATTCGCCGACCCGCAGCTCCTCGATCATCCAACCGACGTCGATGACCTCGGCGGTGATCTGACTCGGCTCGAGTTTGCCGATGAATTGGGCGTAGCGACGTTCGAGAGCAACGATCTCGAGCATGCGCTGACGGTCACGACCCGGTTCGCTGGGGAGCTTGTCGATGCGTCGCTCGATGGCTCGGATGTAGCGCACGACATCGACCAAGCGCGCGGTGCCCGAACCGGTCACGAAGCCAGGGCGTAGCAGCCGGGCCAACTGTTTGCGCATGTCGGCTACCGCCGGGGCCAGCGCTGGGGTCACCAATCGGCCGAGCGAGGCCTCAACCGTTGCCGCTGCCATGTAGATCTGTCCGACCATGCTCATTGCTGCCGTGGCAATGGCGGCGAGATCGGCACGAGCCTCGTGTTGCAGCGCAACGAACGCCGCCTCATCCCAAACCGGATCACCATGGTTGCCAAGCACACGATCGGCGGCCGCCGTGATGCAATCGTCGGCGAGACCGCCAAGCTTCACCGAGCCAGCACGCCCAATCGCCAATAAGGCTTCGTTCGAGATGTCGCGACCAATCGACTTTCGCGACAGCGGAACGGTGAGCAACAACAACCGACGAAGCCCAGCGCGCATGACCCGCTGCTGAATCTCTTGGTTCGTGAAGATGCGGATAGATACCGAGTCGGTGTCATCGAGCAATGCCGGGTAGCCGCGAACAGCGTGACCGTCGCGCACTGTCTCAACCACTTGAGGGAGCGTGCCAAAGTCCCAACTCACAATTCCGCTGCGCTCGAGGCCAGGAGCTGTCTGCGCAATGGCCTGTCGAACCCGCCCGCTGAGTTGTTTGCGCAGCGCGTCGAGGTCTTTGCCCAACGCAAGCAGACGGCCGTCGTCGGCCTCAACAGAGAATGTGATGCGCAAGTGCGGTGGCACCCGGTCGAGATCGAAATCAGAAGCCGACACGCGCTCTCCACCCAGTTCGGTGAGCACCTCGGCAAGCGACTCAGCCAAGCCGGCTTCGTTCGGCATGACCCGCTGTGCCGCCACCCGCGCCGTGTCGGCGAGCGGCGTGAGCGTGCGGCGAAGAACCTTGGGCAGCGTCCACACCAACGCAGTCACCAAGTCGTCGCGAAAGCCCGACACCTGCCAATCGAATCCGTTGCTGCGAATGCGGTTGAGCACGCTGACGGGTATGTGCACGGTGACGCCATCGTTGGCATCGCCCGGATCAAATCGGTATGTCACCGCCAGCCTGAGGTCGTCCTGCTGCCACGAGTTTGGGTATGCATGCGCATCGATGACCTTGCGCGATTGTCCGGCGACTGAAGCCTCGGCAAGCGCTTCGAAGGTGAGATCGAGCAGGCTCGACTGCGCAGCGCGGGCGTCTTTCCACCAGCGATCGAAGTGACGGGTAGAGACCACATCGGGACCAACACGTTTGTCGTAGAACGCAAACAGCGCTTCGTCGTCTACGAGATCTACGCGGCGCACTCGGTCGCCCATTTCGCGAAGCTTCTCGATGAAGGCCGCGTTCACTGCGGCGAACTTGTGTCGAGTGGTCCAGTCGCCTTCGACGAGTGCATGGCGAATGAACATCGAACGCGCAGCCCCGTGGTCGACCCTGTCGTAACCGATTCGGCGCCCGGACACGATGGGCAAGCCATACAGAGTGACCCGCTCGAGGGCCACTGCGCCGCCACGCCGAGGGTCCCAGGTGGGCTCGCCGTAGAAGCGTTTCACCAGATGCTTGCCCAGTTGCTCGGCCCACTCGGGCTCGATGTTGGCGGCAACGCGACCCCAGAGCCGGGACGTGTCGACCAGTTCGGCGACCATCACCCAACGGGCCGGCTTCTTTGCCAGAGCCGAGCCGGGCACAATCGCAAACTTCGAGCCGTGGGCTCCGTTGTACTCGCGGGTCTCACGATCACGCATGCCAAGGTGCGACAGCAATCCGGCCAGCACCGACTGATGCACACGATCGGGATGGCTATGTTCGGTGCCCACCCGAATGCCAATGGTCGCAGTGATCTGACGCAGTTGGCTATAGAGATCGTGCCACTCACGCACGCGCAGATAGTTGAGATATTCAGCGCGACAAAGTCGGCGGAACTGACTTGAGGTGAGCGCGCGTTGCTGCTCGCGGATGTAGTCCCACAGCGCAACAATGCCGAGAAAATCTGAGTCGTCGACAGCAAAACGCTTGTGCGCTTCGTCGGCGGCTTGGCGATTGGCAACCGGACGTTCGCGAGGATCTTGAATCGACAACGCAGCAGCGATGACGATGACCTCGCGCACGCAGCCGTGCCGATCGGCCTCGAGCACCATGCGACCGAAGCGAGGGTCAAGTGGCAACCGAGCGAGGCGGCGCCCGAGCGGGGTCAGCCGACGTTGGTCGGCCGGCTGATCCTGATCGATGGCGCCAAGTTCTTCGAGCAACGCAACGCCATCGCGAACCGCTCGACTATCGGGCGGATCAAGAAAGTCGAATTTGCTCACGTCGCCGAGACCAAGCGATGTCATCTGCAAGATGACCGATGCGAGGTTGGTGCGCAATATCTCGGGCTCGGTGAACTCGGGGCGCTGATCGAAGTCGTCCTGGGTGTACAGCCGCAGGCACACCCCCGGCGCCACTCGTCCGCACCGGCCCGCACGTTGGTTGGCAGAAGCCTGCGAGATCGGCTCGATGGGTAAGCGCTGCACCTTGAGTCGATGGCTATAACGCGAGATACGTGCGGCCCCCGCGTCGACCACGAAACGAACACCGGGAACCGTGAGCGATGTCTCGGCCACGTTGGTGGAGAGCACGATGCGACGCCCGGTGTGGTTCTCGAAGATGCGATGCTGCTCGGCCGCCGACAATCGCGCGTAGAGCGGCAGCACCTCGGTGTTCGGGCGATCGAGTCGGCGCAGCGCATCGGCGGTGTCGTGAATCTCGCGCTCGCCGCTGAGAAAAACCAACACATCGCCGGGGCCGTGCTCAATCAGTTCGTCAACCGCGTCGCAGACTGCTTGCACCTGATCGCGGTCGTCGTCGAGGTCGCCGTCGAGGTTGGCTCCGAACGGTCGATACCGCATCTCGACCGGAAAGGTTCGGCCCGTCACTTCGATGACAGGAGCGTTGTTGAAGTGCTCGGAGAATCTCTGCGTGTCGATGGTGGCCGACGTGACGATCACTTTGAGATCGGGGCGCCGCGGCAGTAACTGCTTGATGTAACCGAGCAGGAAATCGACGTTGAGACTGCGCTCGTGAGCCTCGTCGATGATCAGCGTGTCGTAGCGCGACAACGTGCGGTCGTGCTGAATCTCGGCAAGCAAGATTCCGTCGGTCATCACCTTGATCAGCGTGGCGTCGCTGACCCGATCGGTGAAACGAACCGTGTACCCAACTAGGCCACCGAGATCGGTGCCGAGTTCGTCGGCCACGCGTTCGGCAATCGTTCGCGCGGCGACCCGACGCGGCTGGGTATGCCCAATGAGTCCCGCAACGCCGCGACCAAGTTCGAGACACAGTTTCGGTAGCTGCGTGCTCTTACCGGAGCCCGTCTCGCCAGCCACGATGACCACTTGATGATTGCGAATAGTGGCCAACAGATCGTCGCGCCGATCAGTGATCGGCAACGCTGCCGGATACTCAATGGCCGGCACACTTGCCCGCCGGCGTTCGAGTCGGGCGATGTCCCGATCGGAACTCAAAGGTCGAGGTCGTCGAGCAGGTCGTCGATGTGAGGCACCGGATAACCCGCGCGCCGCAGACCCTGCTCGATTCGGTTGTTCAGCGTTTCGAGCACGGCGATGCGACCGAAACGCTTTTGCTCGGCGGCGATCACATCCCACGGCCCAAGCTCGTGGCTCGTCTTGCTGAAGAGGTCTTCGGCCGCCGCTTGGTAGTCGTGATTGCGATCGCGATTGCGCCAGTCTTCGGGCGTGAGCTTCCAACGCTTGAGCGGATCTGCTTCGCGCGCGTTGAACCGACGCAGTTGCTCTTCGTCGCTGATGTGCATCCAGAACTTCACGAGGATCACGCCTTCGAGCACGAGCGATCGCTCGAAGTCGACGATGGCCTGATAGCCGCGGCGCCACTCCTCGTGCGATGCGTAGCCCTCAACGCGCTCGACCAGAACTCGGCCATACCAACTGCGATCGAACACCGACATCGAGCCAAGCCCAGGAATATCGGGATAGAAGCGCCACAAAAAGTGGTGACGCTTTTCGGCATCGGAAGGGACGCCACAGTTGAGCACCTTGTAGTGCCGAGGATCGAGATGCCCGACGACGGACTTAATGGCCCCACCCTTGCCCGACGCATCGGGGCCCTCGAACACCACAAGCAAGCCTGGTCCGGGCCCGTTGTCGCCCATGTGTCCGCCGAGGTGTAGTCGCAACTGCAGAAGACGCCGCTGCTCTTCGATAAGGCGAAGTGCGTACTGCTTTTGGTCCATCCTCTGCGACAGATCGATCTTGTCAAGAATGGTCACGAGAATGCTCCTGGTTGTTCAAATATTTCATCGGTGTCGGTTCGACCTTACGGGGTCGCAGCGATACGGAATGCCCCTCGCATCGCCGGGTGGATTCGACAGAAGTATGTGTAGGTGCCTACGGGCAATGTTGCCGGCGTGCTCCAACTGATGCGGCCAGCGGTAGGCGGGCCGCCAACACCAAGCTGACCCGAGTCGAACGCAATGTCGGCGTCGGCAACTGGGTAAGCAATACCGGTGCCACCCGTGCACGGAGCCTTACACGCCGTGATCGTGTGCCACTGTCCCTTGCCGAGCGAAGCATCGTCGTTGCGGTAGGTAATGGTTCCGCCAGCTGTCACGGTGGGGATCGGGTCGCCCTTGAGCATGTCGCCCTGCGCGTATACGTATGAGCTAATTGGGATCGGTGAGGTGGCGGGCTGTGAGGCCAACCCCAACGAATCGATGTAATTGAACGCTGGGTCAAATGGGCCGCCGTGATGATCGTTCTCGGCGAGATGACCATGGGTGATCGCGCCAACCACATCGACCGCTGTGACGAACGGATCTGGTGCGGTGTCGTTTGGCGCAAGTGTGTCGGCCATCCACGCGACCATGATGCCCATCGACTCGTACCACGATGCCCGTGAACTGTCGTAGGTGGCAGTGGTAGAGAGCACATCGCCCTTACGAACCGCAACGCGCCAGTTGGGCGGCGTGACGGTCATGGCAACGTCCCACGACACGGCTCCAGCTGGCTCCCAGTAGTGCGCCGTTGACTCAAACAGGTGCGCCGTGTTCGCAGCGTTGGCCTTGCCATGCCCGGCCAAGGGCGTGGCCCCAGCGCGACGCAGCCACATGTCGGTGTGCAGGCCACCGGGGTGAAGGTGGCCGCCCGTACCGACGATGATGCCATCGCGGTCGACGACCCATTCGTTCTTTGGCGCCCGCGAGCCGTAGGGCGAGGCAGCGTCGTCTGGATAGGTGTACGTGAGCCCAGCCGGGTTACCGGTGCCCTTGATCACATCGAACACCGGATAGACACTGCCGTTCTGTACGTCGGTCCAGATGGGTCGCACCGGCACAATGCCCACCGCTGCGGGGCTATCGGCGGCGATGAAGTCGATGTCGTATTGAATCCAGATCTTTGTCGTGGTGGGCCACAGGTTGTGGATCATGTAGTTCAGCAACCACCCATCGGAAGCCGTGTAGCGATAGCCATATCCGGCTGGAAT
>CANNMD010000002.1 GCA_947505655.1 Acidimicrobiaceae bacterium | reverse complement strand
GCCATGCTGCGCGAGCTTTCTACGCAACTCGGCCTTCGCTGGCGCCGGTATCACACCTGGTACGGATGGCAGTGGGCATGGAAACCGTGGCGAGCCCGCCTTCGCGGCAAGCGTCAGCCCAGCCGATTCGTGGTGCTGGTGGCCACGCTCGTCGTCCCCATAAAGCATCAGCGCACGTTGACCGTGCGCTGATGCTTTACGCAGCACGCGAACTTCAGTTGGCGGGGTACGGGCGATTGTCCGTGGGCTGCGGCGGATTCGACTGATCGGGAATTGCGGTGGCCTGATCGGTGAAGTCGGCGAAGTATTTCAGCACCCCTGCACGATCAAGGATCGCGTCGAGTTTGTCCGTGCGGGCGGCTACATATCGGGCGAGCAGGATGCCCCGCGCCTCATTGAGAAAGTTCGTCGTGGCGATCTCTTCGACAACGCCATCAGTGAACTCAATCGATGCCGATCCCTCGACGGTGGCACGAGCGACCCACGGAAGGTAATGGCGGCCAGCCTCAGCAAGAACATCAATGAGAGTCTCCGGAAGCGCATCCGCGTCGGCCCACTCACCAAAATGCTGCAGCTGCGGCAGGAGCAATCGCGTCGTGTGGCCCACCACATTCGGACCATGCTGGTCAGAAAGTTCACGGCAATATGGATCGGCTACGAAGTGGGCGATGTTGGCGCCGAACAGAGCGAAGTCGGCGATGCATGGACGATCACCAAGCAAGTAAGCGCCGCCGTCGAGGTGAGCGCTCAGCACCTTCAGCCATGGCACGTAGACCTGGTTCATCCATGTCTCGATGTTGCCCGGCGAAATACCAAGCTTCGGCACGCTTGCGGTCATCACCTGTGTGACCATCTGGAAGATCATCTGCGCCGGCGCAGGCATGGTCATCGACATCTCTTGTGCGAGCTGCCAACCAGATGCCGCCACGTTTACCGGATAGCTCCAGCGGCTCGCGACAGCTGGGCGGTAGAACCACTCATCGGAGAAGTCGTCGAGCAGATAGGCGAGGAAGCGAAGCGCCGGATCGTCAGGGAGCACCGATCGAGCAGCCGACGCGTCAAGGTGCTCGATGATCGATGTTGAGTCCCACATCGGCACACCGTCGGGAGTCTGAACAACAGGGATTCCGCCGTTCCATCCGGCAGCGCTTGCCGCTGGGTGAAAATTCGCGCCCGGCTCGAGCCGCCATGGACGGTCGGTGTAGTCGAGATATCCGGTGACCTTGCGAGTGAAGTACGAACGAGTCAACCCATGCACGCTGTAGAAACTCATCGCCGCACACTATGTGTGAGCCCGTGACCATGGCGCACCGGCGCCGAGCGTTGGCCGAACACTTGCTTCATAAAGCACCACCGCACGCCAACCGTGCGCTGATGCTTTACGGCGGGTAGCTCCCCGGAAGCAAACTCTCGGAGAAAGCAGAAGGGCCATCCTTGCGGATGGCCCCTCACCTGCTACTTCTTTGTCGGGCTGACAGGATTTGAACCTGCGACCCCCTGCCCCCCAGGCAGGTGCGCTACCAAGCTGCGCTACAGCCCGTTGTGAACGGAACGGCCAGCGTAGCGGATGCCGCTGCAAGCACCCACGCCAGCCGATGGCGAGACCTCAATGAACCCGCTCGTTAGCGGAACAGCTGCACGATTCGATACGCGAAGTACAACACGAGCAGCACCATGAGCAGCTTGAAGTGCCACGGCGCCTTCATGTCTTCTTCGGCGCCATCGCCAGCGGCCAGCTTGCGAAGGTCGAGGTTCTTGGCGGTAATTGGGGTTCGCTGAACCTGAGCCTCAAGGCTGCGGCCGCACGTGGGACAGTTACCCGCCTCGGTCATTGCCGAAGGCGCGAAGTACTTCGCGCAGTCTTCACACCAGGGCATTCGCGCTCCTGAGATCGGTGGAGTTGATGAGCACGCTCGAACGCTATTCGGTGCGGCGACGAACGCGAAGTTTCAGTGGCGTGGAACCGAAGTCGAATGCCTCGCGGATGCTGCGCTCGAGATAGCGCAGATAGGTGTGCGGCAACTCGCGGTTCACGAACAACGTGAAGGTAGGCGGGTCAGTGGCTCCCTGCATTGCATAGAGCACCTTGGTGCCGCCTGGCGCCGGCTGCTTTTGCTGGGCGGCAGAGATGACCTTGTTCACGTCGCGGGTAGGCACACGGCGGTGGTACTGCACGATGGCTTCTTTGAGCACTGGCGCCAGTTTGTTGACGCCCTTGCCGCTGAGCGCAGAGATCTTCAAGATTGGTGCGTCGCCGATGAAACCAAGCTTGCGCTTGACCTCGGCCAAGATGTCGAGGCGCCGTTCGGCGTCGTCGATGAGTTCCCATTTGTTGAGCAGCAACACGATTGGACAGCCAGCAGCATCGACTCGTTCGGCCAAGCGCTGGTCTTGTCCGGTGATGCCTTCGGTGGCATCGATAACGAACAGCGCGATATCGGCGTCGTCGATAGCGCGCAGCGCACGTACCAACGAGTAGTACTCGGCCGAGTCGTCGATCTTCGAGCGGCGACGCATACCTGCGGTGTCGACGAACACGATGGGTCCATCGTCGGTCTCGACCAATGTGTCGATGGCATCGCGCGTGGTGCCGGGCATGTCGTGCACCACTGAGCGGTTCTCACCAACAAGGCGATTGAACAGCGTGCTCTTGCCAACGTTTGGTCGGCCCACTACAGCAACGCGCGGCGCTGCTTGTTCTGGTGGTGTCCAGTTCTCATCGTCTTCAAGGAAGGCCTCGACGATGCCAGCAGGGCTGACGTCGGGGATGCGCGCAATCACTTCGTCGAGTAGATCGCCTGCGCGACGGCCGTGCAACGCACTGACCGGAAGTGGCTCGCCAAGACCGAGCGACAGGAACTCCCAACGTGCGCCTTCACGCTGATCGTTGTCGGCCTTGTTCACTACCAGCAGCACTGGAGGCTTGATGCGACGCAGCCAGATTGCGATCTGCTCGTCGTCGTCGGTGACGCCAACAGAACCGTCGACGAGGAACATCACCAGCGAGGCTTGTCGCACTGCGGCCTCTACTTGGCGACTGACCTTGTCGTCGAGTTCGCTGCCAGACGGCAACCATCCGCCGGTGTCGACCAACTTGAACGGTCGGCCGAGCCACTCGGCGTCGACCTCTTTGCGGTCGCGAGTCACGCCAGGGCGGTCTTCGACAATGGCCACTTGTTCGCCGACAATGCGGTTGAACAAGGTGCTCTTGCCCACGTTTGGACGGCCAACTATCACCACACTTGGCAACTCGGGGGCTTCATCTATTTCGGTCATCGTCCTACCTCCAGGGCGTGGCGCAACGCGATTCCGTTTGTGGCAATGACCTCAACGGAGCGGGGCAGCGAATCAACTGTGGTGCCATCGAGGAAACGTCCCTCGCTGAGGCACACATCGGGCAACAGGTAACGGTGTGTGAGCGGCTCTTGGCTGAGCACTCTGGCGATATCTTCGCCCACCATCAAACCAGTGACGGCGGTATTGCCGCCAAAGAACAAATTGGGAACGGCGATAACGCGCACGTCGTCGCGACCGAGTTCGGCAACGAGCGGGGTGAGCACCTGAGCGCCAAACACTCCGGTGAGAATACCAATGGGCGCCGAGGCGCGGGGGCGAAGCTGCACCGAACCCTCGGTTATGGCGTCGCCTCCACAGCCACGAAGGCCAGTGTCGCCAGCTGGGTTACGAGGAGCTCGGTAACCCGCCGCAGGGGCGCCATCGACCGAGGCGAAGAACCCAGCCTGCGGACCAACTGGCGTATCGACCTTGCCGCTGAACTCCATCTCGAAGGTGCGCGCCATGCCGATGCCGTCTTCGTGCATGTCGAAGCCTGCGTAGGTTTCTGCATCGGGGAATGGACGACCGGTCATCAGGTAATACTCGTCGGCGGCAAACACCATGCGGTGGCCAACAACTGTCTTGAAAAGGTCTTGCCAATCGTGAACTGTGTCGACGACTGCGTTGGCTTCTTCGAGCGTGTGCTCACGCATGGCGGACTCGGCGTTGAACTTGCTGAGTCCGAGCGGCACACAAGCAATGGACGCCAACTCGGGGTACTGGTCGAGCACGCCGGCGAGCGTGTCGTCGAGTATTGCGCCGTCGTTGACGCCAGGGCACACCACGATTTGGCCGTGCACAGTGATGCCATGATCGAGCAGCGCGCGCAGCCAACGCAGGCTCATTCCGCCGCGAGGATTACGCAACATGCGGTTGCGGATCTCGGGGTCGGTGGCGTGAATGCTCACGTTCAGCGGTGACAAACGCTCGGTGATGACACGCTCAAGATCGGCTTCGGTGAAGCGGGTAAGCGTGGTGAAGTTGCCGTACAAAAAGCTGAGTCGGTAGTCGTCGTCTTTGAGATAGAGACTCTTCCGTAGGCCCTTTGGCAGCTGGTAGATAAAGCAAAACTCGCAATGGTTGTCGCACGTGCGAACGCGATCGAACAACGCGCTTTCCACGTCTACACCGAGGGGCTCCCCGGCTCGCTTGGCGATCTCAAACGAGAGCTCTACATTGCCCCGGCGGATATCGACATCGAGTTCGGCTTCGTCGACCAGAATTCTCCACTCGATGATGTCTCGAGGCACCTGGCCGTTGAGTCGAAGCACTTCATCGCCAGCCAATAGCCCAGCCATCGCGGCAGGTGAACCTGGTTCGATGACGGTAACAACGGGGGTGGACATAGCCCGTCAAGGCTACCGTGCGCCAGCTTGGAGCGCTCCGGTAGTCTGCATGCGTGAATGTTGATCGAGTGCTGCTCGCCGAGCCGCGTGGTTTTTGCGCTGGCGTCGAGATGGCTATCAAGGCGCTGGCCTTTATGGTGCGCAGCTTCCCTGCGCCGGTGTACTGCTACCACGAGATCGTGCACAACAAGCTCATCGTCGAGCAGTTCGAAGCCCAAGGCGTGGTGTTTGTCGACGAAATTTCCGATGTCCCATTTGGCCGCCCGATCATGCTGTCGGCTCATGGCTCAGCACCCGATGTCGTTGAGGCCGCTCGCGAGCGAGGCAGCTATGTCGTCGACTCCGTGTGCCCGCTTGTGACCAAAGTGCACCATGAGGTCAAGGTCCGCGCCGGCAAGGGCTACCGAATTGTCTACGTCGGCCACGAGGGCCACGAAGAAGCGGTGGGCACGATGGCGGTTGCACCGCACGCAATCAGCCGCGTCGAATCGGTCGCCGAGGTGCTCGCGCTCCCCCAGTTCGATGAACCCGTTGCCTTGCTTGCTCAAACAACCCTGTCGCATCGCGACTGGGAAGGTGTGGCCGTAGCTGTTCGCGAGCGCTACCCAGATGTGTGGTCGCCTGGTCGCAGCGATCTCTGCTTTGCCACCACGAACCGCCAGTCGGCACTGATGACTATTGCGCCACGCGTCAACGCACTCATCGTGATTGGGTCGGCCAACTCGTCGAACACGCGGGCGCTCGAGAAGCTCGCCATTGAAGCCGGTTGTCCACGGGTGTTTCGCATCAACCATGTCGAAGAACTGCCCAACGACCTCACGGGCGTCGTGGGAGTTACCGCAGGCGCCTCGGCTCCTGAAGATCTTGTGCAAGCTGTGCTGGCGCATCTGGCCCCACGCCACGGAGTCGAAACCGTGAGAGCCACCGAAGAGAACGAGTACTTCCCGCCGCCTCGCAACATCCGCGACCTGCAGGCCGCAATCAGTAGGGCCTCAGCCGTGCTGCTCGGCGCTTCATCCGATGCAGCAGCTATCGACGACCGTGCCGTGCCCGCCAGCGAAGTGCTCGCTGCGCTCAGCGCCGGGTGACATTCGCTGGCAGCGCCTTCGGCCTGTCAAGCTGACCAACGATGATGACTCCAACTGTCGCAACCATTCGCATCGCCTTGCACGTCCTCGCCGCCACGATTTGGGTAGGCGGACAGTTCACGCTGGCTGGGCTGCTTCCTGTGCTGCGCAAACACGAGGGTGCTGCAAAGCAGGCTGCCCAGGCGTTCAATCGTTTGGCGTGGCCAGCATTTGGGGTGCTGGTCGTAACGGGCATGTGGAACCTTGCAGCAATTGACATCACGGCCGCATCGAACAGTTACCAGATCACCGTGTTCATCAAGATTGCCGTTGCAATCGCCGCTGGTGTTGCTACGGCGGCGCACATCGCCGCTCGCACCAAGCTGATGTTGGCCTTGGGCGGGGCGCTTGGCGCCTTGTGCTCAGTGGCTGCTGTGTTTCTCGGCGTGCTACTTCACACCGGCAAATAGACCGTCCGAGATCAGCGCTACACGCGTTGGCGGGGCTTCGACTGCTCGCCGTTTTGGCGCGACACCGCAAGCACGTGGCGTCGGCCGTGTTCGTCTTGGGTGATCGCGTACTCGACGCCCCTTGGCTCAGGCCGAGCAACATAGAGCGGCACCGACGTCGGAATCGTGAGCGTGGTGTCTTCCTTCTTCTCCGGAAACGCGATCTGGTACAGCAGTAGTCCGGCCAACACCAGTGCCACCAATCCGCCGAGACCGACCGACTGCTTCAAGAACACCATCGCGTAGCCAACAAACGGGGCCCGAGCAACAACCCGACCGACCACGAGTCGCGACGTAATGGTCCAATTGTCCGCGAGATCGTTGCCATCGGCCTTGGTAGAAACTCGGTCGCCCTCGATCGACACCACGCGGCGAGTGATCATTTGCTGATCGATCGGGTTGTGAAAGTTGATCACGTCGCCGGCGCGCAATGCGTCGCCAACGGGCTTCACCACGACAGCGTCGCCGTAGCGATATGCGGGCTCCATCGATGACGAACGAACCGAGTAGACCCGGTATCCACTACCCCATGCCCACGAAACGCCCGCGACGCAACCCATCAGGGTCAACACCATCAAGACTTTCGCAACCGGACGGACACGCATATGTGCTCGGATCTTGAGACCGCACTCGATTCTCTCGCCTACCGAACCGCCGTGATTCGGGCTTGTGAAGTGGCGCCAAATGTAACGGTCTTCACAACAAATGGCTAGAGGCGATTGGCTGAATGAGCCTGCCGTCTTGCGCCGAGCGCGTCGCAGCTCACACTTAGCTGCGAGGAACTTCGCTCCATGGACGATCGCGGTCGACGCGCACATCGCCAGGTAGGCCGAGCACGCGCTCGCCGAGGATGTTCTTCATGACCTCGGTGGTGCCGCCCTCAATCGAGTTGGCGCGAGTGCGCAAGAACGCCTTCTGCAGCGTCTCGAATCCCATTGCGTGATTCGGCTGCACCATTTCGTACGAGCCATAGAGCATGCCGTCGGCCCCCAACAGGTTGACCACCATTGCGTAGATGTCTTTGTTGAGATCGGCTGAAGCGCTCTTGCCGATTGAGCCCTCGGGGCCTGGATCGCCCATCTTGCGCATCTGGTTGGCGCGAATGTTGGTGAGGCGCAGGATCTCGGCGCGACTCCAAAGCTTCATCACTTCGTCGCGTGACGCTGGGTCCTGACGATCGGCAGGAATTGCTTGCCACGTCTTGACGAGGTCGCGGATGGTGCCCGAACCCTTGGCCGGAATGGCACCGCCGATGGAGACACGCTCGTTCATGAGCGTGGTGAGCGACACGCGCCATCCGTCGCCTGGCTTGCCGAGCATTTCCTTATCGAGAATGCGGGTGTCAGTGAAATAGACCTCGTTGAACTCGGCCTCGCCGGTGATCTGACGAAGTGGACGAACCTCGACGGTTGGTGCGTGCATATCGACGACAAACGCCGTGAGGCCAGCGTGCTTGACGGCCTCGGTATCGGTACGAACAACGAGCAGACCCCAGCGAGCAAGGTGAGCCAATGTGGTCCACACCTTTTGGCCGTTACAAATCCATTCGTCGCCGTCTTTGACGCCGCGCGATGACAATCCAGCGAAGTCAGAACCGGCGCCTGGCTCGCTGAACAACTGACACCAGATCTCTTCGCCAGTGAACAACGGCCGCAGGTAACGCGACTTTTGCTCGTCGCTGCCCCATACCGCAACGGTTGGACCACACATGCCGTAGCCGATTGGGTTACGAGCAACCGGGTGGGGTGCGCCCACGGCGAACACGCGCTCGTTGACAAGCTTTTGCATCTTCGGGTTGAGACCCAAGCCGCCGTGTCCAACAGGAAAATGAACCCATGCGAGTCCGGCGTCGTACTGTGCGCCCAGGAACGTAACGGGGTCGGTGCTCTTGGGTGGGTACTTGGCAAGCAGTTCGGTGACGAGGTCGTCGACACGACGCTCTTCGGTGGTCAGCACAGATTCGGTAACGGTCATATCGCCACAGCTCCAAGGTCTCGACAGGCGTTCAGTGAACGGCGATGAACCTTACCGAGCATTCGGAAACTGTGACCAACCGAGCGCGTCCATCGTCGTCGTCTGCCGCCAACCTCCATCCCCAAACCCAGTTGCATGGGCGCGATTTGGGACAACTGCTGTCCCAAATCGCGCCCATGCGGGCTGGCGGACGGCGCGGTGAGGCTGGGAGCTAGTTGTATGGCGACATCACGCGCTGCGCATCGCGAGGATCGAACGGAGCCCCGCTGGGGAACCAGCTCATCAGCTCGAGCACCGTGGCATGCAGTGGCCTGCCTACTGGGCTGCGGCTGCTCGCAAGCTTGAGGTTGTTCAGAATGCGCAGCAGGATGTCGCGCTTGCTGACGGCGCGCAGGTACGAATCGCTCCAGGCCACGTTGCCACCCGACAGCTGCCCGAACAGTTGCTGTACACCTTGGCGGTCAAGCAGCGTGCCCCCGTTGAACGGGTCGGCGTACGCCGATGAATCATTGCCGTCGCGAACGATGAAGTGTCCCGGCAAACCCACACCAACGATTGGCACTCGCACACGCTTGCCGCACTCCATTGCGAGCACCGACATCGTGATGGGAAGACCCACACCGCGTGCGAGCACGCGAGACAGCAACGAATTGTCGATGTCGTAATACGTGGCCGTGTCGCCACGCACATGACCCGAGGGTCCGAACAACGTCGACATCACATCGGCGAACGTGGGCGCCATGGTCTCGGCGAGCGAATCGATCTTGGCCTGCTCCGCAGCGATGTCGATTTCGTAGCCCGCGAGTTGGCAAAGCAGATAACACAACGTGTCGAGCGGGAGGGCCTCGTCGCTGAACTCAAGCAGAAGCCTGAAGCGATTCTTGATGCCCTTTGGATCCATTGGCACAACGTAGCTTCGGCTACCGTCGCCATCATGTTCCCAGGTGCGTACTTGACCACAACCCCCGACAAGCCAGCCGTGATTATCGGCTCTACCGGCGAGGTGCAGACCTTTGCACAACTCGACGCCGCGGCAAACCGGCTGAGCCAGTTGCTCTACGGCGCCGGTCTTCGCCCCGGCGATCACGTAGCCATCTGCATGGAGAATCACCCTCGTTATCTCGAGGTGATGTGGGGCTGCCACTACGCAGGTCTCGTATACACGGCGTGCTCGAGTCGCCTCACGAGTCCCGAGTTGGTCTACATCCTGAACGACTGCAGCGCACGGGTCTTCATCACGAGCAAGTACAAAGCCGACCAGGCCGCTGAGATTGTTCCTGAGACTTCAGGGGTTGAGCTACGCCTCATGCTCGACGGCGTCATCGACGGTTACGACAGCTACGAAGACAGCGTCGCCGAGCAGAGCGATGCGCCGCTCGAGGTTCGTATTGCTGGCATCGACATGCTCTATTCGTCGGGCACCACGGGTCGACCAAAGGGCGTGATGCGCGAGTTCAAAGAGCTTCCGCTTGAGACAACGGCCGGATCAGTAGCGGGCTCGCTCACCATGCTCTTCGGAGTCACCAGCGACAGCGTGTACCTGTCCCCCGCACCGCTATACCACGCAGCGCCACTTCGTTTTTGTATGTCGGCGCAAGGCCTCGGCGCAACCGTCATCGTGATGGAGCACTTCGATCCTGAGCAGTACTTGGCGCTCATCGAGAAGCACCACGCCACCGCAAGCCAAGTGGTGCCAACGATGTTTGTTCGGATGATGAAACTGCCCGACGACGTGCGCACCAAATACGACGTCTCGTCGATGCGCTGCATCATTCACGCCGCAGCGCCGTGCCCGATTCCAGTGAAGAAGGGAATCATCGAGTGGTTCGGCCCCATCGTTCACGAGTACTACGCCGGAACCGAGGGCAACGGGTTCGTGTATTGCAATAGCGACATGTGGCTTGGCCACGAAGGCACTGTTGGCACGCCGATCGGTTGCACCGTGCACATCTGCGACGACGATGGCAACGATGTTCCTGCCTTCGAAAGCGGCACCATCTACTTCGAGGGTGGCGGCGCGTTTGAGTACCACAACGATGCCGAGAAGACCGCCAGTTCGCGCCACGCGAAGGGTTGGACCACACTGGGCGACGTCGGCTATCTCGACAGCGACAACTTCTTGTATCTCACCGACCGCAAGTCATACATGATCATTTCTGGCGGCGTGAACATCTATCCGCAGGAGTCCGAAAACGCACTGGTGACCCATCCAAAGGTGATCGATGTCGCCGTGTTCGGAGTGCCCAACGAAGACTTCGGCGAGGAAGTCAAAGCCGTTGTTCAGCCAGTCACGATGCCTGCCAACGAAGAAGAAGCCCGTGCGCTCGCACAAGAACTCATCGCGTACTGCAAGTCGCAACTCGCCGATGTGAAATGCCCACGCAGCATCGACTTCAGAGCCGAACTCCCCCGCCATCCAACGGGCAAGCTCTACAAGCGTCTCCTCAAAGACGAGTACTGGAAAGACTCGGGTCGCAGCATCTAGCCGCTGATTATTCGCTGATGACCACCATGCGGATTTCGGTCATCTCCTTCACACTAAAGGCTGGGCCTTCACGCGTGTTGCCACTGTCTCGCAATCCACCATACGGCTGCTGATCGGCCCGCCATGTAGGCACCTCGTTCACGAGCACACCACCGAAATCGAGGGTACGGATCGCCTTGAGTCCCTTGCCGATGTCGCTGGTGAATATGGCCGCCTGCAAACCAAACGCTGAGTCGTTGGCAAGGCGCAGCGCTTCGTCGAGATCGTCGTATGCCGCGATCGCAACAACAGGGCCGAACACCTCTCCAGCGCACACCTTCATGTCGTGGGACACGTTGGCAAGAATGGTTGGCCGCAACACGCCGTCGTCGCCTATGACTCCGCCACTCACGAGCTGTGCTCCCTGCGTCACTGCTTCGTCGATCCAACTCTTCACGCGATCTCGTTCGCTGGTTGAGATCAACGCCGATACATCAGTGGCTTCGTCGGCCGGGTCGCCAACGACAAGAGTTGCAACGCGCTCAGCGAGCGCATCAGTGAACTGTGCAGCGATCGATGAGTGCACAAAGATGCGCTGAGTGCTGATGCAGCTTTGGCCTGCGTGACTGAAACCAGCCATGCGGATCTTGTCGGCCGCCTGCAGCCAGTTGCCGTCGGCCTCGATGATGACCGGGGCGTTGTTGCCGAGCTCGAGACCGACACGCTTACGCGGCGCTCGGCTGCGAATGCCCCAACCAACATCGGGTGACCCGGTGAAGGTAATGAGCGCAATATCTGGATGGTCGACCAGTGCATTGCCAACCGTAGAGCCGCCGCCTGTAACCACCTGCAGATAGTCGGCGGGAAGCCCGCACTCATCAATCAACATCTCGGCGAGCACAATCGAACTGAACGGTGTCTGCGAGGCAGGCTTGAGCACTACTGGGCAGCCTGCGGCAATCGCAGGGGCGACTTTATGTACAACGAGGTTGAGTGGAAAGTTGAACGGGGCGATCGCCCCCACCACGCCGATGGGCACCCGCAACGTGAAGCCAAACTTGCCCTCACCAGATTGCAATGCGTCGAGTGGAATCATCTCACCAGCGAGCTTGCGAGCCTCGGCCGCAGCGAACGAGAACGTGCCTGCAGCGCGCTCGGCCTCTACGCGCGCCGTCTTGATTGGCTTGGCCGACTCACGGCTGATGATCTGCGCAAACTCCTCACGGCGTTCGGTGAGGCGAACTGCTGCGATGTCAAGAATCTGGGCCCGTCGCCACAGAGGCATTGGTCCAGCCTGCAGCGCGGCCCGAGCAACGGCGACGGCGCGGTCGACGTCGGCAGACGTGCACGCTGGAATCTTGCCGATGAGCGAATTGTCGTATGGCGAGCGCACCTCTAGGAACTGCGTAGAGGTGAATCGTTCGCCGGCGAGCGGGATAGAGCGTACGTCTGACATGCCTCGACCATAGTGGCCGTGCGTAATACTCAGATACGTGGCTTCCTCGACGCACCCATTTCTCGACAGTACGCATCCGCTCGCCTTCGCCCACCGAGGTGGAGCCAGCGACGCTCCAGAAAACACAATGCCTGCGTTCGAATACGCAATCAATCTCGGCTACCGCTACATCGAGACCGACGTTCAGGTCACATCCGATGGCGTGCTCGTGGCCTTCCATGATTTCAATCTCAAGCGAACGTGCGGCATCGATAAGCGCATTGGCGAAATGACGTGGCAAGAGGTCAGCGAGGCGCGCGTCGATGGCGCAGCGCCCATCCCGGCGTTTGACGAACTCATGAGCGCTTGGCCCGATGTGCGGGTGAACATCGACTGCAAGACCGACGCAGCCGTCGACGCGTTGGTCGCCGCCCTACAGACATCTCACGCACTCGATCGGGTCTGTGTCGGCGCATTTAGCGATCGTCGCATGCGCAAGCTGCGCGCACTGCTCGGTCCCGGCCTGTGCTCGGCACTCGGGCCTCGCGGCGTGGCGTCGCTGCTCTACGGTCGCATGCGTAACACGGCAGCGCTTACCGCGCAGGTGCCAGTTCGCCAAGGTCCGCTCACGGTCATCAGCGATCGATTCATGAAGCGCGCGAATCGCCTCGGCCTACAGGTTCACGCCTGGACAATCGACGACGCCGACGAGATGAACCGACTGCTTGATCTCGGTGTGCACGGCATCATGACCGACAAGCCAACGGTCCTGCGCGACGTCCTGATCGCTCGCGGAACGTGGTCGTGAGCGCTCCGTTTAGCTCAACTCGAGCGGCCGGTTCGATGGTTGCATCCGCTGATGGCCTTGCCACTCAGGCGGGTATGGCGATCTTGGCGCAGGGCGGCAACGCTGTCGATGCAGCCATTGCGTGTAACGCAGCGATCGCCGTGACCTCGCCGCATCTGTGCGGAATGGGGGGCGACCTGTATGCCCTGATTCATGACGGCATCGGCGTTCACGCGCTCAACGCCACCGGACGCGCCGGCGCCGGATCAAGCGCTGCCGAGCTGCGTGCCCAGGGCCACGAACAGATGCCGTTTCGCCACGACATCCGCACCGTCACGGTGCCGGGATGTGTTGATGGATGGAGCGCGCTCAGTGAACGCTTCGGACGCCTGTCGCTTGCTCAGGTGCTTGCTCCCGCAATTCGCTTGGCCGACGATGGGTTTCCGGCGTCGCCACTCTTGGTCGGTGTTCTCGCCGTGCTCGATGGAGCAGCACGCGAGCAACTCGACGAGATCGTCAAGCAAGCGAATCGTCCCGGTAGCCGTGTCCGACGACCCGGCGCAGCGCGTGCTCTGCGCTCAATCGCTGAGCATGGTCGCGACGGGTTTTACCTCGGCGAGTTTGGAGATGGCTTGCGTCGCGTCGGCGATGGCCTCTACAGCGAATCCGACCTGTCGACTCCGGGGAGTACATGGGTCACGCCGTTGAGCCGCGACGCCTTCGGTAAGACCCTGCACACGATGCCGCCGAACTCGCAGGGCTACTTGCTGCTGGCCGCCGCAGGCCTTGCTGAACAACTCGATTTGCCCGGCGACTCTCAGTCCGAGCATTGGGCTCACTTGCTGATTGAGGCTGCCAAGGCCGCTGCCTTCGATCGGCCGTCGGTTCTGCACGACGGCGCCGACGGCAATGCCCTACTCGACGCTTGCGCCCTGCGCTTGCCCAGTATCGATCGAGACATCGCAGCGCGTCGCACGGCGCCCGCGTTTGATGGTGACACCACCTACTTGTGCGTTGTCGACGATCAACGAATGGGTGTATCGCTCATCCAATCGAACGCATCGAACTTCGGTTCATGGCTTGTTGAGCCAAGCACCGGGATCAACCTGCATAACCGCGGACTCGGCTTCTCGCTTGAGGAAGGCCATCCAGCTGAGTTGGCACCGGGCAGGCGTCCGCCCCACACGCTGTCGCCAGCAATGGCCACCAACGCCGACGGATCGCTCGTTGCCGTATTCGGAACAATGGGCGGCGACGGGCAGCCGCAGATTTTGTTGCAGTTAGCAGCGCGCATCTTTCACCATGCCCAGAGTCCAGCGGCCGCTGTGAACGCCGCACGTTGGGTGCTCAACGGTCCAGTCACGGGCTTCGACACATGGACCGCGCCGCAGGGCCCGCACGTACTCGTCGAGGGCCACGCCCCAACTGAATGGCGCGAGGGGCTCGAGGCCAGAGGCCATGCCGTGCGCGTGATCGCCCCATACGACAGTGCCTTCGGACATGCCCACGCCATCGTGGTCGAGTCAAACGGGATGCTGTGCGGAGCTGCCGACCCTCGTTGCCGCATCGGATCAGTAGCCGGCGCCTAGCAAAGTAAGCGTCACACAGTTCAGTACACCCATCTCGGCAGCGCGAACTACGCTGCCCCCATGCGTGTTGATACAAACTTCTTTTGCACTGTTCCGATGCCCGACGCGGGCGACCCCGCAATCGCAGCCACGGCCCGCCGCTACGGCAACGATGCCGTCATCGAGTGCTACAAGAACTTGGTCCACTGGAGCCGCACCGCCGACTCGTTGGGCTTCGACACGATGTGGCTCACTGAGCACCATTTCCAGCACGAGGGCTACGAGGTGTTGCCGAACCTCATTTTGTTCGGTATGCATCTGGCTCAGCTCACCAAAGACCTGCGCCTCGGCCAGATGTTCAACGTGGTGCCGCAGTGGCATCCGCTCCGGCTCGCCGAAGACTTTGCGCTTGCCGACATCATCACCGGTGGCCGCATGGAGTTCGGCGTTGGCCGCGGCACAGTGCCTCGCGAAGCATGGGCGCTCGGCACTGTCGTCGCTAGCGGTGACAACGCAATGAGCGGCGAGCACGACCGCATCAACCGCGCAGTTTTCGAAGAGTCGATGGAGATCATCAAGCTGGCTTGGTACAACGAAACGTTCTCGTACCGTGGCAAACAGTTCGTGCTGCCACCCGACGACGTGCCTGACCGTGGCAGCTATGTGGATCACCTCACCTTGATTCCTAGGCCGCTTCGCACGGTCGACATCTATCAGCCGGTCACGTCGCCCGAGACCATCGAATATGTGCCCCGCGCCGGCCACAAGGCCGTGTACTGGTTGCAGAACGCAGAGAGCCAAAAGCAGAAATGGGATCGCTACGCCGAGATTCGCGCTGAGATGGGTCAGCTCGTTGCTGCGGGCGACGACCGGTGTCTCGTACTCAACCTGCATGTGGCCAAGACCCGCGAGCAGGCGATGGTCAAGGGCCGTCCAGGGCAGGACGAGTTCAACAAGTTCCTCGCGCCATATGGCCGCTTCAGCAGCTACCGCAATCCCGATGGCTCGAAGGTGGCGTTCGACCACTGCCCAACGGTTGAGGAAAGCAATGAACAAAAGATTCAGATCGTCGGATCCATCGACGATGCGGTCGATGCCATTGGTTATTGGCGAGACCTGCTCGATCTGAAGCACATCTGCTTCTTCCTCGATTACCCCGGCCTCACCCGCGACGAGATGAACGAGCAGATGCACCTCATTGCCGAAGAAGTGTTCCCACGACTCGGTGAACCAATCGAGCGTCGGCCCATCACCGGAACGCCGTTGGTCTAACCGTGTTGCTTCGTTCGGCCACGCTTGCCGACGGACGCGTCGTCGATATTCGTATCTGCCTCGACACCATCGACGAGCTCGCTGCGTCCCTGACGGCACAGCCCGACGAGCACGTGATCGATCTGTCGGGGCACTTGTTGTTGCCGGCGTTTGTAGAGCCACACGCCCACCTCGACAAGGCGTTCTTGTCGGAGCGTTTCACGAACGACGCTGGCGACCTGATGGGTGCAATTGTTGCGATGCAGCAGAATCGCCATCTCATTACGTACGCAGACACGGTGGAACGCGCCGAGCGAGCAGTTCGCTTGATGGTTCGCAATGGCGCGAGCGCGATACGCACCCACGCCGATACAACAACCGAAAACGGCCTCATGTCGGTTGAAGCTCTCGCCGAAGTACGCCGCCGCACGGCCAACATTTGCGACATTCAGATCGTGTCACTCGTGAGTTGGCCAGTCACCGGCGCTGCCGGAGCCGACTCGCGAGCGCTCCTACGCGAAGCGTTGCAGATGGGCGCCGACCTTGTTGGTGGCTGTCCGCACCTCGACGAAAATCCAGACGGAGCAAACGAAACGCTTCTTGAGATCGCTTCCGAGTACCAGCGCGGCGTCGATCTGCACACCGATGAAAATCTCGACCCACTGAAGAATGGTCTCGAAGACCTCGCTCGGCGCGTGTCGGCGTCAGGCTTCGCTTACGGCGTTACCGCCAGCCACTGCGTCAGCCTCGGCTCGCAGAGTTTGCGCCGACAAGATGAGATTGCCGAGTTGGTCGCAGCAGCCAACATCAGCGTGGTGGCACTGCCACACACCAACTTGTTCCTGCAGGGGCGCGAACACCAGCAGTCCATGCCGCGCGCAATCACTGCGGTCAAGGCTCTCAGGGCCCGTAACGTCAACGTGTGCGCTGGCGCCGACAACCTGCAAGACCCGTTTAACCCAATGGGTCGGGGCGATCCACTCGAGACCGCATCGTTGATGGTGATGCTCGCCCATCTGCTGCCTCAGCAAGGCCTCGACGTCGTGAGCGCAAATGCGCGCCAGGCACTCGGGCTCCCGCCGGTTTTGGTCGAGTCCGGCAACATCGCTGACCTCGTTGCGATCAAGGTCGAGTCCGTGCGCGAGGCACTTGCATTTGGTCCGCCGGAACGCATCGTGTTGCACCGCGGCGTGGTTGTTTCCCCAAGGCACTGGCGCTGATTGCTCGCCGCTCTACGAAATGAACTGTTAACAGATGAGGGATACCCCTGAAACGACGGGTCACCTAGTCTGAAGCTCGCATGATCCCCAGCGACGACTCCGCCCTTCCTGTAACGGGACGCCTCGCAGGGCAGCGCGCTGTTATCACCGGAGCAGCACGTGGCATTGGAGCCGAGATCGCCCGCACGTACGCCCGAGAAGGCGCCCAGGTGTTCGTGCTCGACATCGACATCGGCCTCGCCACCCAGGTTGCTCGATCGATCGGTGGGCACGCGGCGAAGGTAGATCTCGCTGATGCAACATCAACGTCGACGGCTCTTGAGCAAGCTATTGCAACGCTCGGAGGCATCGACATTCTCGTGAACAACGCAGGCATTTTGAAGATGGCCCCGTTGCTCGATCTCACCATCGAGAACTGGGACACCACGTTCGCAGTGAATACTCGGGCAATGTTTGTGACCACCCAGGTCGCCGGTCGAGCAATGGTCGCTCAAGGGAGCGGAAGCATTATCAACATGGCGAGCATGGGCGGCAAGCTGGGCTCGCCGAATCAAGCGCATTACGCAGCCTCGAAGGCGGCCGTTATCTCGCTCACACGCGTTGCGGCGATGGAGCTCGGCGCCCACAACATTCGGGTCAACTGCATTTGCCCTGGCTATGTACTCACCGAGATGGGAACCGCTACCCGCACGCCCGAGATGGTCGAGGCGTGGACGGCAAAGTCTCCGCTGGCGCGCCTGGCCACCACTACCGACGTGGCGAATATGGCGCTCTTTTTGGCCTCAGCCGAAGCCGACTACTGCACGGGTCAGGCAATGAACGTGTCCGGCGGCATGGTGATGCACTAATGACGATTCACGAATATGCCAGCCGGAATGACGACGCATTCACCTCATCCACTAAGGTCGCTCCGATGACAAATTCAGCCCCCGCTCCGGCGCTGAGTTTCTCCGGGGTATCGATGGTGTTCCCCGACGGAACTCACGCGCTTGGCGAAACCTCGTTCGACGTTCGCCCAGGCGAGTTCGTCACGGTCGTTGGCCCATCAGGCTGCGGCAAGAGCACCCTGTTACGCATCGCGTCGGGCCTCAACAAGGCAACGACCGGCACAGTCACCGTCGATCGCGCGCACCTCGGCTACGTGTTCCAAGATCCCACCCTGCTGCAGTGGCGCAACGTGCAGCGCAACGTCGAGTTGATGGCCGAGCTTGAAGGCATCGGCAAAGCTGAGCGCCAGTCGCGAGCACTCGAAGCGATCGAACTCGTCGGCCTCAAAGGTTTCGAAAACAAGTACCCCAAGCAGTTGTCGGGCGGCATGAAGATGCGCGCTTCACTCGCTCGCTCGCTCGTGCTCGAGCCCAAGGTCTTTTTGTTCGACGAACCATTTGGCGCAGTCGACGAGATCACCCGCGAACGACTGAACGACGAGGTCATCTCGTTGTTCCAGCGCAAGGGATTCGCTGGCTTGTTCATTACTCACTCCATCAGCGAGGCCGTGTTTTTGTCGACGCGCGTCGTCGTGATGAGCGCCCGCCCGGGCCGAATCATCGCCGACTTCCCAGTGCCATTCGACTATCCACGCTCCCCTGAGATTCGCTTCGACGCAGCCTTCGCAGCGCTGTCAGGCGAGATCTCTCACGCTCTTCGGGATGCCCACGCATGAGCCTCAACGTTTCAGTAGCCGCCGACGAACCAATCGTCGACCCAGGCGCTCCGGCTTCATCCGATCGCAGCGGCTTCGAATGGAGCCGCGTCATCGGACCCGCAGCCGTGCTCGTGATCTTCGTAGCGCTGTGGCACTACATGCATTCCGACGGCATGCGGCGCTTCTTCGATAAGCCAGGCTTCTTGTTGCCCGCGCCCGAGACCGTCATCAATGATGCCTTCTTGAATTCACTCGCCCGGAGCAAGTTGCTCACTGGCCTCGGCTGGACAACGCTGGTTGCTCTCACCGGTCTGCTCATCACCATCGTTGTGGGCGTCTCGCTGGCCGTGATGATGGCTCAAGCGAAATGGGTCGAGCGCTCTACGTATCCGTACCTCGTTGCACTGCAGGCAATCCCTATTCTGTCCATCGTTCCCGTCATCAACTCGGTATTCGGCGGCGGCATCAGCTCACGCCTCTTTGTCTGCGTGATGATTTCTATCTTCCCCATCGTGACCAACACGCTCTTCGGTCTCACATCTGCCGATGTCGGCCAGCACGATCTGTTCACGCTGCGCGGTGCATCTCGGCGCACTCGCCTGTTCAAGCTGCAGTTGCCGTCGGCGATGCCCGCCATCTTCACCGGCTTTCGAATCTCCGCTGGTTTGTCGGTCATCGGTGCCGTTGTTGGCGAGCAGTTCTTCCGCAAGGGAAGCAAGCCAGGCATCGGCATCGTGATGGAGAACTACCGCCAAAAGGGCATCTACCCGCAGACATACGGCGGTCTCATCTTGGCCGCTGGCCTCGGAATCGCTATGTTTCTGGTCTTCGGATGGATCTCAAAGCGCGTTGTTGGCCACTGGCACGAATCGGCTCGCAAGACCACCTGATCACTTCACAGTTTTTATCCACCCGAGGTCTGCTCGCAGTCCTCACAACTCAGCGTGAACAAACAACAAAGGAGCAATCAATAATGCAACACCGTTTCAGCAGTTCGCTGCTTGCACTCGCCGTAGCGGGAGGCCTCGCCCTCACCGCCTGCGGTAGCGACACCAAGACCGTTACCACCACACCTGCTGATGGTTCCACGGTCGACACAGCAACAGTCACGAGCGACTCAGCTGCACCAGCAGCCGACGTCAGCCTTGCTGGCATCTGCCCAGACGAAATCAAGGTTCAGACCGACTGGTGGCCAGAGGCCGAGCACGGTTTCTTGTACAACATGATCGGCGAAGGCTTCGTGTCTGACGCCTCTGCCTACAAGGTCACCGGACCACTCATGGCTGGCGACGTCGACACCGGCGTGAAGCTCACCGTGAACTCGGGCGGCGGCGCTGCTGGCTTCCAGAGCGACACCCAGTTGATGTACGCAGACAAGTCGATCTTGCTCGGCTTCGTGTACACCGACGAGGCCATTCAGAACTCTGAGAAGTTCCCAACCGTTGCCATCGAGTCGGGCTACGAGAAGAACCCACAGATGATCATGTGGGATCCAGCCACGTACCCAGATGTCACCGGCATCAAGGACATCGGCACCCAGAAGATCAACGTTCGCTACTTCGGCGGCGCGGCGTACATGGACTTCTTGACCTCAACCGGCATCTTGTCGAAGGACCAGGTCGACGGTTCGTACCAGGGCGACCCAAGCCTCTTCGTTGCTGACGAAGGCAAAGCAGCCCAGCAGGGCTTCGGCTCGGCCGAGCCATACGCGTACGAGAAGGAAATCAAGGATTGGCTCAAGCCAGTCAAGTACGAGTACATCAACGATGTCGGCTGGAAGAACTACGCCGAATCAATCGCCACCTTGCCTGAGAACATCACCAAGTACGCCGATTGCTTCAAGAAGCTCGTTCCAATCATCCAGCAGTCAGCTGTTGACTACATCACCGATCCAACCAACGGCAACGCCGTGTTGCTCGACGCCGTCAAGAAGTTTGGCGAAGCAGGCAGCGGCTGGGTCTACAGCGAAGGCACCGCTGCGTACGCAGTAGAGACCATCAAGAAGGATGGCCTCGTTGCTAACGGCACCGATGGCGTCATGGGTTCGTTCGACACCGCCCGTGTTGACGACCTCATCGCTAAGGCAATCCCTGTCTACACCGAACAGGACAGCCCACCAAAGGCTGGCCTCAAGGCTGCAGACATCGTGACGAACGAGTTCATCGATCCGAGCATTCACCTCTAAAGAATTCTGAAGAGTTGATCGAAGGGCGTCGGCTTCGGCCGGCGCCCTTCGTCGTTTTCGAACGCACCACTTCCCACTCACCACTCCCCACTCACCACTTCCCTTCCCACTCACCACTTCCCTTCAACAAAGGGTTTGTTGAAGACCTTTGGTCGACCCTCGACCTGTTGTCTTCAACAAAATCAGGATCGACAGGATCGACAGGATTGACGGGGACGCCGGGGTGCGACGAGTGGTCGGCTAGACGACTTCGGCGAGTTCGAGCACCATGTGCAGCAGCACGTTGGCTCCGGCAGCGATGTCGGCCGCCTCTGTGAACTCGGCGATGTTGTGCGAAAGCCCATCAACCGATGGCACGAAGATCATTGAGGTTGGACATACCCGGGCCAGCATCTGTGCATCGTGACCAGCACCCGAGGGCAGCCGCAATGTGCTGTGGCCCTGGCCCTGCGCAATTCGCTCGACACTGTCGATCATTGAGTCGGCGAAGGCAACGGGTTCGAAACGCGCGAGCGAACGTGTGTGCAGGGTGCAACCCTCGGCGTTGGCGGCTGCCTGTGCGAACTCCATCATGTGCGCCTCGGCGTTACGCAGCAGCGTTTCGTCGGTGTTGCGCACATCGAGTGTGATGGTGACGCTTTGCGCGATGACGTTGACCAGATCGGGGAAGACATCGAAACGTCCGATGGTGGCCACCTGCGCACCGCCCATCGCTGCCGCCAAGCGACGCGCCTCGACCGCGATGGCTGCAGCAGGAACGAGCGGATCCTTGCGAAGCCGCATTGGTGTGGTGCCCGCATGCGCCGAGCGGCCGGTGATCACGAGTTCGGTCCATGAGATGCCCTGCACCCCGGTGACTACACCGATCGTGACGCCTTGCTCTTCGAGCACGGGACCTTGCTCGATATGTAGCTCAACATACGCGTGAGGGATGTCAGCCGTGGGACACGGAGTGGGACCCGCATAGCCGATGCGGGCCAGCTCGTCGCCGAGTCGAGCATTGTCGTCGGCGGCTCGAGCGTCGAGGGCGTCTTCCACCGACATGCCGCCGACGTAGACAATGCTCCCCAACATGTCGGGCGCAAACCGGGCGCCCTCTTCGTCGGTGAAGAACGCAACTTGAATCGGATGTCGAGTGCGTACCCCGTACCGCTGCAGCGTCTCGATGACTTCGAGTCCGCCAAGCACACCGAGGTTTCCGTCGAATCGACCACCGGTACGAACGGTGTCGATGTGTGAACCCATCATGATTGGGGCTGCTGCTGGGTCGGTGCCAGCGTGAGTGGCGACGACATTTCCGATGGCGTCTATCGCAACGCTGAGACCAAGATCTCGCATCCACGACACCACCAAGTCACGGCCGCGACGATCTTCGTCAGTCAACGCAAGTCGCGCGCATCCGCGCTCACCGTTAGGCCCATGCACCGCGCCGATTTCGCCGAGATCGGCTAGCCGCTGCAGCAGGCGCGCGTTGTCGATACAAAGATCAGACACGGAGTGCGATGGGCTCATCGTCACTTACCAAAGTTGAAGGTGCTGATTTCACGCAGCGCTTCGCAGAACGCTGTGACCGAACCATCGAACAATTCTTTGCCGCGCTCGGCAGTGGCAGTGGTGGGGTCGCCGATGTATCCATCTTCGAAGAAATCGTTCGAGAGCCAACCAAAGCTCACCTTGCCTCCGAACTTCACATATGAGTTCTTCGCAAGTGCCTCAGGGATGCGACGCTCGGCCTTTGCCATGGTGCATAGGTGCGGGGCGAGGTGCAGCATGATGCTGGTCTCGTCGGTGCCACCATGAACACCCATTCCGTGCTCGCCTTCGGCCGAGGTTCCGCCCTGGTCGGCGGGCATGCCCGGGTGAGCAAGGAATGTCATCAAGCCATACTTCAGGCGAAGCTCGCGGTTGGCGGCGCTGAGCAAACTGCTGTTGCCGCCGTGGCCGTTGAGGAACACGAGTCGCTTTGCGGGTGTCTTGGCAATGCATCGTCCGATGTCGTCGAGCACTGCCAACAACGTGGTGGCCGACAACCAGATGGTTCCAGGGGACCAAGCGTGCTCGTTTGACTTGGTGTACGCCAACGCAGGCAACACCCACACGTCGAGCTCTTCGCCGATACGCGATACAGCAGCCTCGGCCACTGCGTTGGCCACGATGAGATCGGTGTTCAGCGGAAGGTGCGGACCATGTTGCTCAACGGCGCCAAGCGGTTGCACCAAGATCGAATTCTCGGTAACGCGTCGCTCAATATCGGGGCCGCTGAGGTCTGCGAGATGACGGATTCGAATGTTCGGCGGCTGAGTCACGTGCTTACGCTAGCCGTGCAGCAAGAATGGATGTGTGCCCGTGACTGATGTTGATGCAATCGTTGTTGGCGCCGGCCACAACGGTCTCGTAACAGCCGCCTATTTAGCCAAGGCTGGCATGTCTACGTTGCTTGTCGAGGCACGCTCTGCGGTGGGCGGCACAGCTGCGAGCGAGCGCTTCGCCGACGCCACCGTCAACATCTGCAACTGCGATCACCTCACGTTTCGAACCACTCCGGTGATGAGCGAACTCGGTCTTGCCGAGCACGGGTTGCGCTATCTCGATCTCGAGCCATCACAACTCAACATTGCGTGGGACGGCTCGGCACCGTGGCCGATCTTCCACGACATCGACCGCACACTCGATGCATTGCAAGCGCTGCATCCCGGCGAGGTCGAGGGCTACCGTCGCTACCTCAAGGCAGCGATACCCGCTGTGAAGTTGCTGTTCGATGCCGCCAACGATCCCCCGTCGTTATCAGGACTCGCCCGCAAGGCACTCGAGCACCGAATGCGCGGTGTCGCCACCATGCTGCGCTGGAGTCGTATGAGCGCCGCCGACATCATGCGCAGCTTTTTTTCCACCGAGGCACTTCGCTCCCCTGGCCTGCTTGTTGGACCAATGGTGTGGGGCATCTCGCCTGAGTTCGCTGGGTCTGGTCTGGGTGCGCTCACCTACGCGCTTCGCCACGTCGCCACTGTGGGTCGACCCGTCGGCGGCAGCGGCGCAGTACCCGAATCGATCCTGTCGGTCTTTCTTTCCCATGGTGGGCAACTGCGTCTCGCCAGCGCGGTGTCCACCATCACGTGCGACAACACCGGCGTCACCGGAGTCACCCTGAGCGATGGTTCGCATATTCGATCGTCGGTTGTGGTTTCAGCGTGCGACCCGCAACGAACGTTCGTTGAGTGGCTCACGGGTGCACCAACGCAGGCCGACGACCTCATCGCCAGGTGGCGCGCAATGCCGCACAGCCAAGGTTACGAAAGCAAGATCGATGCTGTTGCTACTTCGGTGCCGCAGTACCGCAATCTCGATGCCGGCGTATTCGATTCGCTGGGTATCGATCCAGCCGCATGCACGGCAGCTATCGCTCCGTCGTTGGCTGAGATGCACCGCGGTTACGAACTCATGGGTCGCGGCGAGATTCTGCAGCGACCGGGGCTCTTGGTCAACGTTCCGTCACTGCTCGACCCAACGATGGCACCACTTGGCAAGCATGTGTTCAGCCTCGAGGCTCTGTACACGCCGTATGACTTCACGGGCGGTTGGACCAGCCGTGATGAGCCCGAGCGTTGGTTGCGTCAATACTCAACCGTGGTGCACGAGGGCTTCACCGACTCGATCACCGAGTGGCGAGCGATGACCCCCGCCACCTACGAGCGCGAGTTCCATCTACCTGCGGGCCACGCCACCAGCTTTGCTGGAGGTCCGCTGTCAGCGATCCGCAACAAGAACCCAGAACTCACCCGCTACGAAACGCCGGTCACCGGGCTCTACCTCACCGGTGCAGCTACGTTTCCGGGCGCTGGCGTGTGGGGTGCCAGCGGGCGCAACGCCGCGATGGTCGTGCTGCGAAACCACTGATAACCGCCGCCGAAGCCGCACTGAGCGTTTTGTTGAAGACAACAGGTCGAACCTCAACCAATTGTCTTCAACAAACCGTTTGATGAAGCAAAGTGGTGGACGTGGTGGTGGCTGTGGTGGTGGACGTGGCGGTGGCTGTGGGTGTGGGCTTGGTGGCAGGCTTGGTGGTGTGGCTCAGGCGTCGCGCACGGCCCAGTCGCGCTTGGCAACCGGATCCTTGTCGCTCCATGGGAAGTTGATCCACTGGTCTGTGCGCTTCCACACGTATTCGCACTGCACCACTGAGTGAGCCTTTTCGTACAGCACGGCGCTGCGCACTTCGGCGACCTTGCCGTGGCAGAACTCTTGGACGCTGCGCAACGTGTGGCCCGTGTCGGCGACGTCGTCGGCAATCAGAATGCGGGCATGTGACATGTCGACAAAATCGGGGGCTGGCGGAAGAATACGAGGAACCTCGAGACGCTCATCGACGCCGGTGTAGAACTCGACGTTCATCGTGTACACGTTCTTTACTGACAGCGCATACCCAAGTGCACCACCAATAAGCAGGCCACCGCGCGCAATCGACAGGATCATGTCTGGCTCGTAGCCGTCGTCGGCCACCATCTGCGCGAGGTCGCGTGACGCCTGTCCGAACATCTCCCATGTCATCACTTCGCGGTCAGAAAGCACCGGTGTTCCCCTGTCGTTTTGTCTCTGAGTGAGTCGATGCCCAACCTAACGCATGGGCACTACTGGAGTCAGATGCTGGGAAACGCGCTGAGGCCAATGATGTCAGTTGGCCGCACAGGGACGCGGTTCAATGGCTTGCCGATCGCATCACGAATGGCTGCGACAATCGCTGGCGTACTGGAGATCGTCGGCGGCTCACCCACGCCTTTGGCTCCGAGTGGCGCGATCGGATCGGGCTCCTCAATCAGCGATGCGATTACCGACGGCATGTCGAGAAAGGTGGGCAGCAAGTAATCGGTAAAGCTTGGGTTACGCACATGACCGTTGGCCATGATGATCTCTTCCATCACTGCCAATCCGAGTCCTTGAGCGATACCGCCTTCGATCTGTCCAAGAACGCTGAGCGGATTGAGTGCGCGACCAACATCTTGCGCAGTCGCAATCTGAATGACCTTCACGAGACCGAGCTCAGGATCGACATCGACCACCGCGCGGTGCGCAACAAATGCGAACGCTGTGTGGCAGTTGCCCTGCCCATTTTCGTCGAGGTCTTCGGTGGGCGTGTGGTGATACTCGACCGTCTCGTCGAATGACAGACCCGAAGCCGCCTCAAGCGCCGAGATACGAAACACGCCAGCGGCATCGACGATGTCGCCACCATCGACGGTAAGCGATGACGGATCAACATCATGCGAAACGGCAACAGCTGCGAACAATAGATCACGAACTTTGATGCACGCAGCGTTCACTGCGCCACCGCTCATCCACGTTTGCCGCGACGCGGACGTTGACCCAGCCGAGCCGATGTCGGTATCGATTGAGTCGATGACGACGTTGTCGAAGCCGAGCACGCTGCGCGCTATCTGACCAGCGATCGTGATGAAGCCTTGGCCGACCTCGCTCGTGGCGAACTTCAAGGTGACGACACCGTCGGAGAGACGACAACGAGCCGTGGAGTAGTCGTCGAACGTTTCGCTATACATCAAGTTCTTGATCGCTACTGCGAAGCCAATGCCGCGCACAATATGACTCGAGTCGGCAGTGCGCCCAGCACCGCCAGGCAACCGCATCGGGTCGTGATCGTGGCCGCCCACAGGTTCGTCGGGCAATGGCAACGCAGCGGTCTCACGGATACAGCGCGCGACCGGAGCAACGTTCTCGATGATCTGACCGGTGATGAGTTTGTCGCCGGTAACCATTGCGTTCAGCAAACGAATCTCGACCGGGTCGATGCCGCAGGCTGCCGCAAGTTTGTCCATCTGGCCTTCGTGAGCAAAGCAGGCCTGAACAACGCCGAAGCCGCGCATCGCTCCACACGGCAAGTTGTTGGTGCGCACTGCGTAGCCGTCGACGACAGCGTTCTCGCAGCGGTACGGACCTTGAGCGTGAGTGACGCCGTTAATGAGCACGGCCGACGAAGTGGACGCATAGGCGCCGCCGTCGAAGACCATCCGCGCTTCAACCTTGACGAGCCGACCATCGCTCGTGGCATGGTGACGCATCCAGATGCGAACCGGGTGGCGATGCACGTGCCCGAGAAAGCTTTCTTCGCGCGAGTAATGAATGCGCACTGGTCGGCCAGTGCGTAGCGCGAGCAGACACGTGTGCACTTGCAGGCTGATGTCTTCGCGAGCACCAAAGGCGCCGCCAACTCCACCGAGAGTGAGCCGCACTTTGCTGAGTGGAACGCCGAGACAGGCAGCAATCTGCTTTTGATCTTCGTGCAGCCATTGCGTGGCGACGTAGAGCGATACTCCCCCACCGTCGTCATCGGGCAACGCCATCGCTGCCTCGAGGCCCAAGAACGCTTGGTCTTGCATGCCGATTTCGTAGTTGTCTTCGACCACCACATCGCCCACGATGTCGGGGTCGCCGCACACAATCCGTTGCCGACGAATGACGTTTCCGTCAGGATGAATATCGGGGTGGCTGCCATCAATGGCGCGCTCAGGATCTACAAGCGGTTCGAGCACTTCGTACACCACCACGATGGCGGCAAGTGCCCGGCGACATGTCTCGGGATGATCAGCCGCAACCGCAGCGATCGGCTCGCCGACATAGCGGACAACATCGGAGGCAAACACTGGCTGATCGCTACTGATGAGCCCATAGGTAGGCGACCCAGGAATATCGGCGGCCGTGATGACAGCTTCGACGCCGGCGATTCGATATGCGCCAGAGATGTCGATGCTCATAATGCGCGCCGATGGATGCGGCGAACGAAGCGTGGCTCCCCACAGGCAATTCTCCGCTGACAAGTCGCTCGAGAAGGCGTAGCTGCCTTGAACCTTTGGCGTGCCGTCGGGACGGGAAATGCTGTCGCCAATTCGGCCTGTGCTGATGCGTTCGCCGGTGACGGAACTCATGCTTGCCCCGAGACACGGCGAGAGACAGCAACACGTTGCACTGCCTCGATGATGCGCCCGTATCCGGTGCACCGGCACACGTTGCCCGAGAGTTCTTCGCGAATCTCGAACTCTGTTGGATCGGCTGTGCGCTCGAGTAACGCGTGCGTGGCCATGATTAACCCCGGAGTACAAAATCCGCATTGCACAGCGCCAGCATCGACAAACGCTTGTTGCACATCGCTTGGCGAGCCGATGGGCGCAACGCCCTCAATGGTGACGATGCTCTGGTCAACCGCGCTGGCCGCCAGCACGAGGCAACTGCAGACCAACTCGTCGTCAACGAGCACACTGCACGAGCCGCACTCGCCTTGCTCGCATGCGCCTTTACTGCCGAGCAACCCGAGGCGTTCGCGAAGCACGTAGAGCAAGCTCTCGCCGAGCCACGAATCGCGCACGGGTCGCACCTCGCCATTGACATGAAGTTCGTACTGCTCGTTGAGAGCCACCGACTCACTCATTGGGAAACGCCCTTCGTAGCAATCGAGACGCAAGCACGCCGATGGCGTGACGCCGATACTCGGCGGTGGCGCGATGGTCGTTAATCGGACGACTCGCAGCCGCTGCGAGTTCGCCAAAGCGGCGCGCATCATGAGCCGACACGCTTCGAGCTTCGAAGCTCACCGCTGTGGCAGCAAAAGCTTCGGCTTCGGCGCAGCGAAGAATGGTGGGGCCAACCGAACCGAGCGCAAGTCGCACATTTCGGCCTTCGAGGTCCGTGGCCAAGCACGTGCTCGCGAGTGCAATCACCATCGCGTTGCGCACACCGACCTTGCTGTAGCCCTGCCATCCGGTGAGCACCGGCAACGTGACACCGGTAATGAGTTCGCCCGGTTGACGCGCTGTGCGCTTCACGCCAACCATGAACTCGTGCACCGAGAGCGAACGCTCGCCAGCCACACTCGCAAGATGCACAATGCCGTCGAGGGCCGACACCACCGGCAGTCCGTCGCCTGCTGGCGAGCACGTACCCAGGTTCCCGCCAAGTGTGCCCGCATGGCGAATCTGAGGTGATCCGACAGTACGAGATGCTTCGGCCAACGCCGGCAACAGATCGGCGACAGGCGACTCCATGAGTTCTGCGTAGGTAACTCCTGAGCCGATGTGCACCGTTGCTGCGACCGGGTCATATGTCCACGAACGAAGTTCTGACACCCGATTGATGGCAATCACGTGAGACGGCTTGCGATGCCCTGAGTTCACCTCGACCATGGCGTCGGTGCCACCCGCAAGGACAAGGGCGTCTGGATTGTCAGCTAACGCGGCGAGCGCGTCGCTGAGCGAGTTGGGGACAATGACAGACATGCAGGATCGACTTTACATTTTGTACACGCCGACCAGTGACACCTGCCCAGAGAAAATCAGTTGTCGTAGATGGTGGCGCGTCGAGCGGCGCGATGCTGGCTGCCGTAGTCGTCGACGGCGTAGTGCATCGTGCAACGGTTGTCCCAGAGCGCTGCGTCGCCCGCAGTCCACTGCCAACGAATCTGGTAGTCAGCTCGCTCGCTGCGCTCGAACAGCATCTCAAGCAAGTGGCGCGACTCTGGATCGAGAAGTTCCTTCACCATTCGGGTCCATCCGCGGTTCACGAACAGCGCCGTGCGATTCGTTACCGGATGCACCTTGACCATCGGATGCGCTGCAAAGCCGGTGATCGGCGGCAGTCCGTGCACTGCAGTGAGACCGCCAATCAGCGTGCGGATGGGTTCGCTGAGACCGTCGTAGGCCAAGTACTGGTTGCTCCACAACGTGTCGCCACCGTTGACAGCCGGAATGTCCATGCAGAACAGCGACCCGATCGGCGGCGTCTCGGTGAACGTGACATCGGTATGCCACACATTGGTCGAAGCCTTCTTCAAGCCCTTTGCAGTGTCGAGCACCAGAATCTCGGGGAAGCCCTCGGCAGCGAGAGTGGTTGCACCGCGATAGTCGCCGCCGGTCTCGGTGGTGGCAGCAAGCCGTGGTCCAAATACCCGGGCAAGTCGCAGTTGTTGCGCTGGCGTGAGGTGAGCCTCAGGAAAGAACAGCACGAGATGCTCGGCCCACGCTTGGCGCAGCTCTGCACCAAGTTCGTCGTCGAGTTCTTCGACGTTGAACCCCACGACTCGCGCGCCCAACGCTCCGCCGAGCGGCACAATCTTCAAACGCGGTTTCGTGACTTGATCGGTCATGGCATGGCCCCTTGAGTATCCGAACGAACGTGGCGCTGACGTTAACAGTGTCGAGCAACCCCAAACTGAGCGAACGGTCAGACAACCTGCAGCCCAGCGAGCGCTGGATCGTCGGGCGGAAGCTTCGGAGCGATCGCCTCGAGTTCGCCAAGAACGATCTTGGCCACGGCAAGGTTGCGCACCCACTTCTTGTTTCCTGGCACCACGAACCATGGTGCGCTCTCAGTGCTCGTCTGGGACAACGCCAACTCGTAGGCCTTTCGGTAGTCGGGCCAGAGCTTTCGATCATCGAGATCACCGAGTCGAAACTTCCAACGCTCGGTTGGGTCATCGATGCGATCTTGCAATCGCACTCGCTGCTCTTCAAACGAAACGTTGAGGTTGATCTTGACGATGCGCGTTCCCTCGTCGACCAACAATCGCTCGAACTCGCGAATATGGCGATAGCGCCGATCGCAGCGCTCGACGGTAGCGAGGCCCTTCACTCGCTCGACGAGCACCGACTCGTAATGGCTTCGATTCCACACGGTGATCTCTCCGCGCGCAGGAGTAACAGCGTGAGTTCGCCACAAGTAGTCGTGCTCAAGCTCGTGGCCCACGGGAGCCTTAAAGCTCACCACCTTGACGCCCGCCGGATTGAGAGCACCAAACACCGACCGAATCGTGCCGTCCTTGCCGCAGGCATCCATTGCCTGCAACACCACGAGCAAGCTGTGCTGGCGTTCGGCCGCTAAGCGCCGCTGCATGACATCGATGCGCTCATGCATGACGAGCAACTCAGACTTCGCCGCTTCTTTGTCCCAACCGAATGTCTCGTCAGGGTCGCGCCGCTTCAGACTCAGCTGCGTATTTGGCTTCACGAGCATTCGAGCAATGACTTTGTCCACGAGCGTGAAGTTAGCTCACGCCTAGCACCGCGCTGATCGGCTCACCGGCTCAGCGATTGAAGGGACAGTGCCTGCAGCCGCTGTCGCAGCAAGTACCGCGTCGAGACAGAAACACTGCGGTAAACACGGCGAAGCCGCTCACGGGGTCTCTATATGTAGGCGTACCAGCCTCAACCGCTCGAGCGTGTCGGCTCATGATCTCATCGAAGTGGCGATGAGTAGGACTGAGCCGCCGCGGGTCAGGCGTCATCGGATCCGGCTCATTCGACATCGCCGTTCAACCTAGGGCACACACACGTTCACAATCGTGCTCGCCCTCCGCGACTGTGACTAGTATGCGGGAATCGTTGTGGCGACCGTCACAGTCGATACATGGTCAGCACGGCATTACGCCGAGCAGCTCAGAATCATTCAACAAGGGGGAGTTCATGGGTATCAAGGAACGATCAACACAGCGTCGCCGAGGCGTCGCATTTGCAGCCGCCGCGCTGAGCCTCGCGCTCATTGCTGGCGCATGCAGCAGCGACAGCGACACTGAACCAGTCGGCACTACCGGCGCCAGCACCGACGACACAACCACTGTTACTGAAGTAGCAGCCACGCCTGTTGACGGCGGCACTCTTCGTTACGGCCTCGAGGCCGACGTTGACGGCCTCAACCCAACTACCTCCGCTCTTTCGGCTCCTGGCTACGTGATGGGCTATGCCGTATTCGACACGCTCGCTCGCGTTGCCGAGGATGGCTCAATCGTTCCGTACCTCGCCGAGTCGTTCACCCCTTCGGCTGATTTCAAGTCATGGACCGTCAAGTTGCGCCCTGGCATCAAGTTCCACGATGGCGCCGACCTCAACGCCGATGCCGTCGTCAAGGCATTCTTGCTACAGCAGGGTGCCGCCTTGGTAGGTCTTGCAGTTCGTCCGTTCTACCCAGAAACTGACGCTGCTGTAAAAATCGACGATTTGACGGTGCAGTTCAACCAGCTCGATGCCAACCGATATTGGCCATCGGCACTCACCAGCCAGCTCGGCATGATGCCTTCACCGTTGTGGCTCGATGCAGCAGCCGCCGACCCTACGCTGAACCAGAAGCCAGTGGGCACCGGCCCATTCATGTTCGACAGCCGCACCGCCGACAACGTGACCCGCTTCGTGAAGAACCCCAGCTACTGGAATGGCACCGTGCACCTCGATGCCGTTGAGTTCTACCCAGTTCCAGACTCAGCTGACCTGCTTGACCTGTTCAACAATGACGGTCTCGATGCTCTGCACACCACCGATCAGACCGCCATCAAGGACCTCAAGGACAACGGAACCGTCACCAATTTGCTTGATGACACCGCTGAAGAGTCGTTCCAGATGATCAACTCACAGAATCCCCCGTTCGACGATGTGCGCGTGCGCCAAGCGCTTGCGTATGCCACTCCGAAAGCCAAGATTCTCGAACTCATCGGCCTCGGAGTGTCCCGCCCAGCCGACCAGATGTTCACCCCTGAAGACCCGTACTACAACTCAGCCGTAAAGCAAGACGCTGACCAGCCAGAGAAGGCTCTTCCGCTTGTCGCCGCGTACTGCGCCGAAAAGGGCACCGTCATCAACCCAGTGTTGAACCAGCCCACATGTACCAACGGCAAGGTCAACATGGAGTACCAGTTCACCGGTCCGTCGGTCGTCGGCCTTCGTACCACCGAAATCTTCGAAGAGGGCTGGAAGGTTGCATTCAACATCACCCGTGACGAAGTCAACCAGCAGGACCACATCCAGCAGAACGCACTTGGCCAATCCAACGTGCTTGGCTGGCGCCAGTTTGGTGCTATCGACCCATGGGCCGACAGCGTTTGGCTGCTCTGTCGCACCGTAGGCGCAATCTCGCTCAACTGGCCTCGCTACTGCGACCCAGCTCGCGACACCATCCTGCTCGACGCACAGAACACCGACGATCCTGCCAAGCGTGTCGAGGGCTACAAGGCCCTCGCCCAGAATATGCACGATGCCTACACCTACATCTTCATCAACCACACGCTGTGGACCAACTCGTTCAACGCGAATGTCCGCGGCACGTGCGATATCAAGACTCCTGAAGGCGTTGCGCTGAAGTGCACCAACGCCGGAACGAGCTTTCTCAACACCACCTGGATGGATCAGTAAGAACACCATGCGACCTATTTCGACCTTTTGGGTCGCAGGCAAATGAGGTACTGGGCACAGCGGATCGCCATGGCGATTACGTTGCTCTTCGCAGTGAGCGCGCTCACATTCGGAGCAATGAACGTCCTTGGCGATCCGCTGTTCAACATCCTCGGTCCCATCGCCCGCGACACCGGCAATCCAAAGAGCGTCAAGCTCATCGAGAAAGCTAAGAACGACTACAACCTCGATAAGCCGCTTCCAGTCCGCTATGGGCTGTGGGTATCTGGTTTTGTTCGTGGCGACATGGGCGTGCAGTTCAGCACCGACGGGCAACCGCCGGTGACTGAACTGCTCAAAGAACGAATCCCTCGCACGGTGACGTTGCTGATCCTTGGGCAACTCATCGCCGTGCTGGTATCAATTCCGTGGGCGCTCATTTCAGCGTCTCGAGCCGACAAGTTCGTCGATCGATTATCAACGGCGACCACATTCATGCTGGTGGCGCTGCCTGGCTTTGCGTTGGCCATCATCCTGAAATACGTGTTTGCAATCAGGCTGGGGTGGTTCCCGCTCACCTACAGGGCCCTCGATCCGCTCCGAACGCGTTTGTTCCAGATGCTGCTTCCAGGGTTCGTCATCGGCTTGCCAGCCGCAGCGATCTACCAGCGATTGCTACGCACCGACCTGATCACCACGCTGCAAGAAGACTTCATCTTGATGGCGCGGTCGAAGGGCGTATCAAAACCACGCATCTTGTTCAAGCACGCATTGCGTCCGTCGATGTTCTCGTTCATCACTGTCGTCGGCCTGACCACCGGAGCTCTTATCGGCGGCTCCATTGTCGTCGAGACCGTGTTCCGGATTCCTGGCATCGGCTCCACATTGGTCGAGGCCGTACTTCGCCACGACTTCCCAGTGGTGCTTGCGATCGTGATGATCGTCGCGACTGCCTTCGTGTTGATCAACCTGCTGATCGACGTCGTTTACACCATCATTGACCCACGAGTACACAGATGAGTACAGAGACTCCAACAACAACTGAAGTGGCAACACCAGCACCTGGCGACGCCGCAACCAAGAAAACACTCGGTATCGGCTTTTGGATCTGTATCGGTTGGCTCCTTGTCATGGTGTTCATTGCCGTGTTCGCAACGCGCCTACCAATTCCTGACCCCAAGTTCAACTTCATCGAGCCCGGGCAAGCGGGTCCGTCAAAGGGGCCATCGGCCGCTCATTGGTTCGGCACCGATAAGGATGCTCGCGACGTGTTCGCTCGCACCGTGTACGGTTCGCGAGTGTCGCTCACGGTCGGATTCATCGCGATTGCGTTCGGCATGTTTGTGGGCGGAACGCTCGGCATCCTCGCCGGTTTCTTCCGCGGCTGGATAGACCGCATCTTTTCGTTCATGTTCCTGGTCCTGCTGTCGTTCCCTTCATTGGTGTTGGCGATCATGCTCACGGCGCTTCTCGACCGCAAGCTGTTCACCATCTCAATGATTCTGGGTGTGCTCGCCGTCGCTCCAGTGGGACGTCTCGCAAGAGCCACGACCATGCAATACGCCGACCGCGAATTTGTTATCGCGGCACGAAGCCTCGGCGCCAAGAACAAACGAATCATTATTCGTGAACTGCTCCCCAACGTCGCCATCCCGATGTCGGCGCTTGCGTTGCTTGGTATGGCAGTGGCCATCGTGGCCGAGGGTGGCTTGGCGTTCCTTGGCCTCTCCGTGGAACGCAGCATTACGTGGGGCGGCATGATTCAGCTCGGATCCGACAGCAGTAAGACGCTGCAGAATCAGCCATGGATTGCGTTCTTCCCCATCGGCGTGTTGTTCCTCACTGTGTTCGCACTCAACTTTGCTGGCGACCGCGTTCGCACCTACTTCGATGTCAAGGAGATCTCGCTGTGAGCGAACTGCAGACAGAGATGCGTCAAGAGCACCAGCCGCTACTTGAGGTCACCGACCTTCGCACCCATTTCCGTACCGAGCGGGGCTTGGTGCGCGCTGTAGATGGCGTGTCGCTCACGCTCGAGCGCGGCAAATGCCTTGGCATCGTTGGTGAGTCTGGCTCCGGCAAAACCGTGCTGTCACGTTCGCTGATGGGACTCCTGCCCAGTTCGAACACCGTCACCTCTGGTTCGGTGAAGTTCGAAGGCAAAGAGATTCTGGGCCTGCCTTCAAAGCAGATGCGTCGTCTCTGGGGACGCGAAATGTCGATGGTGTTCCAGAACCCAATGACGTCGCTGAACCCGTTGATGAAGATTGGCCAGCAGATCGCTGAACCGCTCAACTTGCATCTCGATATGTCACGAGCCGATGCACGCGCTACTGCCGAGCGGTTGCTACGCGATGTGCGCATTCCCGAAGCGGCGCGCCGCCTCGATCAATACCCACATGAGCTGTCGGGCGGCATGCGTCAGCGAGCAATGATCGCTATTGCCTTGGCGTGCGGCCCCACACTGCTGTTTGCCGACGAACCCACCACCGCGCTCGACGTCACGGTGCAAGCGCAAATTCTGCAGCTCATCGGCGAACAACGCCGCGATCGCAACATGTCGGTGGTTCTCGTTACTCACGACCTTGGTGTCGTTGCCGGCCACACCGACGAGATCGCTGTCATGTATGGCGGCAAGCTCGTCGAGAAGGCCCCAACCAGCGTGCTCTTCGCGCACATGAAGATGCCGTACACGATGTCGCTGATGCGCAGCATCCCCAAGCTCGAAGATCCGAGCCACACGCGCCTCGCAACTATCCCTGGACGCCCGCCAGATCTCGTGCATCCTCCCAAGGGCTGCCGGTTTGCGCCACGGTGCGCGTATGCGCGTGACAAGTGCATCACCGAAGAGCCACCACTTCGTCAGGCAGAAGACCCCAATCACTCTTACGCATGCTGGTATCCGGTCGGCTCCCCCGAGTTCAACCAGCGTGAAGCCGAACTCAACAGCGGCGCAGTACCCGTCACACTCGAGGCACGGTAATGGCAGGATCAGGTACAGCTCACCTTCGCGATGGCGACATCGTCATGCGCGTAGAAAACCTGGTGATGGAGTTTCCCGTAGGCCGTACCGGCCTCAAGGTACACGCCGTCTCCGGAATCAGCTTCGATGTCGTGCGTGGCGAAACGCTCGGCCTTGTCGGCGAGAGCGGTTGCGGTAAGAGCACCACCGGTAAAGCGATGATGCAAATTCCGCGCCCAACATCGGGCTCCATCAAGCTCGATGGGCTTGAGCTCACCACGCTCGGCAACGAAGAGTTGCGCTCGGCGCGTACCAAGATGCAGATGATCTTTCAAGATCCCATTTCATCGCTCAACCCTCGCCGCATCGTGCGTGACAGCGTTCGCGAGCCACTCGATGTGTGGGGCCGTGGCTCAAAGGCCGAGCGCGAAGCACTCGTAGATCGCGTGCTCGAGAGCGTGGGTATCGACCCTCAGCGCGCGGCCGAAAGCCGTCCGCACCAGTTCTCCGGCGGCCAGTGTCAGCGCATCTCAATTGCGCGTGCGTTGGTGCTCGACCCCACCTTGATCATCTGTGACGAGCCAGTATCGGCGCTCGATGTGAGCGTGCAAGCGCAGGTCATCAACTTGCTCGAAGACCTCAAGAAGCAATACGGACTCACGCTCATCTTCATCGCTCACGACCTCGCCGTCGTCAAGAACATTAGCGACCGCGTTGCCGTGATGTACCTCGGCAAGATGTGCGAGATCTCGCCCAGCGACGATCTCTACGCACGTCCTGCGCATCCGTACACGCGGGTCTTGATCGACTCGATTCCGGTACCCGATCCAAGTGCGGTTCTGGCCGACGCCACAACAATCGGCGAGCCTGGTTCGCCAGTCACGCCACCGTCGGGTTGCCGCTTTCACCCGCGCTGCCAATTCGCCGACGACATTTGTAAGTCGGCTGAACCAATTCTGCAAGACATCGGCAACGGACACTTCGTGGCGTGTCACCACCCACTCGAAGTGCCCGTCTCCATCCAGTCGCGCTAGACAACAACCCGCGAAGGCTTAGCCATTCGTGAACTTGGCTGGGCGCTTCTCGATAAACGCGATCATTGCTTCGCGGAAATCGTCGGTTTGTCCCAACATGATCTGCTGACGGTTCTCAAGATCGATCGACGCCTGCATGCCCGGAATCTCGAGCGCAGACCACATGCCCTCTTTGGTCATTGCTACGCCCATCGGGGCGAGCGCGATGATCTGCTTCGCTTTGGCATACGCGGCGTCCAACAGTGCCTCGTCGTCGTACACATCGACAACGAGACCAATGCGATAGGCCTCGGCACTGTCGAAGGTGCGCCCCGTGAGCATCAACTCCTGGGCGCGCACGGCACCAATCAAGCGAGGCAACAACCAACTGGTGCCGATGTCGCATGCCGACAGGCCGAGGCGGATGAACGCTGCACTGAAGTTGGCCGAACTCGCACACAGGCGAATGTCGGAGCCAAGCACAAGAGCGAACCCTCCCCCGGCCGCAGGACCATTGACAGCACTGATGATTGGTTGCGGTATCGACCGCATCCTCGGAATCAACGACGAGATGTGCTTTTGCACCGCAAAGCTGCTCTGCAACTTGCCGAGCGACTCAGTGTGTGGCGCCTTGCCGTAGCCAGTGAGATCGAGTCCGGCGCAAAAGCCTCTTCCGGCACCGGTGAGCACAACCACCCGAGCGGTGGGGTCTACCGCAATGTCGTCGAGCGAATCGTGCAGTCCTTGCACGAGCTCGTTGGTCATCGCGTTGAGACGCGCAGGACGATTCAGCGTGATCTGGACAACACCCTCGATGGGCCGGGAAAGTTCGATAACAGCCATGCGTCCATCGTGGCGCACACAACGAGGCGAACTTCTATCGAGCGGCCGAGCGCGCAACAACCGCGGCGAACTACGGTTCGAAGTAGTGCGCGTACACGTGGATCCCGCAACAAACCTTCGCTTGACCCTCAGCCCGTATCGATTCGGTTCGGCCGATCCAACGACCCAGCTCGCCGAGGGCCAATTCTGGCGAGCGACCCACACTCCCATCGGTCCCGCCACGCTTCATCTCAGTTGGGCCGACCAAACGATCGCCATACATGCGTGGGGACCCGGGTCTGACTGGATAATCGCCAGCGCCAACGAGTTAGTCGGAAACTGCGATACCGGGCTTCAGTTGCCCGAGGCGGCACACCCCGCGATTGCTCGCGCGCATCGCAATCATCCGGGCCTGCGCATTGGCGCCAGCCGCACGTTGTACCACGAATTGCTCCCCACGATTCTTGGTCAGCGCGTCACAGCCGGCGAGGCAATCAACCAATGGCGCGCACTGTGTACAGAGCTTGGTGACCCTGCGCCGGGACCCAACGAGACCCTTCGACTCCCTCCACCTCCTGAGCGGATTCTGGGCAAGCCCGCGTGGTGGTATCACCCGTTTGGCATTGAGGCCAAGCGCGCCGAGGCGCTCAGAACGGTGGCGAACTACGCAACCCGGATCGAACAATGGTCCACCCTGGCTCCCCTCGAGGCCGCGCAAAAGCTGCAGCTGCTTCGAGGTATCGGACCTTGGACAATCGGCTCAGCGCTCGCCCACGCGCTCGGTGATCCAGACGCAGTCCCCGTGGGCGACTTCCACGTCCCAAATATGGTGTGCTGGGCTCTCGCCGAAAGGCCACGCGGCACTGACGCCGAGATGCTCCAACTACTGGAGCCCTATGGTGGGCAGCGGGGTCGGGTCATTCGCCTGCTTGGCCTCGACGGTAACGCCGCCCCCAAGTTCGGACCTCGCCAACGCATACAACCAATGCACCGACGTTGAGGCGCTCCCGCCTCATACTGTTTAGAGTCTCCGTGTTAGCGTCGCAAGGCCTGCAGCGTTACACCACTTCGCCATGACCCACACACTTGATCCCGCCTCCGAAAAAGTCGCCGAGTCGGCTGCTGCTGAGGTCGATACCGATCTGGTCTCGCAGCGCCGCAAGCAATGGCACACCTTGGTGAAGCGTGCCTCAGTTGCTTACGTGCTGAGCCGAATCTGCGTCATCGCTGGCGCAGGCATCGTCGCTGCGCAGCGCGTCGTGCAAGACCGCGCGGCAGGCATCGCCCGGCCCCGCAATGCACTTGGACGAATCAACGAAGTGCTCACTTCGTGGGATGGCAAGTGGTACTTCCGCATTCTCCGCCTGAACTACCCAACGCACATTCCACAAAATGTCACATGGGACGACGTGCAGGCGCGCACCGCATTTTTCCCGATGTTTCCCACTCTGGCGAGGTGGCTCGACCAAGTTCTTCCTGGCGGCGATGTCTTCGCTGCGTTAGTCATGAACTTCGCCCTCGGCGCGATTGCCGTGTACCTCGTTGGACAGCTCACGCGCACGATGTTCGACGATCGCGTCGCGTATCGAGCGATGCTGCTGATGGCTTTCTTCCCCGGCAGCTTCGTGCTGTCCTTTACCTACAGCGAGGCAACGCTGCTGGTGTTCGCCGCTGCCTGTCTGCTCTGCCTGCAGCGTCGACATTGGGTGGCCGCCGGCACCTTGGCTGCTCTCGGCACCGCCACGCGGCCAAACGGCATCGCGCTCATCGCGGCATGTGCCGTGGCAGCCGTGATCGCGCTCCGCGAGCGCCGCGAGTGGCGTTCGCTTGCGGCTCCCCTCCTTGCTCCGCTGGGCTTCATCGGGTTCCATCTGTTTTTGTGGCGTCGCACCGGCGAAAGCTTGGCGTGGTTCCGCACGCAACGCGAAGCCTGGGCCGAAGGCACCAGCTTTGGCTTTACAGCCATCCGTAAGAGCATCAATGCGTTCGCTCGACCCATGTCGTCACCCACCGACCTCATCACGGCCGTCTCCTTCTTGGCCATGGTTGTGTTGCTCTACATGGCATGGAAGAAGCGCCTGCCGCTGCCGATCCTTACCTACAGCCTCGTGGTTCTGGTCTTGATGCTGGCCCCGAGCACGGTTACCGCGCGCCCGCGCTTTTTATACACAGCGTTCCCATTGCTGATCTCGGCGGCGGCTTGGATTCGCGACATCGAGATCGCCCATGAGCACGACAGCGAAGAACTCTCGAGCGGCCACGAACTGTGGACCGTGGTGCTCGCATTGTGCGCCGCCGGAATCGTGACCCTCACAGGTCTCTACGGCGTGTTTGGCGCGATTCCGTAGGGTCAGCGTGAGCTTGAGATGCGCCGGCGCAGTTTGCCCAACGCATCCGATGCGGCCCAACCGGTAACGAGCAACATCGACTCAGCAACGATTCGACCCGACATCTTCGAGGTGCCGAATTCGCGGTCGATGAACGTGATTGGCTCTTCGACCACGGTGTAGCCACCGCGAATCAGTCGCCACACCAACTCAGTGAGAAATGCGTAACCCTCGGCCTGCGTAGAGGTTGGGTCGATGGCACCCAAGGCGCTGGCCCGGTACGCACGAAAGCCCGACGTGCAGTCATGGATGTGCAGACGCAAGACGCCGCTTGTGTACCGGTTTCCCCAACGAGACAGCAAACGTCGGTGCACGGGCCAATTCACGGTTCCGCCGCCAGCGATGTACCGAGAACCGACAACGGCGTCGGAGCCCCGCTCGATTCGAGCAACCAGCGCAGGAAGGGCCTTGGGATCGTGCGAGAAGTCGCAGTCCATCGAGACGATGATTTCGAAGTCGCCCTTCAGCGCTTCGCTAAACCCATGACGGTAGGCGCTGCCAAGACCTTGCTTGGCCGTACGGTGCAGCACCTCAATGTTGCCAAGCTCGGCGGCGGTCTCATCGGCAAGCTTGCCGGTGCCGTCGGGGCTGTTGTCATCGACAACCAAAATGTGCGCTTCTGGTAACGCGTGGCGCACCTCTTCGAGGAAGCGAACGATGTTGTCGGCTTCTTGATAGGTGGGCACCACTACAACCGTTCGCACGGTGAGTCACGCTAGCGCGAACCCCCTAGGGCCGATGTAGTCCGTGGTACTCTTCGGCCGCTGTGGCACCCCGCAGTTTCTGCTTATGAGCGTCTCTTTCTCCGAACTCCTTCTTCGTGTTCAACGCTCACGACTCCGCCTGCACGTACTGCTTCTCGCCGCACTGGCATACATCCCGTCGCTCGCCGCAGCGCCCGGCAAGATCCCTGCCGACACCAAGCTGTTCTTGTATCTCAACCCGGCGCGGCTCACCGGCGATGCGCCGTACTCGTGGGACAGCCGCCAGTTCGCTGGATGGGTCCCCCATCAAACGTTGAGCTACCTGTGGCCGTCAGGGCCGTGGTACTCGCTGTGCAACGCCGTCGGAATGCCCGACTGGATCGCCCATCGCCTGTGGATCGGTTCGTTGATGTTCGCCGCCGGACTCGGCGCTCGCTGGGCGGCAAAGCACCTCGGTATCCCGGCCACCGGCGCGCTGATCGCAGCGATGTTCTACCAACTGTCGCCATATGTGTTGCCGTATGTCTCGCGCACTTCGGCGATGTTGCTGCCGTGGGCCGGACTCGGATGGTTAATCGGCCTCACCATACGCGCCGCCACGCGCACGAAATGGCGCGATGTAGCACTCTTCGGACTCGTGATGGCAACGGTGGCGGCACCAAATGCCACAGCAATCTTGATGGTCGCTCCGGGTCCAGTGTTGTGGCTGTTGCACGCCGCATGGGGCCGCTCGATCACCTGGCGACGCGCCATCGTGGTTGCAGCAAAGATCGGCACAGTCAGTTTGCTGATGTCTGCGTGGTGGATCGCGATGCTCTCAGTGCAGGGGCGTTATGGCGCCGACGTGCTGGGCTACTCCGAAACCCTTGAGGCAGTTTCGTCGGTGTCGTCGGCAAGCGAAGTGTTGCGCGGCATGGGCTACTGGCTGTTCTACCTCCGCGACCCCGTTGGCTTTGCCACCACCGCATCCGAGCACTACATGGCCTCTGGCCAACTGGTCGCCATCTCCTTCATGGTTCTGGGTGTAGCGCTGCTCGGCCTCGCAGCAACCCGATGGACAAGTCGCCGCTACGCCGCGCTGTTGGTGTTTGTGGGCGTGGTACTTGCAGTTGGCGTCCACCCCATCGCGAACTCATCGCCGCTGATGGCGCCCCTCGCCCAGAACTCACGGTCGGCGTTGGCGCTTGCTATTCGCAGCAGCACCCGCGCCTTGCCGCTGAGCACATTCGGTCTAGCGCTCGGCGCCGGAGCGCTTGTGGTTGCGATCTCGCGAACTTCGTGGCGTGTGCGCCACGTTGCGCCATGGCTCATTGGGCTGCTTGCCATTGTCAATCTGCCTGCGCTGTTCGACGGCGGCTTTGTCGATCCCAACCTGGTGCACGATCAGCAGGTGCCCGCCGCGTGGACACAAGCTGCCAAGGCACTCGACGCAGCGCCGCAGGGCTACCGAGTGCTGCAGTTGCCCGGCATTGAGTTCGGAGCGTTCCGATGGGGATACACCGTCGACCCACCGCTGCCTGCCCTCACCAATCGACCCGTCATCACCCGAGACCTGCTTCCACTCGGAAGTGCTGCGGCCATGGACACGCTCTATGCGCTCGACGATCGGTTCCAAGAGGGCACGATTAACGCCGCTGCGGTGGCACCAATCGCGCGGCTGTTTGGTGCCGACACGCTCTGGCTCACCAACGATGTGGCGTTCGAACGATTTCGTTCACCACGTCCAGAAATCACCAGCGAACTCTTCGCTCGTTCTTCGACCCAACTCGGCACAGCGCATCCGTATGGTGTCGCCACCGTGAGCACTCCGACGCTCGCGATGATCGACGAACAATCCATCAGCAACGAAGCAGTCGGTACTCCACTCGCACCCGTCGATCTCGTGCCAGTGCTCAACCCGCAGCCCATTGTGCGCGCCAAAATCGGCAACGTTGTTTTGGCTGGTAGCGGCGACGGCATTGTCGATGCAGCAGGTGCTGGCTTACTGACCGGCGACGAACTCATCCGCTATGCGGCAAACCTTCCTGCTGCAGGCGCGAGCGGTTCAACGCTCGATCCCATTGCATCAGCAGACCGAGTCATCGTCACCGACAGCAACCGCAAGCGCGCCCATCACTGGCGCGGCTCGCAAGACGTTACGGGTTTCACCGAGGACGGGTCTACAGACCCTGGTGTGCTCACGTTCGATAGCGCTGACCAACGCATCCCCGTATTCGCCAACCAGACCAGTGGCGACATGACCATTGCCGAGCAGCGAGGCGCTATCCATGCCTCGGCAAGCTCCTACGGCGAACCGTTCGCGTACCGACCCGAAGACCGCGCTGCAATGGCCATCGACGGCGATGCCAACACTGCGTGGATCACTGGCGATCATGGCCAACCCGTCGGCGAGTTCCTCCGCCTCAACGCCGATGCACCCATCGACAAGGTCACGCTGACGCAGCCGCTCGACCGTCGCAACCGCTGGATCACGCGGGTCACCATTACCGACGACGCCGGCTCTCGCAGCGTCGACCTCACTGCCGAGTCTCGATCTGCCACAGGCCAACTCGTTGCGCTTCAGCGCCGTTCGAGTCAGCTGACCATACGCATTGACGCCATCGACTACGACAGAACCACTTCTACTCCCGCCCTCGACGGCGTCGGCTTTGCTGAGATTGTCACCGATATGGGCGTCATGCGCGAAGTGGTCCGCGTGCCCAGCAACGTGCTTCTGCGGACATCCCCCAGCCAGCCTGTCGACCTTGTCTTTTCACGACTGCGAACTCGCCCGACAAACCGTTACCGGCACGACCCTGAGCTCACGATAAGCCGAGCGTTCACGCTCAGTGATCCGCGCGAGTTCGCAGCGTCAATGACCGCCCGTGTCTCGCAACGTGCAAGCGACGCTGTTCTCGCCGGGTTACTGCAATGGAACGGAACCACATCGTCGGCGCACCTTGCTGGCGTGCCAGCGACGGGCGGCTGGGCCGCAACCGACGGGGACCCTTCTACGTCGTGGGTGTCGCCGTTTGGTGCTGCGATCGGCGCCTCGCTACACATACCGCTCGATCCGCAGAACCCAATCACCACCTTGACCATGCGTCAGCTTTCGTCGGCTCAGGTAGGCACAATCACTGAAGTCACGATTGCTGCGGGCTCCACCACGAACACGGTGTCTGTGCCGGCACCAGATACTCAAGGCATCAGCACACTCACGTTCCCGCCGCTCTCGGGTGATGCCATCGACCTCACGATTAGTGGCACCAACGGAGCCACCACCACCGACCGACGCTTCGCCGATCGCATTACGCTGCCCGTCGGTATCAGCGAGATCTCGGGCAGCGGCATTACAACGGCATCGCTTCCCGAACTGTTCGACAGCGGTTGTCGCGGCGACCTGATCACCATCGACGGGGTTCAGGTTCCCATTCGCTTGTCAGGCCTTATGGCGGCGCTCCTTTCTGATCACGACGCCCGCGTCGAACTCTGCGGCACACCGCAGATCACCCTGGGCGGCGGCGAGCACCTCATCGCCACGGTCAACGGTCTGCACACCGGGGCCGACATCAACCAGATCGTGCTGCGTAGTACCTCGATTACCACTGCCGAGCCCGCTGCGGCTGACGACCCTTCAATCACGCCCACTGGCCCGCCGACGGCACCAACCGCTGCTCTTCTCAACAGCTCCCGCACCACTCGCACGGTTTCCGTCGCAGCGTGTCCCACTGGCTGTTGGTTTGTGTTCGGCGAAGGCTACAACGAGGGCTGGAGCGCGTCGATCGCAGGCAAGCCGCTCGGCACCCAGCAAGTGGTCGATGGCGGCTTCAACGGTTGGTTCTTGCCGCCGAGCTCCGCCGCCCAGACCGTAAGCCTTGTTTGGGCCGGCCAGAACTCGCTAAACCTCGGCCTGTTGCTCTCAGGGTTAGGCATCGCTTTGTGTCTCGCCCTCATCGTGTTCGACCGTCGACGCACCACACCAGCCGATGTGTTTGAGCCGCGGTTCACTGATCTGTGGAATCACCGCTCAACCAAGCCCTTGCTCGATCTCATCCGCCCATCCATCGTCACCGTTTCCATCGCCACGGTGGCTGGCGCGTTGGTCATCGCTCCCAAATGGGGACTGCTATGTGGCTTCATCGCATTCGTGTGCTGCGTGCCACTCAGACGACCACGCCTCGTTGGCCCCGCCGCCTTCGCTGTAGCGATGTACATCGCTGCGGTCATGGTGCACCGCGTACGTACGTACCACCCGTTCCCGAACGGCGGTTGGCCCGGCGTATTCGAAGATATGAACCGTCCGGCGCTGGTAGTGATTGTGTTGTTACTCGCGAGCATCTCGACTCGGCGTAGTTCGGTCGACGGCGACAGTCGCTAATGTAAACGGCACTGTGTCTGCATCACCTCGCCCTTGCCTCACTGCCGTCGTGCCTTGCTACAACGAGCAGGCCACAATCCTGACTCTGCTCGATCGCGTGTGCGCCTCGCCATGGATCCACGAAGTCATCGTTGTCGACGATGGCTCCACCGACACCACTCGCGACCTTCTTGCCAGCGTCTCTGATCCTCGCATCCGCGTCATCCTGCAGCCGCACAACCAGGGCAAAGGTGCGGCGTTACGCACCGGCTTCGCAGCCGCCACCGGCGACTACGTCATCGTGCAAGACGCCGACCTCGAATACGACCCAGCCGAATACGGAGAGTTGCTCGAGCCACTCGAGTCCGGTGTTGCCGATGTCGTTTTTGGCTCACGCTTTTTGGGTGGGCGGCCACACCGAGTGCTCTACTTCTGGCACTCACTGGGCAATCGGTTGCTCACGTTGCTCTCGAACATGTTCACCGATCTCAACCTCACCGACATGGAGACCTGTTATAAGGCATTCAGGCGCGAGGTCATTCAGTCGATCACCATCGAAGAAGATCGCTTTGGCTTCGAACCTGAGGTCACCGCAAAGCTTGCACGCGGCAACTGGCAAATCTTCGAGGTCGGTATTTCTTACGCTGGTCGCACCTACGCTGAGGGCAAGAAAATCGGATGGCGCGATGGGGTTCGCGCCGTTGTGTGCATCGTGCGGTACTCGAAGCTTGGTCAACGACTGAAGGGCTGAAACGCCGCACACCAAGCAATGCCGTAACTCTCGGGTCTCCGCCCGAACGCAAGACTTGTGCCGGGGGGCATTGTGCAAGAATCGCAGAGCGACTATTTTCCAGCGATCGATGGGCTGCGGGCACTCGCCGTGGCTGCGGTGTTGCTGTTCCACGCCGGCCATCTCAGTGGTGGCTTCCTCGGCGTCGATACCTTTTTTGTGATCTCAGGCTTCTTGATTACCCGCCTGCTGCTCCGCGAAGTTGAGACCACGGGGTCAGTCGCTCTCGGCGCGTTCTGGGCTCGCCGGGCCCGACGTCTACTGCCAGCGCTCGCGTTGATGATCTGCGTACTCACCCTGTGGACTCTGCGCTACGGAACGCCACCCGAACGCATCGCACTTCGCCAAGACACCTTGTGGAGCCTTTCGTTCTTGATGAACTGGCACGAGGTCTTCTCAGCCCACGACTACTGGTCGTTGTTCGCCGACAAGTCACCATTAACCCACCTGTGGAGCCTCGCTGTCGAAGAACAGTTCTATGTGGTGTGGCCACTCGTTGCCCTTGCGGTAGTTCGATGGGCGCGTCACCCGCAACGCGCCTTGTTCGCCATCTGCGCCAGTGGCGTAGTGGCCTCGTTTGTGTTGATGACGGCGCTCTACGACCCCAATGCATCCACCCGTGTGTACGAAGGCACCGACACGCGCATTGGCGCGATGATGATCGGCGCGATGTGCGCCACCAGCACCGTTCGTACTGCGATGGCGCGGGCGTTCTCAAATCACTCGCGTCGCTCCACCACCGCAGCGGGCTTCGGGCTGGTCTCGGCTACTGCTGTTGTGCTGTGGCTGTATGTCACTGCGCGCGGAACCGACACGATGCTCTTTCGGGGAGGTTTCTTTGTCTTCGCCGCTGCCGTTGGATTGCTGCTCGGCGCAATCACCGTCGACCCGCTCACGCTCCGGTCGCCGGTGCGCACCACCATCACCAACGTGTTGTCGCTGCGACCACTGCGCGCCGTTGGCCGACTCAGCTATGGGCTGTATCTGTGGCATTGGCCCATCTTCGTGGTGCTCAACCCAGTGCGCACGGGCCTCAGCGACTGGCCCCTCGTTGCCGTTCGCCTCTCGGTCACTGCGGTGGTTTCGGTGCTGTCATATCGCTACGTCGAGCGCCCCGTTCGCGAGGGCCTGCAGCGTCGACCAACGTGGGTCAGCGCGCCCGCTAGCGCCCTCGCTGTGGGCCTCACAGCACTTGTAGCGGTATCGGTGGCCATACCCGGAGCCAACGCCACAGCGGTCAACCTCAACGGAATCTTGGCACTCACGGCGGGCACCACCACCAGCGTTGCCGCCCTTGATCCGAGCGCCACTACGACAGTCCCGGTAACAACCACCACGCTCGCCGCCATCAAGCGAGGCACCATCCACGATGTGGTGTTGTTCGGCGACTCGATTGCCTACACCACGCGGCCTGGTCTCGAAGCGGCCCTCGGTGCTGCGGGTGCCACGTTGCACAGTGCTGCCGGGCCTGGAGTGCGCCTCACCGGCACGAGCGCGTATTTCGACTACCTCTCTGGTCTTGCCAGCACAGTCGATGGCCACACCTTGCTCGTGATGGTGCAACTGTCAATATGGGATGCCCAGTTCGACCCCACAGAGCAGTACAACTCTCTGGTCCTGCTGCACCAGTTCATCGTCGACCGCGGCGCCCAGATGATCATCACACCACCCCCACCGATGCGACCAGATCAGAGCAAACACGGAACCAGCGAGCTCTATGCCATCGGCCAGCGCATTGCTACCGAGCACCCGGCCACCGTCACGTTCCTCGACACCGCTGCGGTATGGACCGATCGCTACAGCGCCGATCTCAACGGCGATCACGTGCCCGAGCGAATGTACGACGGGGTTCATATGTGCGCCTCCGGTGCCGCGCTTGTCAGCGCGTGGCTGGTTGAGCAGATGTCACAGCTTTTCGATGGCATCTCGTCGGCTCCGGTGGCCTCGTGGGCAGGCGGGCCATGGACCCAAAACCCCATCTACGATTCGCCCGCCGGAACCTGCGCCGCCGTTTGATAGCGGCGCATTCGCACCCGCGACTACACTGCCTATTTCGTCATGGCTGCTCAAACCTCACGGGCGTTCGTGCGCCCATTCACACAATGCCTGCTGGGTGTAGACCTCCCCGGGCTCTCTAGTTCGCAGCGTGATCAAGTCAGTGAATTCGCCGTCTTTCATGTCGACGAACTTCCCAGCGTGCTTCGCCTCGGCTGCAACATCATCGCCGTTCCTATGCGAGGCGTTGTGGCGCTTCCCATTGGCAGCAACGTGATCGCGTGGCTTATCCGCCACCCGCTTCCGCTGGTCGGCGAGTACGTTCGGATGATCCGTTCGCTCGCGTACACCTATGTCTGGGAGCACTGGCCCGACACGCTTCCCGACGGTTCAGGCGCCGAATGACCGTTCACAGCGCCCCTATCCACTCCCCCGCCACAGAGTCGCTCTACGACGCCGAAATCCTGATCATCGGTTCGGGTGCCGGAGGCGCAACCACCGCCGCGCTGTTGTCAGAAGCCGGCTTCGACGTGCTCGTGGTCGAAGAGGGCACGTGGGTCGAGCAAGGCAGCGTCGTGCCATTCTCGCTCGACCAGATGAACCAGCAATACCGGTCGGCCGGAGTCACCGTTGCGCTGGGTCTTCCGTCTATTGCGTACACCGAGGGCCGCTGTGCCGGAGGCGGCACCGAAGTGAACAGCGGCTTGTATCGACGCCCGCCTGCCGAGCTGCTCGAGCGGTGGCGCACGCAGTATCACATTCGCGATCTCGACCCCGATGAGATGTATGCCATCGCTCACGAACTCGAGACGGCACTGAACGTCACCAAGGTGCCCGGAAAAGTGTCTGCCCCCAGCATGGTGTTGCACCGCGGCGCCGAAGCGCTCTCGTGGGAAAACAGCGAGAGCCCGCGCTGGATGAAGTACCCCCCGGGCGGTAACGCCGCGAGTGGTCAGCGCCAGAGCATGACCCGCACCTATCTGCCGCGCGCTCACCGTGCCGGAGCCCGCATCATTACGCAATGCCGCGTGCGCAAGTTGGCAATCAACGGCACCAGCGCCAGCGAAGCCCTCGTGGTGCTGGCCAATGGTCAGCCCGGTCGCATTCGATTTCGCCACGTGTTTGTGTGTGGCGGCGCCATCCACACGCCAGCACTGCTGCAGCGCAGCGGCTTGCACGAGCGCATCGGCGACACCTTGGCGGTGCACCCAACGGTGAAGTTGGCCGCCCACTTTCGCGAGGCCATCAACGTGCCCGACGACGTTCCTGTGCATCAAGTCAAAGAGTTTGCTCCCGAGATCTCATTCGGTGGATCGGCCAGCAATCCCGGCCTGGTGGCAATGGCACTCGCCGACAACTGGGCCGAGTTTGGTCATGCTGTCAACGATTGGCAGCGAGTCAGCGTGTACTACGCCGCGATCACCAGCCAAGGCAAGGGCCGCGTCAAAGCCATCCCTGGCATGCGCGATCCATTGGTCACCTATCACCTCACCGGCCGCGACAAGCAGTTGTTGCGAAGCGGTCTCAGCCGTCTCACGCTGCTGATGCTTGCTGCTGGCGCCGACGAGGTCTATCCCAGTTATCGCGGCGCACCATTGGTGCGTACGCCCGGCGACATCGCCAATCTTCAACATTCGTTCGCAACCACAAAGGCCACAGTGATGACAGTCCACCTCTGCTCTACGGTTCCCATCGGCGAGCATCCGCGATGCGCTGCCAACAGCTTCGGCCAAGTTCGCGGCATGAAGAATGTGTGGGTCAACGACGCCTCCATGTTGCCCGATGCGCCAGGCGTGAACCCACAGGGCTCAGTGCAGGCCTTTGCCGTGCGCAATGCGCGCCGCTTCATCGAAACGAACTCTCCTCGTGGCTGATTACTCATTGCCCTCAGCCACCGTTGTCACCGGCGCCGCCGGATGGCTCGGCCGTGCACTCGTGCAGCATCTCTCTACTGACTCGGGCACCTACAAACGCAACGGCGTGCTGCGCGCGCTGGTACTCAACGAGCAAGAGGCGCAAGCCGTGCGCGACGTTTCGGCCAACGCCGAAACCGTCATCGGCTCGGTCACCGATCCGCGTTCGCTTGAACGTCTCCTCGATGGCCTGCCTGCCGACACCGACGTGATCCACACTGCTGGCGTTATTCATCCGGGCAAGGTCAGCGACTTCTTCGATGTAAACACCACTGGCGCCGCCAACATGGCTCACGCCGTTCACCGCGCCGGGTTACGGCGCATGGTGCACGTGTCCTCAAACTCGCCCTTTGGTACGAATCCATCCGAGCACGACACCTTCCGTGCGCACGAGCCCTATAACCCCTACCTCGGCTACGGCAAGTCGAAGATGCAAGGCGAACTCGCGGTGCTCGCTCAAGTCGAGCAAGGTCTCGATGCAGTCATCGTGCGCCCACCATGGTTCTACGGCCCGTTGCAGCCACCACGCCAGACCACCTTCTTTCGCATGGTTCGCGGCGGCAAATTCCCCAAGTTCGGCGCCGGCAATCAGCGCCGCTCGATGGTGTTCGTCGACAACCTTGTGCAGGGCATCGTGCGCGCCGAACTCACTCCGAACACATCGGGCCGCGGCTACTGGATCGCTGACGCGAGGCCGTACACCGTGAACGAGATCATCGAGACTGTTGGCCGAGCGCTCAAAGACGAGGGGTACGAAGTGAAGCCGGGCGCGATGAAGCTGCCCGTGTTCGCTGGTCGTATTGCCGAGCGCGCCGATCGACTCATTCAAGGCACCGGCCGATATCAGCAGCAGCTTCACGTGATGGGCGAGATGGCACACTCGATCGCGTGCGACATCGAGGCCGCCCGCGAAGAGTTGGGCTACGACCCTCAGTTCGAACTGTACGACGGCATGCGTCGCAGCATTCAGTGGTGTCGCGCCGAAGGCCTCGAGCTATGAGCACCACGGCGCTGGTCACTGGCGGCAGTGGCTATTTCGGCGCGCTACTCGCGACGCAACTACGCGCCAGCGGCCACACCGTGCGCGTGCTCGATCTCAACGCCCCGGCCGACGACGCCGACGTCGAGTTCGTTCGCGGCGACATCAGAGACGCATCCGTGGTTCGCGCTGCTGTAGAAGGCGTCGACGTTGTCTACAACAACGTGGCACAGGTGCCGTTGGCCAAAGACGAGCAATTGCTGCGCAGCGTCAATGTCGATGGCACACGCCTACTGCTTTCTGCATGCCTCGACTCGGGCGTCAGCAAGGTCGTGCATACGTCGTCGAGCGCGGTGTTCGGCATTCCCGCCTCCAACCCTGTGATGCCATCCACGGTTCCGTCACCACTCGAGGCCTACGGCCACGCCAAGTTGGCTGCCGAATGGGCATGTCTCGAGGCAACGTCTCACGGCCTCGATGTCACCATTGTTCGACCCCGCACCATCTTGGGGCATGGCCGCCTCGGCATCTTCGGCATTCTGTTCGATTGGATCGCCGACGGCGCCGATGTGTTCGTATTGGGCGACGGGTCCAACCGCTATCAGTTCGTTCACGCCGACGATCTTGCCGACATCTGCATTCGCGCTGGCGCAAGTAGCGGCCCGATGATCTTCAATGCAGGCACCGACCGGTTCTCCACCATGCGCGAAACGCTCGAGCACGTGTGCGCTCACGCTGGCACCGGCTCACGCGTTCGCTCGCTGCCCGCTCGCCCAGCCTCGATGGCAATGCGCGTGGCTGCTGGCCTTGGACTCGCACCCTTCGCCCCGTATCACTGGATCATGTACAGCAAGTCGATGTGGTTCGATACCGCTCACGCCACTCAGGCACTCGACTGGACCCCGCGCTACTCAAACGATGAAATGTTTGCGCAGAGCTACGACTGGTTTGTACAACACCGTGCATCGATGGCGGCGCAGGATGATCACACCCAGTCGCACCATCGTCGCCCGGCGAAACAGGGTGCATTGTCGTTGCTCAAGCACGCAACAAAACTGCTGCCGCGCTAACGAGTCGAGTCACTCGCTGAAGCGAGTAGCAGCCAGCACCAACTGCGGCCCGAGCCACCGCGTGGCTACGTCGGTGGCAGCCTCGATGGTGAAGTGCAGCCCATCGGGACGTGCCGCATGATCGAGAGCGATTCCGTCGGACTCCATCCATGTCCGCAGATCGAGCACCTCGACCCGCCTCGGATTTGCCTCGGCCACTCGATGCATGACGCCCTCGACGATCTCGTGCGCCGACTCGTCCGAAAATGGCGAGTCAAGATTGAGCCACCAGCTGTCACCTTTCGGCGGGCGGATCCACACAACGCGGGCATCGCTGGTTGTGACGATCTCATCAGCGATGGCTTCGTAGTCGTGGGTGAGCCGCATCAAGAATGCATCGTCGTGTGGCGTGAGTTCGCCCTCAGACTTACTCCACCGGCGCGGTGCTTGGTCTCGCGCCCACACGAGCATTACGACAACATCGGGATGAAGCTCGGCGAGATCTTTGGGCAGTGCCTGGTCGAGCAACTCATCGCAGTCCTTCTTGAACGGCACCTTGCCGTCGGTCACGACAGTGCCGCCGCGCACGAATCCGCAGCCAGGGCTCACGGCGAGCGACACCTGAGCAATGGTTGGATTGGCGGCCGCCCACGCCACAAGTCCGTGTCCGGTTGCTTCGGCGATCGAGTCGCCAACCACCAAGATACGTACAGGCCTGCTGAGCTTCGGCAGCGCAGGAACCGTGGACCCTGCCGGGTTTGAATCAGCACTTGGCACCTGGGTGTCAGTGGTCGTGCGCTGAACCACGAGTGGAGTGCTCGGCGCGTCTACCGGAATCGCCGCGACCGAACGCGTCGCTGCGCTGACGCCCCAGTAACTACCAGCCGCAGCAGGAACGGCCGCAGCCAGCAGAGCCACTGCGACCGTGGCTGTAGCGGCGGTGGCTGCCGTGCGCATACCCGCCCAAGTGGCGCGTCGGATCGGCTGCTCAAAGACCTGATACGACACGATTGCAATCGCAAGCGTTACCGCACAGCGTGCCGCCAACAGCACCCACCCATTGAGCCCAGTTCGCTGACTCGTCATAAACACAAACACCGGCAAGTGGTACAGGTAGACGCCATAGCTGATGCGACCCAACGAGACAAACGGTCGCCATGACAACAATGAGCGCACGAAGCCCTCGCACTGCAATCCCAACAGCAACAGTGCGCTCGCCAACGCCAACACGGGGAACCCGCCGCTGTAGGCGGGTCCGCTGGCGGCGGGCAGTGCAAATCCGAACGCGAGCACCAATGCAAGGCCAAGTGGAGCCATCCATCGAGTGGCGCGCACGCGACCCTCAGACAGCAGCACGGCTACCAAAGCGCCAAGCAAGATTTCGCCAGCGCGAGCCGGGGTGGCCCAGTACGCAGCGTCGCTGCCCCAAACAGCGGCGATCACCGGCGCGCACGCAGCGAAGACGGCCGTGCACACACACACAACCGACGTCAGGCTCACGCCACGCCGGCGCGCCCACCGAGCGAGGCCCCAAAACGCCAGCGGCCAGATCCAGTAGAACTGCTCTTCAATCGCTAACGACCAATAGTGATCGAGCGGCGACTGGAATCCGGCACTCGCGCTCTGCGCGTCTACATAGCTCTCGCCGGCGAGCAGACGAACCCAGTTAGCGACCTGACCGAGCGAGCCCAAAAGGTCTCTGCGCACGTGGTTGGCCGCAGTCCATGCGTTCGCCGAGGCCATGATCGACACTGCCGACAAACACACGACGCTGGCTGGCAAGAGGCGCTTTGCTCGACGCACATAAAACGCCCCGGGAGATACCCGTTGAGTACTCGAGAACTCGCTGCACAACAGCGACGTAATCAAAAAGCCCGACAGCGTGAAGAACACAGACACACCGAAGTAGCCGCCGTTCATCCACGAAACGCCGCCGTGGAACAGCAACACCATCGTGACAGCGATGGCGCGTACACCATCGAGAGCAGGCTGATACACGATGCGCGCTCGATATGGAGCGGCATCGGCAACGTCGTTCGCAGCACCTTGGTTCACGTCGGTCATCAGACTCGCCTACGTGAGAGAAACGACGGCGTCGGCATCCAATGAGCCAGTGCAACTGCCGCGCAGATAATCACGACGGGTTCCATCGGCGAGCGCAAACGATGCGCCCCGTAAAACACCACGGTTGTGATCAGCACCCCGACTGCGGGCGCCAACAAGATCCAACCGTTCGAACGACGCTGACGCCACCATCCCAGTACCGCTAGTGGGGCCAAGAACCACCAGCAAACAATTCCAGCCCACGACGCCCACTTGGCACGCTCTTCGCCCACGTCGAAACGAACCAGGTCACCCACGCCATACAGATCGGCAGCGCGCAGCAACCGCGCTGCCACAACTACGGGCAATCGACTGGCATGATCCTTGATGTAGGTCACGGCCTCGTGACGCAGACGCACCGCACGTTCTGAGGCGTCTTCATCGGGTCGATCGATGTTGTCGAGCACGCACAACACCGACCAACCGCCCATGGCCGGGCCGCTATAGGTTTCGTCGCAATTTGCGCCTCTCAGCGCACCGCCCTCGTTGGTGGTGACGATCACCAAACTGTCGAAGCGGGTTGCGTTGTAGGCCACCCACGGCGCCAGCACTGCGAGCGTCGCCAGCATGATCACAAGACCGCGGCCAGCCCACTGCCGAATTGGTTTGCTGCGCAGGCCAATGAGCGCAAACAGCGGAGCGAGCAACAACAGCTCGCTTCGCGCCAACGCTGCGAGGCCCACGACTACGCCAAGCGCAAGCGCGCTGCGCACCTCGAATCGATCGCGATGACGCAGAGCGAACCACAGCGCTGCAACGGCAAGCAACGTAGACAACGTCTCCGACATGATGAGCGAGTCATTCATCCAGAGGTTTGGATAGGCCGCCGCGATGGCCGCTGCGATGACCGCAACGCGACGACCTCCAACACGTCGGGCGACCATTGCGATCAAGGGGATAACAGCTATTCCCACCAACGTGTTCGTGGCGCGCTGCCAGAACTCATGGTTCGACAGCAGGCTCGACGGCGTGAGTAGCACCGACGTCAGTGGCGCATGCTCGGCTCCGGGGTGATCACCGAGCACATTGCGAAACCAATGACCGTGGGCGTTTTGGTATGCCTGCGAGCTGTAGTACAACGAGTCATTCAGCATGAGGTGACGACTCCACTTGGTCACCACAAGGTAAAAAATTCTCCACGCCGCAGCAACGGCGGTGACGGCGACAATCAGCTGGCGATACAAGCGATCGCCGCCATTTGCCTGCACGTCGGAAGGTTCCCCAACCATTTCGCCACCCAATTCCACGAGCGCTGACTGTAGCTGCGCAGGCAACGCTTGGCAGCTATGAGCTAGCGCAGGGCCCATACGGCGACATCGCCAGCGATGAGCGGCGAACCAAGCACAGGTGCGAGATTGTCGGCCACATCAAGCACGTTCGATGGTGCCAGCACACAACCAATACCGAGCGACGAGAGTTGCGCGGCCGCTGCGGTGATGGCTGCATCGTCGCCAGAGCCGTGCTCGGCGATGTCGTCGATCAGCAAGCGATCACCCTTGGGCAACGTTGATGCACGAAAGGCGAAGCCCCGAGAGAGGTCGAAGGCGAAATCGGTTCGCGCTTGCCACGCCATGCCTTCTTGCTCGAGCGGTTGAGGGGTCGTCACAACCAGCGTGTTGCTGCAGTGTTGTTTGAGTAGCTCGGCAGCTGAGGCTGACACGGCCTTGGTGTGCTGAAACTGTGCCGGGATGAGCAGCAGCGGCGCACACCAACACAACGCGCGCAACGATCGCTCGGTGCCGTGCTGCCCGGCTGGCTCAGGCACCATGGCCGACTGGCCCACGGTTGCCACGAGCACACCAAGCATCAAGAACAGGCCGAGCGACATGCGATTCGCGACAATCTCGCGCAGCACTGGCAACTGCTCGAGCAATCGCCATGGCCCGGGCAAACCACTTCCGGTTCCCGACCAACGAATCGTCGGACCAAGCGCCAGCACGAAGCAGCCGAGACCAACCAGCACGGCGGCCCGCTGAAGTGTGTTGCGTCGTCGCCACGTCGCCAGAGTTACGAGCACGCACCCCAGAGCCAGCAAACCCAGATAGCCCGTGTCCTCGTCGCGGAACACACTCATCTGAACACGGTCGATTGCCAACGGAATGTGCGTGCGAAACAACGTCGCCTCGGTAGGAGTGACCAGGTTTGCGATTCGCAGGCCGAACAGCGGACGCGCCGCCACGTGATAACCGTCGGTGTAGCGCTGCGACCCGAACAAGAACTCAGCGAGAAAGGGCGCTGCGACGAGCAGCATTGCGGCGAACCCAAGTGCCAACGAACCAAGGTCGCGTCGATGCCAACGCAACGCTGAGCGCGCTGACAACGACGGCGTGACTCGAGCAAGAGTCAGAACCACAAGCAGGGTTACCGCAACCACGATCATCACGATGGCCAACTGCTCGGAACCAATCCACATCTGCAGGCCAGCAAGTGTTCCCACTGCCACCAATCGGCGGCGAGACATTGGTTCACCCGCGATCGCTGCGCGCCCAAGCGCAAACAGTTCGGCGAGAAGCAGCAGTGACACGGCCTGAAACACCAACTGCATTCGAGCGCCGTTATGCATCATCACCATCGGCGAGAAACCAATAACGAGTGCTCCGAGCGAAACAGAAACCCCGCTACGCCCAGTGAGCACTCGAAGCAAGCGTCGAGCAGCAAGCGTGTTCGCCACTGGTGTCAGCGCGACCAGAAGGTTGAACCCGGCGACGGGTCCGATCCACGCTGTCAAGGGATACATCGCGAGACCCAAGAGCGGCGCGGTCGCGTTGTACGCCAGGTTCGCTCCACCACTCACCGCAAAGATCGCGTTGCTAAAGAACGGATTATTGCCGTGCAACAACTGACGTGGAGCATGGGCCATCGACCACACAAACAGCGCGCTGTCGGGATCTGCGGGAGTAGCGCTGCGCAGATGGAACAGCAGCGACCAGTAGACCCACGCCGAGAGCGCCGCTGCAATTGCCGCAAGCGCAAGTGTTGGATGCAACGAGTGGAGCGCCGCCAATCTGTCGCGCAGCGATCGAGGACGACCCGTGGCGCTATGACTCGGCGGGCGATCGCGCATTGGCGAGACTCTAACCGACGCTTCGGGTCTCACATGGGCCTGCGTGACATACTGACAGCCGTGGTTTTGGTAGATCGGGCTCGACACTTTTTGCGCACACGCAACGGCCAGCAGTTGGCCGTCATCGTTGTCGTCGGGTGCCTCCTTCGTCTGGCCTGGGGGCTGTGGGCCACCCGCAACACTCCCGAGGATTGGCGGCTCAACGGCGACCAATACTCGTATTGGTTTTTCGGTAACGAGATCGCCCGCGGTCACGGCTACGTGTCGTACATCACCGGCAAGGCCACCTCGTACTACCCCATCGGCTACCCCCTCGTGCTCTCGGTTGTCTACTGGCTCGGGCTACACACACCGTTGCCCGGCAGCCAGGCCCAACTCACAGCCATGCTTCACGTGTTGCTGTCAACCGCTTCCATCGTTCTGGTCTATTTCATTGCGCGTCGAGCGTTCAACCATCGCGTCGCAATCATTGCGGCTGGCCTTGTCGCCTTGTATCCCAGCCTCGTCATCGGCGTCGCCACCTACTCAGTTGAGACCACCTTCATCTTCAGCGCGTTGTTGTGCGTTGCCATCTTGATGGATCACGACTGGTCCACTGGGCCAATGAGTCGCAAGCGACTGCTGTGGTTCGGCGTAGCGATGGGCGCCTCATTACTCATCCGGCCCTTCTCGCTGCCCGTGTTCATCGGCCTCGGCATCGCCGCACTGTGCGCTGGCGGCGGATGGCGTTCGGCACTGCGTCATCTCGGATGGGCGTCGATCACCGTGCTGCTTGTGCTCACGCCGCTCACCGTTCGCAACGCCATTGTGTTTGGCAAGTTCATCCCAATCTCCACCAACCTCGGCGACGGCATGTGCATGTCGCGGTTCCCTGGCTCCGACGGTGGATTCTCGTGGGCCAACCATGCGTGGTGTGCCGACCCAGGCCTGCCCGAAGAGATCCGCAATCCGGCAAACACCAAGGCGGCTCTCCACTTCATCGTCGACCACCCGCGCGAAGAGCTACGCCAGATACCCAAGCGTTTCGTGTTGATGATGCACCAAGACCACGGCACGCTCGCCGAGGCACTCGGCAACGGCTCGCATCTCACGTTGCCTTCCGGACTCCGCCGAGCGGTAGACATCGCCACCGACGGCTACTACCACTTCACATGGATTGTTGCGCTGCCCGGTCTTGCGCTGTTGCTCGCCGGGTGGCGCCGTAACCGCCGGGCTGGGCCACGCCGCGCGATTATCGCAATCACGCTGTTGGGGCTACAGGTCATCCCGCTCACGTCGTGGGGCAACCCGAGGTTTCATACGCCCATGTTGCCGTTCATCGCCATCGTCACCGCTGTATCAATTGCGTGGATGCTCGACCGTCGCTGGCCGCAGGCAACAAATGTGACCCCCGTCGAGCAGGCCGTGCTGTCAGATCAGTTGGCGGCGTCGGACCTGTAAAGGCGCTGTTCAAGTTCGTGCCGCGCACCGGTGCGAAGCTCGGGCTTCACGATCGAGTCGTACAGCACTGGACCCTTGCGACGTTTCGATCGCAGCGGCAACGTGAACACCTTCGTCAACACCCGCACGGCGAGCGTCTCGACGTTCTTGTGATGCACATCGGCAATGGCCACTTGCTCGACGAGCGCAGCATCGACCGCGCCAATCACACGATGCGCAAGGTCGTCTGTCCACGAAACGGCGATCACCCAATCGTCGAAGTAGCGATCAATCAGCGCGTTGAGTTCGCGCTCGATCGGCCCACGTCGAACGAAGCTCTCGATCTCTGGATCGAATGCGTGACCTTGTTTGGCTTCGAACTCAAGCGTGGTGCCGTCGTACCGACACCACCACAGATGGCTCGGAAAGTCGATGATCTTTGAGCTTGCCGCCAGCGGCACCTCGATGTACCCGGCCTTCGACACGCGCACCATCTCGCGAATTGCGGCAGCCGGATCGAGCACATGCTCAAGGAGGTGCGAACAGATCACGTAGTCGAATACCTTGTCGTCGAATGGCATGTCGGTGACATCGGCATCGAACATTGGGCGCGGCGTGCGCGCTGCCTGCGAGCCAGACCGTTGGATGGCGTGCTCGGCGCCAGGGAAGCGATCGACCAACACATCGGCGCGCCAGTGCGGTTTGTCGCCGCTGCCGACATCGAGTACGAGCGAGTTCGCCGTGACGGGAATGGCGATACGCCGGCGATGAAAGCTTCGGAGCTGAGCAATCAGAGGCATGAGTTAGTCGGTCGTTCCGGGTGGGGCGATGAACACCGAGGTTGGTTGGCCGAGCTGCAGCATGCGATCGATGAGTGCATTGATCCGACGTGGGACGCGTTGATCGAGTTGTACGCCAAACAGGTTGAGCTTCATCGTTGGCACCAGTTCGCCCAACCCTTCGTCCTGCAGACCTTTGACGACCTCGGCACTGAGCGAGTCGTATTGCTGCTTCTGCTCTGGCGACCTCGGGTCGGTGTACGCAACCTCGACCGCTCCCGGCTTGGCGCGGAAAATGTCGACATACCCACCCGTAGCGAAGATGACTTCGGCAGTGGCGGTAGCCGGATCGATGACGCGCTGCGAAGTGGCCGTTGTATAGAAGTACGGCACCGCACCCACGTTGAAGCCCCGTCGATCGAGTTCGTTCAACAGGCCGTATCCCTGCGAGCCGAAAAACGCAGCGTCGCGCCAGATCACCGAGTAGCGGCCATCGCGCCCGGTGGCCGCGCCTGTGCCGGCGTCTAGCGCAAGCGCCGTGGGACGTACCAGTGCATCAAGAGGACGCGACAGGTAGTACTCGGGTGGCTCGGCGCGCGCAGCGCTATACGAGAAGGTTGCGGTAGACGCCACGAGCACCAGACCCGCAGCGACGGTGGCGTAGGCGCGCAACTGCACACTTCGCGCGGGCCAGGCGCGGCGCATTGTCTCGACCAGCGTCCAGACGATGGTCAGCAGCGAGAGCGCCACGATGCTCCACAACCAGAACATCAGGTAGTACCAGACGATGCCAAAGATTCGACTCATCGAGATCACAGCAAGCGCAAGGCTCACGGCGATCACGACGTTGAGATGAATCAACAGGCGATGCCGAAGCCGCCACGCCTGCACGGCACACAGCGCCCACACGAGAACAACCGCTGCCCCCGGGATTGCCGAACCGTTGATAGTGAACGCCGTGCTCTTGAAATAGTCGGTTTGGTTGAATGCCTCAACGACCACTCGAAATACGTTGAAGTGCTCGAACAGCAACTGGACACTTCGGCGCAGACCGATGCTCTCCGCCGGCGGATGCTGAAAGTACGTGCCCAATTTCGAGATGTTGCCGGGGGTGTGCCGCACTTGATCTGCGACGAGCGGCAACCACAGCACCACACCGACCACTGCTGCAATCAGCCCATCACGTTTCAGTTGCGGCATGTCGATACGCGCTGCACCCGGCAAGACCCGGCGACGAATGAGCAACCAAACCAATGCAGCAGCGACGACGCCACCCACCATGCCCACGTATGGCACGTGGGTCTGCATGCACAGCGTTCCCGCGACCACAACCACAATCAACGCGACGGTGTCACCTTCAAGAATCGACCACACGCCAAGCAGCACTGCCACAAACGCCATCAGCGGAAGGTACGGGTTCCACGGCTGGCTGAGCACGTTGCTGCCGTAGCCGCGCAACACAACAGCCAGCATCGCCGCCACAGCGATGGCCACACGTCGCCCGCCGCGTCGATATGCCAGCGCAAGTGAAGCTGCTACCGCACTGATATGAATCAGCACTGACCCCACCTCAAGCGAGTACGAGGTGCCGCCGAACAACCGGTACACCGGCGCAAGCAGATAGAAGCTCAGCGGTCCGGGGTGGCTGCCTTGATTGGGTTGATCGCCGATGCGACCGGGCAACCCAATGAGCGGGGTGTGCCACGTACCCACATCGCGTACTCGAAATTCGGTCATCGCTAAGTCGAGAACTGGGTTCCAATGGTGTCTGCTGAGCGACGCCAAGGCGACCAAGAGCGGCAACGACACGAGCGCCGAAAGCAGCACCACGACCTGTGTTGCGGGCGTCCATTGGCGCGGCGAGACCCGAGAGATCAACGGGCGAGGCTCACGCATAGCGCGCCGTTTGGTATCGGGTGGCCTTGCGCTGCTTGTTGCGCAGCACTTCGCCGTGCAACTGTTTGATGATGCCCAGCGCCGATGCATCCCACGTGAGCGTGTGCGCACGCCGCAAGGCTGCCTCGCCCATCTGAGCACGAAGTTCGTGGTTGATCAACAGTTCGGCCATCACGCGTCCGAGGTTGTCGAGGTCGGCCAATTGGCCGGTGACACCATCGACCAAGCTGCATCGATGGCCGCTGATGTCGGTGGCTACCGCTGGCGTTCCACACGAAGCAGCTTCGGTCATCGTGAGGCCCCAACCCTCGGCGAGCGACGCGCTACTGACGAGCCACGCGCGTCGATACAGATCGAGCAGGCCCTCGCGTGTCACGTGTCCGACCATCGAGATCCACGACTGAGCGTGGTGCTCACGAATCAACGCTTCAAGTCGCGGCCGCTCTGGGCCTTCGCCGGCGATGATCAGCTTCATCTCGGGCACTTCTTTGTGCGCCTGTACCGCTGCTTCGATCAGTCGATCGAAACGCTTCACCGGAGCAAGACGACCGACGGCAACCACCGTTGGCGCAGGGTCGGGTTCGCCGCCGGGACAGAAATACGGATCGACACCGTTGTTCACTGCGGTCACCTTGTCGCTGCGAAAGCCCAACGCGAGCAGTTCTTCGCGAGTGGCCTCTGACGGGGTCAGCACACGCGACCGCCTGTACACGGGTGGCGCCATTCGTGTCTCCATAAACCGTCCGGCTGCGGCGAACGGACCCGGAAGGATCTGTCCCCACATCGGGCCGTGCACATGGTGCAAGAACACAATGCTGGGCTTGCGGCACCACAACGGTGACAGCCATGGCACGCCATTCCAAATCTCGATGAGCGCGTCGTAGTCGCCCATGCGATGGGTGATCTCGGAGGCGACGGCTCGAGGGAACACGTTGAATCGACTGCCACGTCGCACTACCGAGTATCCG
>CANNMD010000001.1 GCA_947505655.1 Acidimicrobiaceae bacterium | reverse complement strand
GGAGCGTCGAGCGACCAGCCAGCGTCGAGCGCTGCCATGCGGGCGATATCCATTGCGTGGTCACCGCTGCCGGCACCACAACCCATCACGACATCGTCGACCTCGGCGGTGTCGAAACCATTGCGTGACTGCAGTGCATTGAGCACCTGCGCCAGAATGCGCTGCGGATGCACATTGTGCAGTGAGCCGGTGTCCTTGCCCTTACCTCGTGGCGAGCGGACGGCGTCGATGATCCAAGCTTCACGTTCCATGCTGATCTCATTCCAGGGGAGTAAACGAAGTAGTTGCAGACCGACGCTAGAGCACAGGGTGAAGCGCCGACCCATTGGGCTTGCGGTACACGCTGAGCTGAATGTCGATGTCGACGACCAGCGGCGTCGCTGCGATGACCTCACGTCGCTCGGGTGTTGTGCTCCACCAAAACGGTGTCATCTCGAGCAGGCTGAGCCGTAGGTCTTGATCGTCGAGTGAGAGTTCGAACTGCACCGAACTCACTTCTTGAGGTGTGGGCTCACCAACTGACGCGTCGGCGTTGGAGTCGGTATTGGAGTCGGAGCGGTCGAGATGTTGGCGGGGGTCGTCGTAGATCAGCGCTTTGAGTTGGGCGAGATGGCGTGGGCCCGGCGTAGCGACAACAGCGCGGCCGCCTGGTGCGAGCACGCGAAGCATCTCGGCAAAGTCGCGAGGCGAGAACACGTTGATCAATGCCTCAAAGGAGTTGTCGACGAACGGAAGCGCGTAGCTCGACGCGATTGCGTACCGATGCGTGCAATGCCGGCGCGAGGCGAGTCGGACTGCGGGCTTGGAGATATCGATGCCCCATCCGGTGGCGCCGGAACGGGTGGTAACTGCGGCCAAGTACGAGCCTTCGCCACACCCAGCATCGACAACGTTGGTGACGGGGGAGCGAGCAACGAGTTCGGCGACTGCGCTGATGACCGGGTCGTACATGCCGGCATCGAATACCCGCCTGCGAGCACGCACCATTGATTCGTCGTCGCCGGCTGGGCGGCTCTTGAGGCGGCCGCCAGGAAGCAGGTTGACGTAGCCCTCTTTCGCTCGATCGAAATGATGCCCTGCTCGGCAGTCGAACTCGGCCGCTTGCTCAGTAAGGCTTTGGAGGCAGTGCGGGCAACGAAATGCGACGATCACCTAATGCTCGATGCGAATGCGTCCATGGACGATCGACACTATCTGCTGCTCGGGGTGGGCGAAATTGATGGTTTGGCTTCGCCGAAGCGCTGCTTTGGGCAATAGATTGAGCGAATGCGTAGAACAGTTGTAGCGGTTGTCACACTGGTCACACTTTTTTCGGCGTGTGGCTCAAGCGTCCCTGAGGTTCTGGTGCGATCTGCCGACGATGTGCAAGTGCTCACGCCCGCCGAGGTCAAGCAAGCACGAGCCGACATGGAGCCGATCGCTACCGACGGTCCAGCGACCGATGGTTCCGGTGCGACGGCCGCAGGCGGCACTGGCGTCGATGCCGCCGCAGGCGACACGGTTCCGCTCAACAAAGACACCCGTCCTCCAGAACTTCGCCTCTTCGATGCGTACGCCAAGTTCAAGAGCTGCATTGAAGATGCCGGCGAGACCATCAAGGGCAACCTGCAGGACCCGCAGAACCCCGCCTATAAGGATCCCGAATACGTGAAGGTGATCACCACCTGCGCGGCACGATCCGACATCCTTTCGATTCTTCAAGAGATGCAGACCACACGCTCCAATCTGAATCCGGACGAGGTCGAGACTCGCAACAAGGCGTTCAAGCTTCTCGAAAAGTGTCTGGTCGATAGGGGCTGGACAATCGAGACCACCACCGACAAGATCGGTTTGATCAACCCGTCGGTCTTTCAATCACCAGATGGCACGTTGAATCAGCGTGACATCGACCAGTGTCTATCTGACACTGGTATCAACGACGCAATCAATGGAAATGGGTAGTTCGGTTATGGCTTCGGGTAAAAAAGTAGTCATCGGGGTTGGCGTCGTGGCGCTCCTCGCTGGAGTGTTCGTCATCGGACGCGCCACCATCGACACTCCAACAGTGCGTGGGCTGATCATTAAGCCCCAGGCGGTGACCCGACGCACGCTCAACGACATCCTCACGGTAAACGGTGTAGTGCGCCGCGACGAGACGCAGACCATTAACTCACCAGTCGACGGCAAGGTCAGCGCGATCTCTGTTGAAGATGGCGACAACATCAATTCTGGCGACCCGATTTTCTCGCTCGACGGTCGCACCGCGTATGCAGTCGATGGCGATTTTGCATTCTTTCGCAGGCTCGACGTTGGCAGCGACGGGCCCGACGTGTTGCAGCTTGAGACCATTCTCAAGGCTCAGGGATACGCAGTTTCCAAGCCCGACAACCTCTACACCGAAGAGACGCGATCGGCGCTCGCAAAGTGGCAGATTGATCGTGGCTACGGCGGCGCAACGCCCGAGCCTGAAGAGAGCGTCACGGTCAGCTTGTTGCCGAACAGCGCTGGCTACAAGGTGGCCAAGGACAACACGGTTGCGTTCACCATCGTTCCGTCGGCACCTCCAGTGAAAGCCGCGGCCGGTCAGGTCCGCGCTATCCACGCTCCACGGGTGGTCACTAAGCCCACCATCAATGCCTCGGTCAGCGCAGGCACGGTGAACGAAGGCGACACGTTCAGCCTCACATTCACGGCCGATGTGGCCCCTGCCCAAGACCTCAGCGTTGACCTCACCATCAACGGCAGCGCCACCGGCGGCGACGACCCCACCAACGGCGACGACTACGACACCATCAATGGTGACTTCGTGTTCCCCGCCGGACAAACCTCGGTCACGCTTGACCCGATCTCGGTCTTCCCCGATCAGGTCATCGAGAATGCCGAAGACATCACGGTGCAACTCACCGATCAGTTCGGTAACGACCCCAACTACATCGTTGGCCCAACGAACCAGGTGCGCGTCAAGATCGCAGCCAACGGCAGCGACTTGCAACCGATCTTCACCATCGAAACCGACTCGGTTGAGGTCGACGAAGGCCAGCAGGCATCCATAACGATTAAGTCCACCGTCGAGTCCAACGTCGAACAGGATTTCACGTTGAGCTTCTCGGGTTCTGCCGAAGTGGCCAGCGATTATGTCGAACTCGACAAGAAGACCTTCACGATCGGGGCAGGCCAGACCTCAGTTGGCATCAACGTTCAGATCCGCAAGGACAAAGCTGTAGAAGTCGACGAATCGCTCATCGTCACCCTCGGCGCCGATCCGAATACCGACGTCGGCCACGTGGCCTACGCCGTTGGTAATCCGTCTACTACGCGCATCACCATCAAGAGCGGCGATCTCCCTGAGATGCGTCTGGCCGGTGGCGGTCGCGTGGCCGAGGGTGGCCGAGGCAGTTTTCAGATTGTGGCCGATGCGGCAGTTACCGACGACACGTCAATTAACTACCAAGTCGGCGGTACCGCTGGCGAGGGCACCGACTATGAGGTGCTCTCTGGCACCGTCATTATGAAAGCCGGAGCATCGACAGTCAATGTGCCACTCAAGGTGATTAACGACGATGTTGTGTTCTTGCCAAGCGACATGCTTGTCGCCAAATGGCCAGCCCGCGTGGGCAAGGTCGAAGTCGACGAAGGCGAGTTCATGCTGCAGGGAGCGCCGGTGGTCACCCTCACCGAGCCCGTGTTTACGATCACGATGGAGGTCAGCCCCTCAGATCGCGCCCAACTCGAAGTTGGCCAGGCAGTCAACGTGAAATTGAAGGCAGGCGATCAGGAATTGACCGGCCTGATCACGTCGCTTGACGATGCTGCAACGGTTGGCGACGCTGGCGAAGAGTTGTACGAAGGCGTCGTTGAGGTGAAGGGCGAACTCGCCGCGGTCGATGGCGCCTCGGTCACTATCGAAGTCACGCTTGCTGAGAAGATCGACGTGTTGTCGGTGCCCGTTGCTGCGGTGCTTCGCTCAAGCGATGGCGATGAAGTGCGAGTGGTCAACGATCAGGGCACCATCACCCGGGTGCCAGTCACCATTGGTCTCATCGATAACGAGTACGTCGAAATTGTCACTGGACTCAAGGGCGACGAGCTTGTTGTCATCGATGTCGACGCCGCCGGATCACCCGCTGCCGGCGGATAACGATGCTTCACGAACCTGAGACCGACGCAGATGTGTCGGAACAACAATTGGCCAACGAGCCGTATGTCGAACCATTGCTCGAACTCAAAGAAGTGTCGCGTGTGTACGGCAGCGGCGACGCCAAGGTCTACGCCCTGCGCGACGTTTCATTGCGCATCATGCCCGGAGACTTCGTGTCCATCGTTGGTCCGTCGGGCTCCGGCAAGTCGACCATGCTTGGTCTGTTGGGATGTCTCGACATCCCAACGTCGGGCACGATCATTGTTGGCGGCAAGACCGTTACTGGGCTCGATGATGCCGACCGCACCGAGGTGCGCGGTCGAACCATTGGCTTCGTATTTCAACAGTTCCATCTCATTCCTCACCTCGATGCCACCGGCAATGTCGAGACGGCGTTGCTGTATCGAGGACTGAGCAAGGCCGAACGTCGTCGGCGCGCCATCGAGTCGCTCGACAAAGTTGGCTTGGGTCATCGTCACGAGCATCGCCCTGTGCAGATGTCAGGTGGCGAGCAGCAGCGAGTCGCCTTGGCGCGTGCACTGGTGACCGAACCAAAGATCTTGTTGGCCGACGAACCTACGGGCGCGCTCGACTCACAGAATGCTGAGAACGTGATGGAGTTGCTCACCAACCTGCAGTCGTCCGAGCGTGCAGTGGTGCTGGTGACCCATGCAGCCGAAGTGGCCGATGCTGCGTTTCGTAAGGTTTCGATGCGCGACGGTCGCATCGTGAGTGACATGACAAGGGTGCGATGAAGACATTCAAAGACCTCCTGATGGTGTCGCTTACTGGCCTCTTTGCGCGCAAGGTGCGCACGCTGTTGCTGTTGCTCGGGCCAATGATCGGTGTGGCGGCCATCATCGCTGCAGTCGGTCTCACCGACAGCGCTAAGGGCGACCTCAAAGCAAAGGTCAACAAACTCGGCACCAACCTCATCGAGGTTTCTGCGTCCAGTGCGTTTGGTGGCCAGGACCCCACGCTTCCCGAAGACGTACTTGATCGCGCGCGCAGCGTCGTCACCGTGAAGTCGGTTGCTAAGGTGCACGAACTCGCAAACATCGTGGTCACGCCCTATAACGAGGCGAGAGACAAGTACGAGGCAGTGCCTATTCCGGTGCTCGCCAGCGACGTGTTGTTGCCCTCGGTGCTCGAGGTCAAACTCATCAGTGGCCGTTGGCTCAACGAGTTCGACGAGCAGGCAACGAGTAGATCTGCCGTGATCGGCATCGGGCTTGCGCGCCAGTTCAACTATCTGCCCGGCGAGACACGAACGATCGAACTCGGCAACATTCGCTACGGCGTTGTTGGGGTACTCAGCGAAGTAGAGCTCGAACCCGCATTCGACAACGCAGTGTTCATTACGTTCTCGGCGGCCAAGGCCGACTTTGTCGATGCCGACAAGATCTTGGCCAACAAGATCTACGTGCGTTCGCAGGTAGGTGCCGAGAAGGACACCTCTGAGGCGCTGAAGATCGCGATCAACCTCGGCGGTCCCGACGAGGTGGCCACCGACATCAAGTCAGAAGCGCTTCAGCTTGCGGCGCAAAGTGATCAGCAGATCAAGCTCATCGTGGTCTCGATGGGCATTCTCGCCTCGATCGTTGGTGGCGTTGGCATTGCCAACGTGATGTCGATCTCGGTGATTCAGCGCTCCGCCGAAATCGGTATCCGTCGAGCACTGGGTCACACCCGCTCGATCATCGCGTCGCAGTTCTTGCTCGAGTCGCTATTCATTGGATTGCTCGGTGGGATCTGCGGGGTGTTACTCGGCATCGTGTCTATTTTCTTAGGCGCCACCATTGCTGGTTGGGTGTTCGTTCTGGCGCCATGGCTGCCGCCGGCAGGAATCCTTCTCGCGATGGTCATCTCGGTGATCGCTGGGTTGTACCCATCGGTTCGCGCCGCCAAACTCGAGCCGCTCGAAACGCTCCGCCTCGGCTGAGCCCTCAGGGTTCAGTCTTGGTTCAGTGCGTCGCGAATGCGCTGCGCTGCTTGCGCCAACGCTCCAAAATCGACCGACGTTGCTGCGTTGGCAAACGACAGTTGCCCCATGTGCGTGGTGGGGATCAGGTGAATGTGCGCGTGCGGTACTTCGTATCCGGCGATGATGAGGCCCACGCGCTCGCAGCCAAAAGCCAACTGCTGCGCCTTGGCGACGCGGTGGCTTACGGCGAAGAGATGCGCCGAGAGTTCGGGTGAGCAATCGACCCAGTGGTCAACCTCTTCAATGGGCACGACCAGCGCGTGACCAATCGCCATTGGGTTGATCGACATGAAGACAACACAGAGCTCGTCGCGGTACACGAACGTGCCAGGTATGTCGCCGTTGATGATGCGGGTGAAGATGGTGCTCATCGTGATCCTGCGCCTTGAACAAACGCAACCTTTCCCTGTAGTGCGTGTGTAGTCATGCTGCGACTGTAGGTCGTTGTACGCTTCGTCAGTGTCGTCGGACTCGTCTCGCCCAAAACGGAAATCTGCTCACCTGATCAATCGGCCATCAGACCCGCAACTCGAGGCCGACACCGATCGCATTGTCACGATCCCAAACGCAATGTCAGTTGTTCGGTTGCTGTGCATCCCGCTGTTCTTGTATCTCTTGTTCGGCCGCGACAACGTTGCTGGCGCCGCTTGGCTCATGGGTGGACTCGGCGGCACAGACTGGATCGACGGATACATCGCTCGACGCTTTAACCAGGTGAGCAATCTGGGCAAGGTGCTTGACCCAACCGCCGATCGTTTGATGTTCATCGTCGGACTTGTGGGCATCATCGTGTATGGCGTGAGCCCGTTGTGGTTCTTCTGGCTTGTACTCGTTCGCGAAACACTCTTCGGAGCCATCGTCGCGTTGGCAACAGCCTTTGGAATGAAGCGATTCGATGTCACGTGGTGGGGCAAGATGGCCACCTTCTTGTTGATGCTGGCGCTGCCGGGCCTGCTCTTGGGGCAATCCGATTTTCGTTACAGGCTCCCGTTTCAGATCACCGGTTGGCTCTGCGCCATTCCTGGGTTGATCATCAGTTACTGGACCGCATTTGCATACATCCCAGTCATTCGCGCCAACCTGCGCGACGGCCGGGCCGATCGAGCGCACAAGGATCTCGCACTATGAATACAGAGAAATCATGAAGGCCGTCATCATGGCGGGCGGCGAAGGCACCCGACTTCGCCCGCTCACCTCAAACGCTCCGAAGCCCATGCTGCCTATTGCCAACGTGCCGATGATGGAGCACGTCATCAACCTGTTGCGCAAACACGGCTTCGACGAGATAGTGGTCACCGTTGCCTTTTTGGCCAACGCGATCAAGACCTACTTCGGCGACGGCAGCGAGTTCGGCGTCACGATGCACTACGCACACGAGGCCGTGCCATTAGGTACTGCCGGCAGCGTCGGCAACGCGAGGCACTTGTTGAACGAGCGGTTCTTGGTGATCTCGGGCGACGTCATGACCGACATGGATCTGGGAGCGTTGGTGGCGTTTCACGACGAGCACAAAGCGATTGCCACAATCGGTCTCACGCCCGTTGAGAACCCACTCGACTTCGGCATTGTCATCACCCGCGAAGACGGCACCATCGAACGGTTCCTCGAGAAGCCCACGTGGGGCCAGGTGTTCAGCGACACCATCAACACCGGCATTTACGTGCTCGAGCCATCGATCTTCGACTACATCCCCGAGGGTCGCTCGGTCGACTTCAGTGGCGAGGTCTTTCCACAACTGCTCGCCGAAGGGTTGCCGTTGTATGGCGCCGTAGCCGAAGGCTTTTGGGAAGACGTCGGCACGCTCGATGCGTATCTCAATGCGCACAAAGATGTGCTCGACCAAAAGGTGCAACTCGAGATTCCCGGATTCCGCATCAGCGATGGAGTGTGGCTCGGCGAGGGTGCCGAGATTTCGCCGTCGGCCACCGTCACCGGCCCAGCCGTTATCGGGCCGGGCTGCAAGGTCGAAGCCGGATGTCGGCTCGGCGAGTACACCGTGCTTGGCTCCAACGTGCGGCTGCTCACCGACGTGCACATCGAACGCTCGGTGCTTCACGACAATGTCTACGTTGGTTCCGGCGTTCGCCTGCGCGGGGCAGTAGTGGGTCGCAGTTGCAGCATCCGCTCGAACGTTCGCATCGACGAAGGCGTGGTGCTGGGCGACTCAGTGTTCGTCGGTAGCGGCGCTGTGCTCAACGGCGATGTCAAGGTGTACCCGTTTAAGACCATCGAAGATGGCGCAGTGGTGAATACCAGCATCGTCTGGGAGAGCAAGGGTTCGCGCAGCCTGTTCGGCCGAGATGGCGTCACCGGGTTGGCCAACGTAGATGTCACGCCCGAGCTTGCGGTCAAGCTGGCAATGGCCCACGGCACGTCGTTAAAGAAGGGCACCACGGTCGTGATCTCACGAGACTCGAGCCGCGCTGCGCGCATGCTCAAGCGAGCAATCATGGCCGGGCTCAATGCGTCGGGCGTCGATGTGCTCGACCTCGAGGTGGCCAGCGTTCCGGTCACGCGGTTCCTCACCCGTTCGCCGCGAGCCTTCGCCGGGCTCACCGTTCGGCTGCATCAAGACGACCCGTCGCGCGTCATCGTGCGGTTCTTCGATTCGTCGGGCACCGACATCAGCGAGGACGGCCAACGCAAAATCGAGCGTCTCTTCCAGCGCGAAGATTTCCGGCGCGTGCTTGCCGAAGAGATTGGCGACATTCAGTTTCCGCCGCGCGCACTCGAGGAATACACCGTTGCACTTGAGGCCACCGTGCAAGCCGATGCCATCCGCGACAGCAAATTCAAGCTCGTGGTCGACTACAGCTTTGGTGCCACCTCGTTGGTGATGCCCACGTTGCTCGGCAAACTCGGCGCCGACGTGCTTGCGGTAAACCCCTACGTGTCTACCTCCGATCGCGTTGCCTTCGATCTCGCTGTTGCGAGCGAGCGTGTTGGCGGGCTGGTGCGTGCCTCAGGTGCTCACCTTGGCGCCATCATCGATGCCGACGGCGAGCGGCTCACACTCATCGACAATGAGGGTCGGGTGTTGACCCACGACGAAGCCCTCTTGGCGTTCGTCGATCTGGTCTGCGACCACCTGCTCGGCGATGCCATTGCGTTACCAGTAAACATCAGCCAACAGGCCACTCGTTTGGCCGAGGCCCACGGGGTCGATGTTGTGCCCACCAAGATCTCGATGGCGGCACTCATGGCAGCGGCGATGGATCCAGCAGTTGGCTTCGCTTCCGATGGTGCTGGCGGATACATCTTGCCGGGCTTTCTGCCAGCGTTCGATGCTGCGGGTGCGTTGCTCAAGATCCTCGACCTTTTGGCCCGCACCGAACGAACCTTGGCCGACGTTGTCTCCGGTCTGCCCAAGTCACACGTTGTGCACGAAACGGTGGTGACGCCCTGGGAACAAAAGGGTTTAGTCATGCGCAGCTTGGTCGAGATGGCCGGACGCGATGTGGTGCTGGTCGACGGTGTCAAGGTGATGCACGACGACGGATGGGTCTTGGCGCTGCCTGATCCCGAGGAGCCGGTCACCCATGTGTGGGCCGAGGGCAACACCGACGCCGACTCGCGTCGACTCGGCCAAGAATACGCCCGGCGCATTCGACAATTGCTGCGCTGAGCAGTCAGTTTCGGAAATCTCAGCCTCAGGCAGAGGGTCAGTCTTGGGTTTGTTCACAGGGGGGTCTCAAGTTGAGTACCGTGTGGGCTAATGAACGTGCCTGACGAGCTGCTGTACTCAAGTGACCATGAGTGGATCCAGATATCGGGCAACCGGGCTCGCATTGGAATCACCGATTTTGCTCAAGACGCGTTAGGCGATGTTGTCTACGTGCAGGTTCCAGACATTGGTGCCACCGTCACGAATGGCCAAAGCTTCAGCGAGGTCGAGAGCACCAAGTCGGTGTCCGATATCTACGCCCCAGTCTCGGGTGTCGTAGCTGAGGTCAACGCTGCGCTGGGTTCTGATCCTGCGGCAGTGAATAACGACCCCTACGGCGGCGGCTGGATCTGCGTGATCGAGATGTCCGACCCCAGCCAGACGGCACAATTGATCGACGCCGTTTCTTATCGCGCGTTGACAGAAAGCTAAGGTCTGCGCCGTGGCCTACGTGTTCTGTAACGATTGCGGACATAGAAATCGCACCGAGTCGAACTTTTGCTCGGCGTGTGGCTCCGCGCTCGATCTCGCCTCGGATCACACCATCACGCTGCCCAATGTCGATCCATTGCTCGACGCACCCGGCACAGCCGACGATGTGCACGTAGATCTCAGCACGGTTCCCGATGATTGTGGCGTACTCATCGTGCGCAGCGGTGCACAGGCAGGCGAGCGTTTTGCCCTTCGCGCCACGGTCACCCATCTCGGCCGCCACCCCGATAGCGAAATCATGCTCGACGACATCACGGTCTCTCGGCGTCACGCCGAAGTAGAGCGCACAGCTGCGGGGTACGTGTCTCGCGACGCAGGCTCGCTGAACGGAACCTATGTCAATCAGCAGCGCATTGAAGAAGCCTTGTTGAGTCAGGGCGACGAACTCCAGGTCGGCAAGTTCCGCCTCGTCTTTTTCGAGCGGGCGCAGTGACCACGATGTCTGATAACCAATACCTGTCCATCGGTGAGGTGCTTGGACTGTTGCTCGAGGACTTCCCCGATGTAACGATCTCAAAAATCCGATTCCTCGAGAGTCAGGGCTTAATTGAGCCAGAGCGCACGCCGTCTGGCTATCGCAAGTTTTACGAACACGATGTAGACCTGCTGCGCGCGATTCTGCACGAGCAAAAAGAGAACTTCCTTCCGCTCAAGGTCATCCGCGATCGAATCGAGTCAGGCACCATCGAAACCGATCCCACCGGGGGGCGCACACCGCCACGCGGCATTCGCAATGTCGAGATTCGCAACACGGTCGTCCCCGAAGTGCCCCAGCGTGACAGCGTGTTTCGTCGCACCGACGGCGGACCCGAATGGGCTGGAGGCAAAGCGTTGATCCCTGGCGACATTGCTGCACAAACCTCGCGTCATCCTTCGGCGCGGCCTGCCACTGGTTCAGTGCCTGTTACTCCACTGGCACCAATCGTGTCTGCGGTGCCCGTGCTCACTGTGGTGGGCGCCAACGAGCCAGCAGAGCCTTCACAGGCAGCGCCCAAGGCTGCAGCCAAGCCAGCGCAGCCTGTAGCTGCGGCCAAGCCGGTTGCGGCTGCAAAGGCCCCAGCGGTAGATCTTCCCGGCCTGCCCTACAGCCGCGACGAATTGCGCTTGGCTGCCGAGATTTCTGAAGAGCAGTTGCGCGAACTCGATGAGTTCGCCATTGTGCCCTCACGCGGAGCAGGCGCCGATGCCACGTATCAGGCCGACGCCGTCGAGATCGCCCGCATCGCAGCGCGCTTTCTTGAGCAAGGCATCGACGCTCGCCACCTTCGCTCATGGCGTCAGGCCGCCGAGCGCGAATCGGCGTTATTCGAGCAGCGCATCATGCCGTTGCTTCGTCAGCGCAACCCGCAGTCGCGGCAGCAGGCGCTGCAGACGCTCAGCGAGCTTGCCGAACTTGGCAACCAGCTGCGCGCAGCGATGATCGAGTCGATGTTGCGCCACCACTTCGACGGAGCCTAAGTAGCTCAGCAGTTTCGCTTTTCGCTTGCGTTCGTTCGCACTCGATCGTGAATGCGAGTTACCATCACCGACGTGGATATCGCGATGGAGCTTGTTGAGGTTCGAATTGAGCCTCCCGACAACACCCCGGTTGTATTCCTCCGTGAGCAGGCGGGTCGCCAGCGCGGCTTAGCGATCATGATTGGCAACGCCGAGGCGTCGTCCATCCATTTTGCGCTCAAGGGCCTCACTGCGCCGCGGCCGATGACCCACGACCTGTTGGTGCAGTTCATCACGCTGCTCGATGCAACGGTCGATCGAGTCGTCATCACTGAGATCCGCGAACACACCTATTACGCCACCATTCACCTGCAGACGCCCGCTGGGCTTCGTGAGCTGTCGAGTCGGCCCTCTGACGCAATGGCTATCGCTGCCCGCACAGGAGCCGCCATCTACGCGACGTCTGAGTTGCTCGATGAAGTGGGCCAAGAGCCCGAGGTCGAGCACGCCGAATTAGGCGAAGGCGAAGCCGAATCGATCCTCGATGAGTTCCGCGACTTCATCGAGAACATCAGCCCCGAAGACTTCAGTAGCTGACGCTGTTCCTCACCGCAGGCGTCTTCGCGCTGTGCGTGAATTTATGTTTGCGCTCCGCGCGAGAAAGCTTGACGGCGCGCGCGCGGTACCGTACTGTGATCCTCCTTACATGGCCGTAACTACCGTTGTGTAAGTGACATATTCTCTAGATCACGGAGGCAGCCATGATCGAAGCAGGTTTCAGCGGCACCAAGACAGCCAGCATCGTTGGCATCTCGTATCGTCAACTCGATTATTGGGCACGTACCGGCTTGGTGCGACCATCGTTGCTCGACGCCGCCGGCAGCGGTTCACGTCGCGAGTACTCGTATCGCGATCTTCTCGAACTCCGCGTGATCAAGAACCTCTTGGACGCTGGCATCAAGCTCGCCTCGGTCCGCGAAGTGTTTAGCTACCTGCGCGAGCACGTGAACTCAGACATTGCTTCGGCGCACATTGTGATCAGCGGGTCCAACGTGGTGCTGTGCGATGGCGAAGAACTGATCGACGTGCTCAGGAAGGGCCAAGGCGTTCTCAACGTGTTGCCGTTGGCCGGCGTGAAGAGCGAGATCGATTCGTCGCTCATCAGCATTGTCGGTCCACACGCTGTTCCCGAAGCGCACGTAGCGATCTGACCTCGGTGTCCGAGCTCAGGTATTCGCCGCTCGATGCGGCGCATCGCGCGCTCGGCGCAAAGATGGTGCCCTTCGGCGGATGGGACATGCCGTTGTCGTATGCCAGCGGAACCATCGAAGAACATCTGGCGTGCCGAAGTGGCGCTGTCATGTTCGACGTTTCGCATCTCGGAACAGTTCGTGTGACGGGCCCAGATGTATTCGACCAACTGCAACGGGCCTTCACGAACGACCTCGGCAAAATCGCACCTGGCAAAGCGCAATACACACACTTGCTCGACGAAACCGATGCATCGGTGCTCGACGACATCATCGTGTGGTGGGTCGATAATGAGACCTTCGATGTGATGCCTAACGCCTCGAATACCGACGGTGTTCGTGAAGCAATCGGTGGTGTCGAAACTACGCAGAACCGCGCCGTGATTGCGGTGCAGGGTCCCGAGGCTCGTGCCCGATTGGCGACGGTGTTTCCCGACGCCGCGGCGGTGAAACGGTTCTGCGTCGCCACTGTTGTGTGGCAAGGCGTGAGCTGCGTTGTGGCTGGCACTGGCTACACCGGAGAAGACGGCGTAGAGATTGCCATTCCCGCCCACGCTGCAGGCGCACTCTGGCGGCAGTTGCTCGACGCAGGCATCACGCCCGCCGGGCTCGGAGCACGCGACACGCTTCGCCTCGAAGCCGGGTTGCCGTTGCATGGTCACGAACTTGGGCCCGGCATCACCTCGCTACAAGCAGGTCTCGGCTGGGTCGTGTCGTGGACCAAGGGTGAGTTCCGTGGACGCGCTGCACTCGCCGCAGAGCAAGCCGGGGGAGTGAGTCGGCTCTTGCGGGCGATCGCCACCGAGGGACGTCGTCCGCCTCGCGAGGGTTGCGCTGTGCTGCTCGACGGCCAGCACGTCGGTGTGCTCACTAGCGGCAATTTTTCACCTGTGTTGCAACACGGAATCGCGTTGGCATTTCTGCCACCCGACATTGAAATCGGCACTGCGGTAACGATCGATGTTCGCGGTAGCGCACTGGCGGGCACCGTGGTGGCAGCGCCCTTCGTTGCAAAACGGAAGTAGTTCGGCAAACGCCGACCGGTTGGCTACTTGTTGGTTTGGGCAGCCTTTTTCGCGGGAGCCTTCTTTGCCGGAGCCTTCTTGGCTACTGGCTCCTCTACGGGGGCCTGAGCAGGCTGGGTCTTGTTTGAGCCACCTCGTAATACCGACAGTGGGCGCAGGCCAAACAAACTGCCCGCTGACTCGGCCATCTGGGTGAGTGGTTGCAAGCGCGTGGCGAGATCGCCCAAGGTTTCGACGAACCCAGCGATCTCGCGTGGCAAGTTGATGAGCCCAGGAGAGCTGAGCATGTCGGCAAGACGCAAGAGGCCGGGAGTGATCTTCTCGACGGGGACGCTGAGTTGGCTCAACACCGCGTCGGCAGTTTTGATGCTGCGTGTCAGCTGAGGCATGAGCGCTTGAATTGGTTCTTCTACATCGTCGAGTAAGCGGTTGATGCGCACGGTGACGCCGTTGAGCGACTCCATCGTTGCGTTGAAGGTTTCAACACCAGTGAGGAAGTCGTTGACGCCTCGCTTGAACTGATCGATTGTCTTGCCAATCGAGGCGAACGGATTCGCGCCACCGAAGAGCGCAAGCAGATCACCGAGACCGGGTGTAGAAGATTCAGCCATGGCGCAACGGTAACGCATAGCGTTGGCACGTCGTTGAGATGCCGTGACCGACCTAAGTCATCGCGTCGGCGTAGACCTCGAGCGGTGCGCATGAACAAACCAGATGTCGATCGCCAAAGGCTGCATCGATTCGCGACACCGGCGGGAAGTACTTGTTGGCGCGCAGCACGTCGAGTGGGTACGCCCCGAACTCACGGCTGTACGGCCGTGTCCATTCGCCGAGCAGATCTTCGCTGGTGTGTGGGGCGTGCCGCAGCGGGTTGTCGTCAGAGGCCCATTCGCCGCTGTCGACCCGGTCGATCTCGGAGCGGATAGCCAGCATTGCGTTGCAGAAGCGATCGAGTTCGTGCAGCGTTTCGCTCTCGGTGGGTTCGACCATCAATGTGCCGGTCACTGGAAAGCTCATCGTTGGAGCATGGAAGCCGTAGTCCATCAAACGCTTGGCGACATCGTCGACAGTGACGCCGGTGTCCTTGGTGATGTCGCGCAGATCGAGAATGCACTCGTGCGCTACGTAGCCGCGCTCGCCGCGATACAACACAGGAAACGCTGCATCGAGTCGTTGGGCCACATAGTTGGCGCTGAGAATGGCGGCAGCGGTGGCATCACGAAGGCCGGTGGCCCCCATCAGGCGGATGTACATCCACGAGATCGGCAAGATGCTCGCCGATCCGTACATCGTGGCGGAGACAGGCCCACAGACTTGATCGCGTGGGCCCAGCGGATTGCCGGGCAGGAACGGCGTGAGGTGGCTGCGCACGGCCACGGGACCAACTCCAGGACCACCGCCACCGTGAGGGATGCAGAACGTCTTGTGCAGATTGAGGTGGCTCACGTCGGCACCGAAACGGCCGGGTTGGGCAAGGCCGACGAGTGCGTTCAGATTGGCACCGTCTACGTACACCTGGCCGCCGGCGTCGTGCACAACTTCGCAGATGTCTCGAATAGCTTCCTCAAACACGCCATGCGTAGATGGGTAGGTGACCATGATTGCGGCGAGACGGTCGCCCGCCGCACTGGTCTTGGCGCGCAGGTCGACGAGGTCGATGTTGCCTCGTTCGTCGCACGCCACAACCACCACCTGCATGCCAGCCATCACGGCACTGGCGGCGTTGGTGCCGTGCGCACTCGACGGAATGAGACACACCGTGCGCTGTTGCTGATTGCGGCTTGCGTGATACGCGCGGATGGCGAGCAGCCCGGCGAGCTCGCCTTGGCTGCCAGCGTTGGGCTGCAGGCTCACAGCGTCGTAACCGGTGATGGCCACCAACATGGTTTCGAGCTGCTCAATCATGGTGCGGTATCCAACGGTGTCGGAGTCGTCGGCATACGGATGAACATCGGCGAACTGAGGCCATGTGATTGGCACCATCTCGACGGTGGCGTTGAGCTTCATTGTGCACGAGCCAAGTGGAATCATCGTGCGGTCAAGCGCCAGGTCTTTGTCGGCAAGGACCCGAAGGTATCGAAGCATTTCGTGTTCGCTGTGATACCGGTTGAACACCGCCTGCGGAAGGATCGCGTCGGTGCGCCGCGAGTGAAGCGGTATGCCGTCGTGAGCGTTGTGATGATCGTCGATTGTCGTCGTTACGCCGATGACGCGCCACAGGGTTTCGACCGTGGTGGTCGTGGAGGTTTCGTCGAAGCTCGCTCCAACGGTTGTGTCATTCACCAGCCGTAGTGCGAGTCCGGCAGCCTTCGCTGCGTCGATCGTCTGCTGCGCTGAGGCGACGTTGATCTGGATCGTGTCGAACCATGAATCGTTCACGAGCGTGACGCCGTTGGTGCGCAGGCCATCGACGCAGATCGAGGTGAGCCGGTGCACGCGTTCGGCAATGCGGCGCAAGCCTTCGGGACCGTGCCACGACGCGTACATGCCAGCGATGTTGGCGAGCAGCGCCTGGGCGGTGCAGATATTCGATGTGGCCTTCTCGCGGCGAATGTGTTGCTCACGGGTTTGTAGGGCAAGGCGCAAAGCGGGCCGACTGGCAGTGTCCGTGCTGACGCCCACAAGACGTCCGGGCAATGCGCGCGCATGAACTTCGTGCGTCGCGATGAACGCAGCGTGCGGGCCTCCGAAGCCCATTGGCACTCCAAATCTCTGAGCCGAGCCAATCGCAATGTCGACACCAAATTGGCCTGGGGGAGTGAGGAGCACGCAGGCCAGCAGGTCGGTAGCAGCCGCGACGAGCGCCCCACAATCGTTCGCTGCGGCGATGAGTTCGCGGTGATCGTGGAGCGCACCGCTCGAGCCGGGCCACGAGATGAGCGCGCCGAAGCAACGCTCTTCGTCGAAATCGGTCGATGGTCCGATGATGAGCTCGATACCGATTGGCTCAGCCCGTGTGCGCAGCACCGCAATGGTCTGCGGATGCGTGTCTGTATGCACGAAGAAGGCGTTACCGGTGTGCTTCGACTGGCGGCGAATCATTGTCATTGCTTCGCCTGCGGCGGTGGCCTCATCGAGCAACGATGCATTTGCCAACGGCAGTCCGGTGAGCTCGGCCACCATGGTTTGAAAGTTGAGCAGCGCCTCAAGTCGGCCCTGGCTGATTTCGGGTTGATACGGCGTGTACGAGGTGTACCACGCTGGATTTTCAAGCACGTTGCGGGTGATCACTGGGGGAGTTGTGGTGCCGTAGTAGCCCATGCCAATGAGGCTCGTGCGCACCACGTTTTGGTCGGCTAAGGCCCTGAGTTCGCCCAGAGCCTCGGTGACACTGGCGCCTTCGGGCATATCGAGAGGATGGGCCATGCGGATAGATCCGGGAACAGTGGCATCGAGCAGTTCGTCCATCGAGGAAAGCCCGAGTGTGGCGAGCATGTGCGCACGTTCGGCGGCGGTGGGTCCGATGTGTCGTCGGGCGAACTCTTGCTCGTCGATCAGTTCGCTGAGAGCGGGACGGGCATGCATGGCTGTCTCCAGACGCGTAGGGGCAGTGATACCCCCGCTGTCACGGAACCTGAGAGCTTCGCCGGCGAACCGGTTTTCCCCTTCGGCGAGGTGCATGCACCTGCTTTCCAGCGTTGCCTATCCACACGGTCCGGGGGCCTGAGAGGTTCCGGGGTGGTTGCTCCTTCGGCGTCGAAGCGGACTGGCTGCCCGTGTCGACTCTCCCGCATGGATGTAGCGGCAACTCGCACGTTACCGCACGCTGAAGGCATGGGTGTCGATCGTTACGTAGACAGCGGAATCGGGACTTTCGGCACTGTTGCGTGTGGCCCTTCGGGTGCATCGTTGTGGCATGAGCCCAACGCGAGACTTACGTACTGAGGTGTTGTCGGCCGAGCAGTGCTGGGCGTTGCTCGAGACGCAAGTAGTCGGTCGACTCGGCATCTCGATCATGAACCGGCCGGACATCTTCCCGATCAACTATGTCGTCGATCGCCACTCGATTGTGTTTCGATCCGACGAGGGCACCAAGTTGGCCGCGGCGCTGTTGGGCATCGCTGTGGCATTTGAGGTTGACCAATACGATCCGATGGCTGGCGTCGCGTGGAGCGTGATGGCCAGAGGAGAGGCAGTCGAGATTGAAGGCCTGGTCAATTTGTTCAGTGCCGCTGACTTGCCGCTCTTCCCATGGCAGTCGGCACCAAAGCAACGCTTTGTGCGTATCACACCGCAAGAACTTTCGGGCCGGCGCTTCCGGGTGAACCCGGCTGCGATTGCGGGACAGGCTGCGTACGACGCCGACCGCATTGGTTTCGGAGAGGCCAAGTCGTGACAATGGTCCCTAGCGACTCCGTGGGTCATCGCTCATGCTGATCGTATGACCTTCACCCGCGTCGTTGTCCCTGTCGATTTTTCTGAGCAGTCAGTGGCCGCTGTACCCGTAGGGCAAGACCTTGCGATTCGCGGGGCTGCACGTTTGCAACTCCTCACGATTTCGGCATCGAACATGGTCGCTGATTCGGAGGCGGCGATCGCTGCGTTGAGCAAGAGCACTGGTCAGTCAACGTCGTGGCGTGTGATCCCCAGCGACTCAGACCCAGAGATCACATTGGTGCTTGAAATTCTTGAGACTGGCGACAACGCGTTGTGGTGTCTCGGATCGCACGGACGCACAGCATTTGGAGAGTTGATGTTTGGCAGCATTAGCGCCGATGTCGTACGCGAGGTAGAGACTCGTGTGGTGATGGTTGGGCCGCGGGCGTGTGCCCGACCGGCAGCGCAAGTGATGTTGGTGCCGATCGGTGACACTGAGGTGAGCGCTGCGATCTTGCGTTCGGCAGTCGAGGTTGCCGACACCCTCAACATGAGTTTGCGCCTCGTGCAGGTTGGGCATTCAGCGATGCCGAATGACAGCGATGAGACGTCGTACATCCGCCACTTCGCCGAACAACTCGATCCTCCGCACAATCGAGACTTCGATGTGCTGCACGGAGAGCCAGCCGCAGCGATCGCCGACTATGTCAAGGAGACGCCAGACGTAGCGATGATTGCGATGGCAACACGCGGCATTCCGGCAGGGGCTCGCCTCACGATGGGAAGCACAGCACTCAGCGTTCTACGTCATGCAGCGGTGCCGGTGCTCATGTTGCATCCGTCGGCCGTCGATCGGCTAGCCGCTGATGCAGAGTCAACGCCAAGCTCGCGCTGATCACTGAGATTGCAACCGCAAGCCACGCTTCGGCCGAGGGAGCAACCAGCGCGAAGAAGTCGCGCAGTGATGCCGACGCCAGCACAATCGCGGCGCCACATGGCATCGCCGTAACCAACGCCACTCGTGATTTGTTGAGGGGTCGCGCAAGCACGACGAGCACCGCGAGGCCAGCGCCCATGAGACTGAGCGACGCTGCGGTACGCGACTCAACAAGTGCGAGATCGAGCGCGTCGCTGCACACGAAATACGTGCCCAGGCTTGCTGCGGCCATGATGGCTCCCACAGGGATTGCGAATCGCACGACTCGGGCGATGAAACCTGGGCGCGATCGCTTTGTATTCGCAGCGAGCGCAAGGAACACACCGGGCACTCCAATAGTGAGCGAACGCACCAATGTGAGATGCCGCGGTAAGAACGGAAACTCGGCGCCGGTGAGCGAGATGATCACCGACACCAAGATCGAGTACACGGTGCCCACAATGAAGAGATGCGCAGATCGTTCGACGTTGTTGATCACGCGGCGGCTCTCGGCGAGCACCCTCGGAAACGTGGCGAAGTCGTTGTCGAGCAGCACAATCTCGGCCACAGCACGCGCAGCGTCGCTGCCAGCGCCCATCGCAATACCCATGTCTGCAGCCTTCAACGCAAGCACATCGTTCACGCCGTCGCCGGTCATCGCCACGACGTGTCCTTGGCTCTGTAGAGCCAACACCATCGATCGTTTCTGCTGTGGCGACACGCGTCCAAAAACCGTGCTGGCCTGCATGACATTCGCGAGTTCGGCGATGTCATCGGGCAGGTCGCGGCCATCGACCGGCGGTGCAGTGTCGGCGCCTGAGTACATGCCGATGCGCTGAGCGATTGCATCGACTGTTCGCGGATGATCGCCAGAGATCACCTTGAGCTGCACGCCTTCGTCGCGTAGGAAGCTCATGATTCGTGATGCGTCGGGGCGGATTTCGTCGTCGAGCACCACGAGCGCCAACGGCGTTACGTCGTGTCCGGTACTGGTTGCCGTGAGGTTTGGGGTCTGTGCAATCAAGACGACCCGCTGCCCTAACGCTGCGAGTGGGGCAAGCTTCGCAGCGACCTCGGCGTCGTGTGGCGCCAACACATCGGGGGCTCCAATGGCGTACGCGCCGAGTGGGCCAAACGATGCGCCCGCCCATTTGCGGGCTGAGGAGAAAGGCACAATTTCGTCGGCTGCCCAGTGCGATGGGGCGGGAAACTGCGCGGCGACGGCGCGCAGCGTGGCGTTCGGATTCGAATCGACGGCACCCAACGCGCCGAGCGCTGCTGCCACGAGTTTCTCCTCGGCTCCATCAAACAACTCAAGGTGCGAGAGCACGACGCGACCTGTCGTGAGGGTGCCGGTTTTGTCGAGGCAAAGCACGGACACGCGAGCGAGAAGTTCGACTGATGCAAGTTCGCGCGACAGCACTTTCTGCCTAGCCAACGCAATGACTCCGGCGAGAAAAGCGAGGCTGGTCAACAGCACCAATCCATCGGGCACCATCGCAACGGCCGCAGCGACCGTGCCGCGAAGTGCCTCTCGCCATCCGGGTTCAGAGTTCAGCAGGCGCCAGAACAGAACCAATGACACCGGCGGAATGATGAACACCAGCACGCGCAGAACCCGATTGACGCCGCGCCGAAGCTCTGAGTCGATCTGAGTGAACTGACGCGCCTCGGCCGCTAGGCGCGCAGCGTACGACTGCTCGCCGACATCGGTGGCCACAAAGGCTCCGGAGCCAGCAGCGACGAAGCTGCCCGACAACACCCGATCGCCGAGGCCCTTCATGATCGGGTCTGATTCGCCTGTCAGCAACGACTCGTCGATCTCAAGCGATGCCGACTCAACCACGGTGCCGTCGACAACCACTTGATCGCCGGGACCCAGCACAATGATGTCGTCTTGGACCACATCCTCAGTGGTGATCGTCTCGACTGCGCCGTTGCGTCGGGCGCGAACGGTGGGAGCGTTGAGTAGCCGCAGCTTTGCCAAGGTGTGCCGGGCTCGTAGTTCTTGGATAATGCCGATGGCGCTGTTGCTCAGAATGACCCCGGCAAAGAGCGCGTCGGGGCCGGGGCTGGCAATCAGGATCAGGACGAGGCCAACAGCGATGATTGCGTTAATCGGGGTAAAGACGTTGGCCCGGATGATCTCTGCAAGCGTTCGGGTGGGACCCACTTGCGACGTGTTGCCGAGGCCAGCAGCAACACGTTGGCTGACTTCAACGGTCGACAGACCGACGTTCGCGGCGCGATCTTTGGACTGAGCAATTTCGACCACGTGGTCATCTTGGCATAGTCGGCGTTCGTGGCAATTCGATCGCTTGCGACTGGGGCAGATCTTTAGCGAAGCGCGTACACCTGATACGTGACGTCGCCGTCGCCCGTGCTGCCATGGGCCACAGCCTGCACGCTGTTGAGCCACGCATAGCGCTCGTCGCCGGTTTCGAACAGCGGCGCCGTACGAATGTTGGCGCCGCCGTCGACCCCGATGCCTTTGTACTGCATCAGGATGATTGCGCCGTCGTCGGTCTCGAGCAGCACGCGTACGTCGAGTTGCAGCACGCCGTCGGGCCGCACGGTGACCCAGTCGCCGCCCGGCGCCTTCACGGTGCCCTTCAACTTCGGACCTTCGAACGTGCCGCCCGAGGCATCGACCACGACTCGAGTGCCGTTGGGTCCCTTGGCGATCACGCCGGACGTGTTTGTGGTGGCAGTCATCGAGAACAGAAACTCAACGGGGAGAGACACAACATGATGCATGCCCCATTCTGCCCTGCCGACGAGCACCCCGATGCCACCGAGCGCTCATCCACCCCAGTCACTCCTCACTACCGACCCGTCCGCAGTTCGCATGGGCGCGATTTGGGACAGCAGCTGTCCCAAATCGCGCCCATGCACGGGGTTTGTGAGCTATTCGATGGTGCCGTACGCGCCTTGGGTGCCGGTAGATGTTGTGCCGCTGAGTTCATCGAGCACGGCATCGAGGTCGGCCAGAAACGAGGCGATCTTGCCGTCGTGAATCGCGTTCACCGTGCAGTGCAGCGCTGGGGGAGGTCCTTGGCGATCGAGGTACCAGCCGCGCTTCCATAGGCCATCACCTATGGCGAACACGTCGAGTATTGCGGGATCAGCGGCGCGGAACGAAACCAATGTTGAGTCGGGCGTGGCGACCAACTGGAGCTGCGGCCGAGCGAGCACGCCAGCCACCAACTCTTCGGTGGCGCGGCGCGCTGCCAATGTGACGCGCATGTAGCCCTCGTCGCCGAGGAAGTTCATCACGGCCCACGCTGCAGCCATCGACCCGCCGCCCTTGGTGCCCAAGATGCCCGATGAGCCGTACATGCCGCCGAGCCAATTGTCGGTGACATAGGTCTGATAGCTGCGCAGCTTCTTGTTGCGCCACGCGATCACCGAGGCGCCCTTGGCGGTGTAGCCGTACTTGTGGAGATCGACAGAGATGCTGGTGACCCCAGGTACCTCGAAGTTCCACGCAGGAATCGCGTAGCCGAGTCGCTTGAGATACGTGAGGCTGACGCCGCCCATGCAACCATCGACATGACAGTTGATATCTCGTTCGGCCGCGATGGCCGCAATGGCCTCGATGGGATCGACCACGCCTTGCGGATACTGGGGCGCTGAGCCGACCAACAACACCGTGTTTTCATCGACGGCGGCAGCCATTGCCTTTGGATTGGCTCGCCAATCTTCGTTGACCGCAACGCGCCTACTTTCGAGGCCGAAGTAGTAACACGCCTTTTCGAATGCTGCGTGAGCGCTGGTGGGCAACACCACGTTTGGCTGCGCGATGCCACGCTCTTTCTTGCCGCGCTCGCGTGACGCTTTCACCGCCAGCAAGATGCTCTCGGTGCCGCCACTGGTCATGAACCCCGCTGCACTTGAATCGCCCTGCAACCAATCGATCACGATGTCGACCACTTGTGCCTGGATGGCTCGCAGGCTTGGGAATGCATCGGTGTTCAACGCGTTCTCGGACGCGAAGGCGCGGTACGCCTCTTCGGCCACAGCGAGCACCTCCTCGCCAGCGCTGTAGGCAAGCGTGAACGCCCTGCCGTCGCGCCAACGAACGTCGTTGACCTTCATCTGTTGCAGCGTTGTGATGATCTCGTCGTGCGAGAGTCCGGTCGAGCGAAGTGTCATGCACAGACATTACGACGCCGGTAGCGTGCAAACCCATGAGTGACCTCACCAAACCCGAAGTAACTATCCCCGCTGGCGACGCGCCAACCGACCTACTGATCGAAGATCTCATCGTGGGCGACGGCCATACTGCCGTTGCAGGCATGTCGGTCGACGTTCACTACGTGGGCGTTTCTTGGAGCACCGGCAAGCAGTTCGATGCCAGCTGGGATCGTCGCGACACATTCCAGTTCCGCCTCGGCGCTGGCCAAGTCATCACTGGCTGGGACAAGGGCGTCGAGGGCATGAAGCTCGGCGGCCGTCGTCGCCTCACGATTCCGCCAAGCATGGGCTACGGCGCGCAGGGTGCTGGCGGCGTCATTAAGCCCAACGAGACCTTGGTGTTCGTTGTCGACCTGTTGGGCGCTCGCTAGCCAACAGCGTTTGGTTACAACGCGATCTTGGATGGATCGGCTCTATCGAACTGAACAACGATGAGCCGATCCACCGCAAGCTTCGTATAGAGCTCGCGTTGAGGTGAGCCTTCGTCCATCAGTTCTTCGCTCCATGGTTCCCATGTGGTGACCACCAGCGGCGCCATGCCCGCAGGGCGCGCCTCGCGTGCGGCTTCGATAATCGCCTCGAAGCGCGGATGGTTCCACCGGATGTTGATGCCGTCGGTTTCGCGTGCCGCCAGAGTGGCCAGAGCAACGCTGTTCACGCCCACGATCATTGGGGGAGTGGTTGGCGGAATCGGGAATCCGGTGACCCCGTTGACTTCGCCGGCGGCCCACATTGTGCGGCTCATATCGATGAACTCTTGAACTCGCGCATGACGCGTTGCCATGTCGGGATGTAGCGCGATGCCGACAGCGGCGTGTTCGGCGCCGAACGGCGATGCCGGAGATGCACCAGCGCCGATGCCCAACCAGAAGCGACCGTCAGAGATGATTTGGGCCGAGGCTGCGGCGGCTGCGAGCACTGCGACAGGACGATTCCAGACGTTGGCAACAAGTGTTCCGATGCCGATCGTTGTGGTCGATGCGGCCAGCGCGCCAACCCAGGTGAAGCACTCGAGCATCTGATCGCCGCGCATCACCTGGCCGGCGAGGTGATCGAGGACCCAAGCGACGCCGTAACCGGCCTCTTGCGCTGCAATCACTGCATCACGCAGTTCGGGCCAAGGAGTGGTGGATGCGTTGAACTGTACGTCGAGAATCACGTTGGTGAGTTTGTCATGTAGGCGGCCCACACGAGATGTCGATTCACAAGGTTTCGATTGCGCCCCGTGCTGCAAGGACAGAGCCGAGTGCGTTGTCGTGGGTGGCGCCCAAAGCAGTGATGTGGCCCATCTTGCGCCCGGGTCGGGCTTCGCTCTTGCCGTAGAGATGCATCGTCGCACCGCTCTGTAGAGCCGCCAGCGAGTGGGGTGGCGCGGCCGACGGACGCGCGTCGCGTGGCCAAAGATCGCCGAGCAGATTTGCCATGGCGCCAGGGGAGTGCGGCGTGACATCGCCAAGCGGCAGATCGCACACAGCACGAATAGCCTGGGCGAATTGTGATGTGGGTGAGGCCTCGATGGTGACGTGACCAGAGTTGTGAGGCCGCGGTGCGATTTCGTTGACCACGATTCGCGACGGTTGCGTCTCGGTAGCGCGAGTGACGAACATCTCGACAGTAAGAAGGCCTATCGCATTGATCTGGCGTGAAATTTCGAGCGCTGTGTTCACGGCCGACACGGCGACGGTTGGGTCGATACGGGCTGGCCACAACGTAATGTCGAGAATGCTGTTGCGGTGCTGGTTTTCGAACGGAGCAAATGAGCGTTGCTCGCCGCTTGCCGAGCGCGCCACGATGACGGAGATCTCCATTGAGAAATCGACCAGCGACTCAATAACGCACGGGTTGCGCCCCATCTGCTGCCACGCCTCGTGGGCCTCGTCGATGTTGGTCACGCGAGCTTGGCCCTTGCCGTCGTAGCCCAACGTTGATGTCTTGATGACGGCCGGGAATTTGTGAGCGACAGCGTCGGTGGCGAGGTCGGCGTCGGTCTCGATGGTTGCCCACGGAGCGGTCTCTACGCCAATGCTGTTGAGAAAGGTCTTTTCGAGCACGCGGTCGCGAGCGATCTCAAGTACGTGCCGACCAGGTCGAACTGGCACGAGCGCTTCAAGCGCGTCGAGCGCGGCGCTCGGCACGTTTTCGAATTCGAGCGTGACCACGTCGACGGCATGGGCCAACTGAGCGAGACCGTCGTTGTCGTCGAACGCAGACACGATGACGCGATCACACACGGCCGCCGCGGGACACTGTGGATCAGGGTCGAGCACGACGACGTGGTAGCCCATTGGCTGTGCTGCGAGAGCGAGCATTCGAGCAAGTTGGCCACCGCCAAGAATGCCAATCGTGGCGCCGGGAAGGATGGGTTCAGGCATCGGCACGGTGGGTCATTGCGGTGCGCCTTCGATCCACGAGTCGTCGAGCACGGTGGCGGTCTGCGAATCGCGAAATGCGCGCAGTCGCTCGCGCACATCGGGACGCGAGTTGGCGACGATGCTTGCAGCGAGCAGTGCAGCGTTGATGGCTCCGGCTTTGCCGATCGCGAGCGTGCCCACGGGTATACCTGCGGGCATCTGCACGATGGAGAGCAATGAGTCGACACCCGACAACATTCGCGACTGCACGGGCACTCCGAGCACCGGAATGGTGGTTTTCGCAGCGCACATGCCGGGCAGATGTGCCGCCCCGCCAGCGCCAGCAATGATGACCTCAAGGCCGCGGGCCTCGGCGGTTGATGCGTATTCGAACAGCAGGTCGGGAGTGCGATGGGCGCTGACAACACGCGCCTCAAAGGCAATGTCGAGCGACCGCAAGGTGTCGAGTGCGTGCTGCATCGTGTCGAGATCGGACCGTGACCCCATGATGATTCCAACCAATGGTGTCGTCGGCGCTGACATGTCGCCGAGTGTAGACGAACCGGTCGGTAACGCTGGGGCTGTATGACCTGCGTAGTGTGCAAGCGAACCGAGGGGGAGTCACATGGGTATTGACCAGGCTGCAGTTCAGAAGTTGCTCGAGCGGGCCAAGCGCGAGGTTGACGAGGGCTTGTTGCCGGCGTCCCAGGTTGCGTTGGCCTATCAGGGCGAGCTCGTTGCATTCGAGACATTTGGCGACGCGACGAATGACACCCGTTTCATTGTCTACTCGGCCACGAAGACCTTCGTGGCGGGTGCAATCTGGGCGCTCATCGGCGACGGTCTTGTGGATCCGATGCGCTTGGTCACCGACTACATCCCCGAGTTCGGCACCAACGGCAAAGAGATCATCACCGTCGAGCAGGTCATGCTGCACACGTCGGGCTTTCCATCGGCACCGTTGTCGGGTCCAGACGGCGACACCAGCGCAGGGCGCACCACAGCTTTCGCGAAGTGGCGACTCAACTGGCAGCCAGGCACACGGTTCGAATATCACCCGTCGTCAGCGCACTGGGTGCTTGCCGAGATCATCGAGCGCGTCACCGGCATCGACTATCGAACCGTGGTGCAAGATCGCGTCACCACTCCAGCAGGCTTGCCGCGCGTGCTCGGCGATGTGCCTCATGTTGCGGCGGAACTGATCTTGGTTGGCGAGCAAGCGTCGCCCGACGAACTCGAAGCCGCATTCGGCGTGCGCGAGTTGCCCGTCACCGAAGTGACCGACGATGCGTTGATGGGCTTCAACCGGCCCGAGGTGCAGCGCGTAGGTATCCCTGGTGGGGGAGGCGTCATGCGTGCCGCCGATCTGGCGATGTACTACCAGGCTGTGTTGCATAATCCCGCAGGCATGTGGAACGCCGACGTGCTCCACGATGCCAAGACCAATGTGCGTAACCGTCTTCCCGACCTGCTGACCGGCGTTAAGTCGAACCGCACCTTAGGTTTGGTGCAAGCGGGCGACGACGGCAAGAGCAATTACCGCGGTATGGGCCGCACCGTATCGCCGCTCACCATCGGCCATAACGGAGCCAAAGGCCAGATCGCTTGGGGCGACCCGGTGTCTGGACTGAGCCTTGGGTATTGCACCAACGGTCTCGATGAAAACGTGCTGCGCGAGTCGCGTCGTACCACCGCAATCGGCAGCGTTGCCGGAGTTTGCGCAACGAGTTAGGTACGTAGCTCGCAGCGCCTCGCTAGAGCCGCATGCCCATCAGTAATCCGTGTTCACCGAACTCGGCAAGAGTTGTGAACTCGAGATGCTTGTAGAACGCAACGGCTCGCTCATTTGACGGACTCAAGCCAAGGTGAACACCGGGGGAGCCAAGGGCGAGTAACGCGTTGAGCAGCGTGGTCATCATCGCCGCGCCTAGGCCGCGGCCTTGCGCTCGCGGGAGCAAGTCGATGTGCAGATGCGACGGGTGCGCGCCGATGTGCTCGTGCGGTGTGAGTACAGGCCTGTGCATCGATCGGTGGATCTGTTGATCACGCGAGCGCAGGTCACGAGCTATGCCGGCTGGGTTCGGGTAGCGATCTCGTAGCGCTGGCCACCAATCCAACTCGAGGCGCTGCTCGAAATCGATGGTGTCGAGCGCTCCGATCACGTAGCCGGCGACACCGTCATCGTCGGCAACCACAAACGCCAAGCGAGGCTCGAGCGCGAGATAGGCGCCTGCCCACATGTGCCCGGGTAGCTCATGGTCCTCGTACAGGTGGCGTCCGTCGCGGCCAAAGTCGGCGGTTCGAACGCAAATGTCGTAGAGCGCGTCCCTGTCGGTTGCGAGGGCCCGTCGAATCTGCATCGTTGGCAGATTAGTGAGTTGTCGAATGTTGTCACGCGATCAGACCTGCCAAGATTGATGGCTGTCGATTCGAAGGAGGTGCGTCCATGTTGTTGTCCTGGCAGACCGCCCTCAAGATGGCCGCCGCCCTGATCGCAATTGCACTGTCAGCGACTCGGGTGCGTCACCGCTGGACACCCGCATTTATCGCTACCGCCAAAGAGCTCTCGTTGGTGCTTGGGCTGTATGCGCTGTGGCAATACGCGCACGACCTTGCAGTGAACAAAACGGCCGGAGCCATGGAGCACGCGATGTGGCTGTGGAACCTTGAGCGCTCGATGCATCTACCAAGCGAACTGAGCCTGCAGCGAGCCCTCATCGATCACAAACTCATCATGCAGTTTCTCAACGTGTATTACGGCGGGATGCACGTGCCAGCAGTCGGCATCTTGTTGATCTGGCTGTTCTTTCGTCACCGCGAGCGTTACTCGCGGGTGCGCACCAGCCTCGCGTTGATGATCGCCGGATGTCTCACCATCCAGATGATTCCAATGGCACCTCCGCGGTTTTTTCCTGACCTCGGTTTCGTCGACGCGGGCTTGCGGTATGGGTTGTCGGTCTACGGCAGGGGAGGTAGCGGTATGTCGAATCAACTCGCAGCGATGCCTTCACAGCACGTGGGCTGGGCCCTCGTCGTTGGCTTCGCTGCCGTAACCATTAGTACGAGTAAGTGGCGTTGGCTCGTGCTGCTGCACCCAGTGCTGACCATCTTGTCGGTTACGGCAACCGCTAATCATTGGTGGCTCGATGGGGTAGTGGCGGGAATGGTGCTGGCCGTGGCCTACGGCACCCAGCGTGGGGTCGCAGTAATTCGAGCGCGTCTGCGTGCGCCAGTGGCTGTGCTGCAGTGAATGTTGCCGACACCAAGTTGACGCCGCGAACTGGCGGCGTAGGCGCCCGTGTGGGGCGTGAGCGCCGCCACTTCGCTGGGCGGTGGCGGGCGAGGGCGGGCGGGTAGTGGCTGAAGCCCTGTACCAGCTTGACTCTGCCGTAGTTGACATAACGATGATTATCGGCGATGCGACGGAAGTGGTCGAAGTCGGCAGTTGCGGTGTTGAGTGTTGCTTGTGCGGCTTGTGCGGTGTTGGGCGCCGATTGGATGCGCCGGGCACGCCTGACCTGACCTGCGCTGGGCGCGCGTCGATGTGTTCGGTGTGTGTGGCGCGCCTGCTGTCGTTCGGTGCGACTTCGGTTCGCCTCGGCGTGTTGGCTGCCAAGCAGTCGAACGGCGCGGCTCAAAGCGGGCTTCAATCGATGGCCCGCTTCCCTGCGTCAGGCTTAGTTTCGTCACCCTGACGAAACTAAGTCGATATCAGCAGTGCGTCTGCTTAGCCGTGGTGGCCGACCATGTTGTCCACTGCCTTGAAATACTTGCGGGCGTAATCCAGCAATTGTCCCTCGGATGGGTGGTTGATCGTCTCGACCGCAATCACCTTGCGGGCAAGTGCCGGCTCGTGCTTGATGAGGTGTTTGTGGAACGCCAACTTCGCGGTGCTTGGTCCGGCGATGAGCACATCGTGAGCGTCCTTCATGACGGCAACGATCTGCCTGAAGTACTCGGGATCCTCGGGGGTTCGCCCTGAGCCGATGGTGTTCACCTTGTGGTGCAGCTTGCGGTCTTCGGCGTCGTGGTGCACGTGCAGGACGTGTTGAGCATCGAATGAGAAATCGATGATGGTCGCGTCCTGATGGTCGAGCCAGACGACCGTATGGCGAAGCGTCATGTTGTGAACTCACTTTCAAACCCGTATGTGCGGTGGGTACCGCATGCCAAGCACGGTACGAAAGCGTTTGCCGCGTCGATAGGGCCGAAAGTCACCGAGTAAGGGTGCGCAAAGGCCTTGCTGCGTCGAGTAGCCAGGCAAGCATGTCGCGAAGCTCGGCCTTCGTCGGGTTCGCCGCGGCGGCAAGATCGCGTTCGGTGTCGTCAACGGCATAGGCCAGCACGTGAGCGGCGTCGCGCAACTCGTCGATTTGGTTTCGCGCCACCACAAGTTCGTTGTCGCCCAGGCTCAGTTCGGTCGAGCGGGTGCGTGATTCGTAGTCCTGCTGGCGGCAGCTCTGACGGCAATACACCCGTGGCCTGCCGGTTGTTGCGGGCGCGGGAAGCGGCCGACGGCACCACAGGCACCGCTTCTCCCCTGCGGGCGATTCGCTGGTTCGTTTCGTCACCCTGACAAAACTACTGGATCAGCGGCGAATCAACGATCGATGAGCTTGGATTGGGCGCTCCACGCCGCCTCGGCCTTATCGAGTCGCGCAGTTGCTGTGTCGCGCAGCTGTTCGGCGGCTGCGGCAACGAGCACGTTGAGCAGCGCCAAGGTGCCGACATGGCTGTCGAACGGGCCGACTCCCCCGGCGCTGAGCACCATCGATGCGTTGGCGAGGCCAGCAAGCGGCGACAGCGCGCTATCGGTGAGCGCCAGCAGCCATGCGTGTTTGCGCTTGGCTTCGGTTGCGGCGTCGACCACCCAGCGGTCGTAACGGCGCAGGTCGATGGCGATCACCATGTCGCCTTTGCGTACCTGCGACAAGCGGCGACTGATGGCCACCTCGTTGCCTTCGAGCAGCTCTACGTTGGGGCGAAGCGCCGTGAGGTCGCCCACGAACTGCCTGCTCACGCCAGTGGATGCGTCGCCACTGAGCACCAGCACTGCCCGAGACAGATCGGCGAGATGCTCGCTTGCTTGGGTCACGCTGTGCTCATCGATGGCGAGCAGCGTCTTTTGCACGTTGTCGATCTCGCGCTGGAGATGCTTGCGCACAGTGACTCCCCCGCGTGCCTCGCGGATTCGCACTGCGGCTGGACGGAGTTGGTTCGACAGTTCGTGTTGAACGGCTGCCTGTAGTGCTGTGAAGCCGTCGTAGCCGATCTTTGCTGCGAGGCGCACCACCGTGGCTGCACCCGACTGGGCGGCCTGGGCGAGTTCGGCCACGGTGCCAAAAGCCACCAGTTCGGGATTGCTCAGCACCACCTCGGCTACGCGCCGTTCGGCGGTGGTGAGCTGCGGACCCGATTCGGTGATGCGGTTCTCAACCTCCATGGGTTGGCATCGTAGCTGCAGCGCAACTATGTGCTCGAAAGCACACAAGAATCTAGAACCAAACATTCCAAGTCGTGTTAGCGTTTGGAATATGCATTCCACCATGAAACGTGACGACGATTCTCTGGTCCAAACCGCTCGGCAGACGGTTGAGTTACCCGCTGATGTGCGCGATGCGGTGATCGCGTTTCGGGCCGACTCAACTCCCCAGGGTTGGCTGCTGCTGCGAAATCTGGTCGTCGGGGTAATTCCCGCTACTCCGCCTGAACCAACGGCCGCAACGAGCAAGAGCCATGCCAGCGAGTTGCTGCTCGTCGCTGTTGCGTCGCTGCTGGGCGAACCCGTTGGTTACGAGCCCGAGCACGACGGCGACATGGTGCAAAACCTCGTGCCCGTTCGGGCGTCTTCGGGACGGCAAACCTCAACGTCGTCACGCATCACGTTGATGTTCCATACTGAGGCAGCCTTTCATCCGCATCGGCCCAAGTACCTGCTGCTGCTGTGTTTGCGAGGCGACACCAATGCGCAAACAACCGTGGCATCGATCCACGATGCGCTCCCCCATCTCAGCGCGCAGATGATCGACACGCTGTTCCAGCCTCGGTTTCGTTGCGCCGTCGACGAGAGTTATTTGCATGGTCGTCAGAATGCGCTTGGCGCTCCAATGGCCGTGCTGTCTGGCGATCGATCGTGTCCGGCCATGGTCTTCGACGAAGACCTGATGGTTGGCACCGACGTCGAGGCCGAAGGTGCGTTGCGCGCATTGGGAAATGCATTGGCCGCCAACCACGGAGAGGTCACGCTTGCCGCTGGCGATCTGGTGATACTCGACAATGATGTGGTTGTGCACGGACGGAGTCCGTTCGAGGCGCGATACGACGGCACAGACCGTTGGGTGCAACGAATCATGGTGGTTTCCGATCTTGCCGCTAGTGCCAGCGAGCGCGTGGGGCGAATGATCACCACAGTGTTCGGCGACTGAGCACGTCCCCAAACGGACAGGCCATACTGGTCGACATGATCTCAGCGCCTCCTCCCCGTCGAGCGTTCGCAAGCGACAACGCCGCAGGCGTTCATCCCGCAGTGATCGATGCATTGAACGAAGCCAATAGCGGCCACGCCTTGGCCTACGGCTCTGATCGATGGACCACTGAGATGAACGACCGCATGCGCGATTTGTTTGGTGGCAACACGAGTTCGTACTTGGTGTGGGGTGGCACGGGCGCCAACGTGATGGCGCTGGCGAGCATGCTTGGGCCAGCTCAGGCTGTGTTGTGCACGAATTGGGCACACATCAATGTCGACGAGACAGGTGCGCCCGAGCGCATTCTCGGCGCCAAACTCATCGACGTTCCGTGCGCCGACGGCAAACTTGTGCCCGCGCAGATCGAAGAGCAGGCGCATGCAATTGGTGTGATGCACCACGCCCAGCCCGGAGTCGTGAGCATCACCCAGAGCACCGAACTCGGCACCGTGTACAGCGCCGAAGAAATCGCGTTGCTATGTGAGGCGGCGCACCGTCACGGCATGTCGGTACACATGGACGGCGCTCGTATCGCGAACGCTGTCGCTGCCGCCGGCGGTACTCGTGCGGCGCTGCGAGCAATGACAGTTGACGCTGGCGTCGACGTACTGAGCTTTGGCGCCACGAAGAACGGAATGATGTACGGCGAGGCTGTTGTCTATCTCAACGACCGCTTCTCAGCAGTGGCCCCATATGTTCGCAAGCAAGTCACCCAGCTGCCGTCAAAGATGCGCTTTGTTTCGGCTCAGTTCAATGCGTTGCTGCACGACGACTTGTGGCTCACATTGGCGGCTCACTCGAACCTCATGGCTCGGCGCCTCTACGACGCCACGAGCGCAATCCCAGCGGTGGCCTACGACGCAGCACCAGTGGTGAACAGCGTGTTTCCGCGTCTTCCGCCACATCTCATCGACGAACTCCGTAACTGGTGCTTCTTTTGGGACTGGGATGTTCCGTCGCATCAGGTGCGTTGGATGACCGCCTGGGACACCACCATCGAAGATGTCGACGTGTTCGCCGCTGGGGTGCGCGAACTGCTCGGCTCCTGACTCCCCTGAGGTGACAAACGGTCCAATTGGGCGCCGCTCTGGAATATTTTTTTCATTGCAGTATGCAATTGACTCGGTGGTTACTTCTACGTATGATCGATCTCGTGTCGTCCGGGGGTCGGCGGGCACGCTATAAGTCGAACTCGAGGGGGTTCCATGGCTTCGGTAGAAATCATCTTTCACCGCGAAGCAACCGACGATCGTTGGATGCGAGATGCCGCGTGTAAGGGGCTGACGAATCTGTTCTTCCCCGCTCCTGCCGAGCGGCCACAGGCACGCGATCGACGCGAAGCGATGGCTCGGTCGGTGTGCGCCAGCTGCAGCGTGAAGAGCCGTTGTTGTTCGTACGCCCGAGACAACCATGAGTACGGTTTTTGGGGTAGCGAGTCCGAAGACGAGCGCCACTCGGCTGGCTATCGCTTGATTGCCCCGATTGGTGTTCGCGCCCGCGGCGCAAGCTGAGCAAACGCTACGCGTGGCCTGCGATTGCAGGCTTTCAACGATCTAGGGTGCGCTCGTGGAATACACACAGATCACCTATTCAGTCGATGGCCCCATTGCACTGATCACCCTCAACCGGCCCGACCGGCTCAATGCGTGGACCCCGCGCATGGCCGACGAGCAGGCGCATGCTGTGCAGGCCGCAAATGCTGACGACACCGTTGGCGCCATCGTGATGACCGGAGCAGGCCGAGGATTTTGTGCCGGTGCCGATATGGAGGCCACGTTCTCCACCCGCATCCACGGCGATGATCCGGGCAGCAACACCGCCGACGGTGTGGGCGGTATGCCTGCTGGTCTTGATTGGGTCGATCTATTGCGTAGGTCAAAGCCCATCGTCGCCGCGGTCAATGGTGCAGCAGTCGGTATCGGCGTCACGATGATTCTTCCGGCCGATCGCATCGTTGCATCCAGCGCAGCCAAGTTCGGCATGGGCTTTATCAAGATGGGCCTCGTGCCCGAACTTGCGAGCACTCGCCTACTGGCAGCTCGCGTGGGCTTTGGTCATGCCAGTGACCTGTTCTTGTCGGGACGCATTATTCCAGCCGCCGAGGCTGCTCGAATCGGTCTTGTCGACGAACTCGTCGAACCCGAGGCACTGCTCGAGACAGCGATGAACACGGCGCGCTCGTATGCGCAGAACCCCACACCGCAACTGCGGATGACCAAGCAGTTGCTTACCGAGAACTTGGTCGAAACCGACCTCTCCTTGATCCAACGTCGCGAGCAGGTGCTGCTCGCTGAGTGTTGGAAATCGCCCGAACACGCCGAAGCTGTGGCCGCTTTCATCGCCAAGCGCCCTGCAGTGTTTCGACCTACTGCAACGCCATCGTGAGCACGCAACCAACGTTCGACGTGTGCGTGGTAGGCAGCGCGAACCTTGATCTTGTCGCCACCACCGACCGCTTACCTGGGCCAGGCGAGACGGTGATGGGCTCTACCTACGCCGAGTTCGCTGGTGGCAAGGGCCTGAACCAAGCCGTCGCCGCATCACGTGCTGGAGCACGCACTGCCTTTGCTGGTGCGGTCGGCGGCGACGATGCGGCGCGTCAGTTGATCGCCGTGATGGATGCCGAGTTCATCGACCGAAGTGCGCTCGTTGAGTTGTCCGATGCGCCAACTGGCCGCGCACTCATCGGCGTGTCATCAAGCGGCGAGAACTCGATCATCGTGGTGCCCGGCGCCAACGGCCGACTCAAGCCAAACGACGTACGCGCTGCGGCCGGGTCTGGGCGCGTGCTGCTTGTGCAACGCGAGGTGCCCGCAGTCGTCGTTCGCGAGGCGCTTGCCGCAGCGAAGCAGGCAGGCGCACTCACCATCTTGAACCCGGCGCCCGCCAGTCGAGTCGACGAAGACACGCTTGCATTGTGCGACATCGTGATCCCGAATGAACACGAAGTGCAGCTGCTCGGCGGCGTTACCACGTTGCTCGACTTCGGCGTATCGGCGGTTGTGGTCACGCTTGGATCTCGTGGCGCAATGTTGTGTCGCCCCGGTCAGCCGGTGCTTGCGATACCTGCGTTGAGAGTCGAGGCCATCGATACAACCGGTGCTGGCGATGCGTTCTGCGGCGCCTTTGCCGCAGCGATGTCGCGCGGTGTCGACATTGTCGATGCGCTTCGGTTCGCTTCGGCGGCAGGGGCCTTGGCCACAACAGTTCGTGGCGCGGTGCCGTCGTTGCCACATCGCGAAGCCATCGAGGCGCTGCTCACCAACGCAGGGTGATCGCTGTCCAACTCTCGAGTTCGTAACGCTTCACCACACGCAATGGAGCGAGCGCGGCAAGCACATGGTCGTGACGCTCGGCCAAAATGCCGCTGATCACCAGCGCGCCCGATCGCGAGAGAACCCGCTTGAGGTCGCCTGAGAGGTCGATCAGTGCTGGCGCCAAGATGTTGGCAAGCACGATGTCGAAGCTGCCGTCGACATCGGCCAAGGGTGTGGTGGACACGTTGACCCGATCGGCCACACCGTTGCGCGTTGCGTTGTCGATGGTTGTTGGCACAGCAGCCGGAGAGATGTCGATGGCCTCTGCGTGAGACGCACCAAACAAACATGCAGCGATAGCGAGTACGCCGCTGCCACAACCGACATCGAGCACCGTGGCGCCTTCGGTGGGCAGTTCGCGCAGCGCGCGCAACGACAGCACCGTGGTGGGGTGATCGCCCATTCCAAATGTGGCTCCGGGATCAATGCTGATCGCCGTGGCCGTGGCGGATTCGGGACGGGGAATCCACGCCGGATACACAACCAGGTCATCAGTAACCCACGTGGCGGTGGCGAAGTCGCGCCACGTTTCGCTCACCGACTCGTCGACTGGTTCGAATCGCCAGGTCCACGCGCGATCGAACGTGTTGAGTGCCGCAATGATCGAGTCTTGTTCTTCGCCCAGCGAAGTCCAGAGTTCGACGGTGCTGTCTGAGGAACCAGAGCGTTCTTCGACGGCCACGACGCCGAGTGACCAGAGATCATCTGAGGCGAGCTCGACATCGGCTGTGCTGACGGTGACGACAAGTGCGAGAACCACTGGTCAGTCGATCCGACGAAGCGTGTCGCGGAAGCGCTTGCTTCGGTTCACGTAACTTTGCACAGCCATATCGATGTGCTCGGTTCGCGCTTTGCCTTCTTTGATCATGGCCGGTACACCAGCAGCAAGCGCGCCGCTGGGAACCACCGTGCCGTTGAGCAGCACCGCGTTGGCGGCCACGATTGAACCGGTATGCACCATGACTTGATGCATCAGAATTGAGCCGTTGCCAACGAGGCACCGGTCTTCGATGGTGCACCCCTCGAGATGCACGAGATGGCCGACAACACAGTTACTGCCGACACGTGTTGGCCAAAACGGTGTGGTGTGCAGCACGCAGCCATCTTGAATTGAGGTGCGCTCACCGATGTAGATGGCGCCGTCGTCGGCGCGCAGCACGGCGCATGGCCACACCGAGCTCTCTGCCCCGATGTGCACAGACCCAATGATTACGGCATCGGGATGAATGTATGCATCGGGATGGATGTTCGGAACCTGGTCTCCCAGCGCGTAAATCGGCACGGCGCAACGGTAGCCAACAGAGTGAGCCGAGCAACTGCTCAACGGATGAGATACGCGGCAGTAAGAGGGAGTGACCTTTGACCGGATAGCGTGCTGGGCATATGTCCCGCAGGATTGAGATCGAACTAACAAGCACGCGCCCCGACGGCACCTGGACCTGGCGAGCAGCCGGAGCCCGTGAGCCAAAGGGTGTACTCGAAGCAACGGTATTGCCCGGCCCATCGAAGGTCGGCGACATCTTCCGTGCCGACGTCGAAACCGAGCTCGATGGCACACGAGTGCTCAGCGTGTCCACCATCAAGGGCAAGGCCGACGAGGGCGGCTTGCTCGAGATCTTGCCAAGCAGCAAAGACTTCGAACCCGTCACGCAGCAGCTCGCCACGCGGGGCCGCAACGATCGTGGAGATCGCAGCGACCGTGGAGATCGTGGAGATCGCGGCGATCGTCGTGACCGCCCAGCACGTCGTCCCGAAGGTGATCGCCCAGCGCGCACCGATGGTGATCGTCGTCCGCGTCGCGACGGCGAGGCACCTGCCGGAGCCGGAGCCGGACAAGATCGTCGTCCTCGTCGCGATGGCGACCGCCCAGCACGCGCTGGTGGCGAAGCAGGCGCCGGCGATCGTCGCCCTCGCCCCAACTTCACTGCTCCACCCGAGTTGGCGCAGCGTCCAAAGCCAAAGCGTCTCAAGCCAGGCCGCGCCCATCGTGCTGCAGTGCTCGCCGATTTGCCAGAGGCCCAGCGCCCCGTGGCCGAGCGTGCCTTGCAGGGCGGAATTCCTGCCGTGCGTCAAGCCGTGCAAGAGCAAAACGCTCGCCTCAAGGCCGCAGGCCAAGAAGAGATTCCAGCCGCCGGTCTGATTCAGATGGCCGAGCAGTTGCTCCCCAAGTTGCGCGTCGCCGAATGGCTCGACCGTGCCGATGCCGCCAAGGCCGATCTCGCCGAACTGGCGTTGCCCGATTTGCGTTCGGTTGTCGCCGCATCTGAAGACCCAGTGGTCGCTCGCGACGAGTCAACCCGCGCGCTGGCCGCAGAGCTCAAGCAGGCGTTGATCGCCAAGCAAGAGAGCGAATTGTTGCTCTGGCTCGACGACATCACGTCGGCCCTCACCGTGGGTCGCGTTGTTCGTGCGCTCAAGCTGTCATCGTTGCCGCCAAAGGCCGGCGTACGCCTGCCACCAGAGCTCGCCGTGAAGCTTGCCGAGGGCGCAATCACCTCGCTCGCAGCCGATGCAATGCCCGATCGTTGGGTCGCTGTGCTCGAAGCTGCAGCGTTCGCCCCAATGCGCTCGCTCATTAAGCCAGCCGCTCCCCCAGCCACGGTGAGCGACGAGCTCACCGCCACCGTCAAGCGTTTGGCCCCTGCTCTTCCGCAGATTGCTGCCTTGTTCGGTATCGAGGTCACCGGTGGCTCGTCGATGCCCAAGCCATTGCGTCCGGCCCGCCCCGGCCCACCGGCACGCAAGCCAGCAGCGCCACGCGCCGCTGCTGCTGCGCCAACTGAAGCTGCCGCTCCTGCACCAGCAGCTCCTGAAGTTGCTGTAGTCGAGGTTGCTGTAGTCGAGGTTGCTGTTGTCGAGGTCGAGACTGCTGCTGTCGAAGCTGTTGTCGAGGTCGAGACTGCTGCGGTCGAGGTTGAAGTCGCCGCTGCGGCACCAGCTGCTGAAGCTGAGCCAGAGGCACCGGCCGACCCGGCCTGATCCGACATCAGGCATCAGTTCGTCTCGCAGGGCCACTCGGCTCTACGATGACTCACCATGTCTGACATCGTCCAGTACGAAACTCAAGGCCGCATTGCGGTCATCACACTCAACCGCCCCGATGCTCGCAACGCGATCAACGGAGACGTCGCTGCCGGTCTTGAGGCAGCGATCGACAAGCTCGAGGCCGATCCAACGGTGTGGGTTGGCGTACTGCGCGCCAACACCGAAGGTCAAGCGCGGCCAGTGTTCTGCGCTGGAGCCGACCTCAAGGCGATCAACTCGGGTCAAGCCGGTGGGCTCAATACCAAGCGCGGCGGCTTCGCCGGTTTCGTATACCGCGAGCGCACCAAGCCTGTGGTCGTCGCCGTCGATGGCCTTGCCACAGCCGGTGGCTGCGAAATTGTGCTTGCTGCCGACCTCGTGGTTGCCAGCACGCAGGCATCGTTCGGCCTCGCCGAGACCAAGCGCAACCTCATCGCTGGCGCTGGCGGCTTGTTCCGTCTCCCCCGCGCCATTGGCCAGGCTGCAGCGATGGAAGCCATCCTCACCGGCGAGCCATTCACCGCACAGCGCGCCTACGACCTCGGCCTCGTGTCACGTCTTACCGAGCCAGGTCAGGCATTCGACGAAGCAATGCGCTTGGCGACTCAGATCACCAATGCCGCCCCACTCGCTGTCTACGCCAGCCGCAAGGTTGTGCTTGCCGCAGCATACGAAGACGACGAGACCCTGAAGAACCTCACCAACGCTGAGTTCGCCAAGGTCATGCAGTCCGAAGACGTGAAAGAGGGCCTCACCGCCTTTATCGAAAAGCGTGCACCCAACTGGCAGGGTAAGTAATCACCCGCAGTTGACTAGGGGGCGCTGCTCGGCAGTGCTTTGTACACCGTGAGCTTGCGGGCCGTGAGACCGGCCCGCTCGAACATGTTCTTCGTCTCGCGATCGCCGGGTAGGGCTATGGCCTCAATGCCGCCTAGCCCGGCGGTGCGAACCGCCGCAATGAAATGCTCAACCATCGTGTCGCCGAGCCCGAGCTCGCGCGCCTCGGCCTCGACAAAGGCGTGAGTGATGATGCCGCGGTTATTGGCGGCAGACAGGTGCATCACGGCGTAGCTCAGCACCGAATCGTCGAGTGTGCCCACCACAACCACGGCGTGCGGATCGTCGATGAGCGGATTCCATTCGGCCACCACGGGGCACTCAGCGAGCCGTAGCGCCCCGCCGCGCACATCTTCGATGCCTTGGCGCGCCAGCAGCTGGAGCCGAGCCAGGTCGCTGATGTCGTTGATGGTTGCCCGGCGTACGACGGGGTCCATACTCAGTGCGCCTGGAGTTGAGTGATCTTGCCCAAGATGGTGCGGCGGGCCCGATTGGACTCTTCGTGAGCGCGAACGGTCTCGAGTTCGGCTGCGGTGAGCGTGTTGAGGCGTTGCACCACTTGCGAAGCCGCCAGGCTGTCGTAGCCGTCGATTGGCAGGTGCGCGCCCGATGTGCTGCGAGGCGACGGAGACGCCTTCTCGAGAGACGGCTGAATATCGATGATTTGAGCCGCTGCTGACGTGGGCTTGCGTGACTCTTCGGCAGCACCCATGCGCCGCTTGAACTCGCTTGAGCCCTGCTTCACGGCCATCTTGCCAATGAACCGGGCCAGCGTGATCTGATTATCTACTCTCGTTTTTCCAGCGCTGATGAGCTCAGGAAGCTCGCGCTGGGCCAACGTGAACAGACCCACGGGTGCGTACACCACAAGATCGACCACGTGGCCAAGCGGAGTCTTCCCGGCCGCCATCAGGTGGCTACTTCTTCTTTGGCTTGGTGAGCAATGGGCAGTCGTCGTCGCCGATTGGGCAATTCGGGGCACCATTGCGAACGAGCAAGAAACAACTTGGGCACAGACGCTCGTCGGAGCGCTTCGGCTGCAAACGATCGGCCGACTCAGAGCGATCTTCGGGCTCGCCTTCGTCGTCTTCGTCGCCGTCGTCGGTAGCGACGAGGCGGTCTTTGAGAATGGTGTCAAGGTCGGCTTCGACATCGTCGGGGGCGATCATGTCGTCGTCATCGTCGTCGTCGGTGGACACGGTGCGGCGAACGGGCCCATCGGTGTCGTCATCGTCTTCGTCGGCGTCGGCCTCGTCGGTGAACTCGTCGTCGATAACTGCGAACTCATCGTCGCCGTCGAGCTCTTCTTCGCTGAGCTCGTCTGGGTCTACGTCGTCGGTCTCTTCGGTCTCGGGTTCTACGATTTCGTCTTCTGGGTCAATCGTGTCGTCATCGTCAGCCATATTGTCTCCTCATTGAAACCCCCGCGCGGGCGGCGAGCATACGTGCGTTGTTTACTGGTCTTCTCACACAGCCTCAGTGACTCCGGTCACAAATGCCAAAAGTCTCTGGGAACCACCAATTTTCGGCAGTCTAGGTCTGTTGGCGACGCTTCTCGGCACGACGCTCTGACTCGAGGCGTTCCAGTTCTGGAACCTCTTGCGTCATGTGCGACATTGCCTCGGCCACGGCGTAGTGCCCGGCCTTTTCGGCGATGAGTCGGTGCATCTCGAGTGCCACTCGGCGGTATGCCGGGTGGCCTTGTGGAGATGAGCGAAGTTCGAGCATGTGCATTGCCTCGCGGGCGTTGAACTGCATCGAGTAGCGAATTCTGTAGGCCATCGAGACTGCGTAACTGGCCTGGTTTGGAAAATCGTGGCGGAGCGCGTCGTACAGCGCAGCGGAGCGTGACATTGCATCGTCGAACACTTCGGTCATGCCCGCGCCATCGACAAGATCGGGACGCACGTAGCCGTGGTTTGGCGTGAGCGGCTGCCAATCGATGGTGAGCATGCGATGGCGCTGCAGATCTCGAAAGGCGCCGTAATCGCTGACCACGTCGAAGCGGTAGTCGATGCGTTCGAAGGCGCGGCCCGGGCGATGGCGGCGGTTCTCGCGCTCGCCCACGTAGGCGCGTACAAGAGCGATTCGTTCGTCTGCGCCGAGCTTCTTTACTCGCTCAAGAATCTGCGACTCGGGCAGGTTGGTGTGCGGGTAGCAGATGGCTGCGAGCAGCTTGTCTTCAGCTTCAGGATCCCAGTCGAGCAACTCGACGGAGGCAGCTGGCTCTACTGGCGTACCACCGAAGATGCCATCGACAAGCTCGGCTGTACGGTCGCGAGTGCTGATCATGTATTCGCTCCAGCGACCACCGCGATCGGGAAGATCGACTCGGCGCAGGAAGCTGGGGATGACCTTGCGCAGTTCGTGCAACATGAGTTCGGCGTAATGCTGAGCCTCGGGCAGCGGATGCGACTTCATCCGCAGCAGCAGCATCTCAAACGCCTGGCCGGTGCCGTAGATGCCCACGTTGCTGAGCGACGCCGCAGGCAGCACACCGCGCACCGCATCGAGGCCCTTGGCGCGTGTGGCCTGGCGATAGATAAAGTCGCTGTCGTCGGGACCGCGTGGCACCGTGGCGCGAACATGCTCGGTGACCTTGTTGATGAGCAGGCTGTACGAGTCGAACATGCGGTCCATGTCGCCCACGTAGCGGGTGCCAAACGGGCTGTTGAGCACCGCTGGGTCTCGGTAGAACCGGTAGCGGCCGCCGAGACGAGAGTCGTACGCGATGTAGCGAGTGCTCTGCTCGAGGTAGCTCATCAGCCGGCCCCACTCGAGCACCTTGGTCAAGATGTTTGACGCCTGTTCGCACGCAAGGTGAACGCCGCCAAGCTGAGCGACTGAGTCGTCGCCGTACTCGAAGAAGACTTTTTCGTAGAGCTCTTCGGCGCGCTCGAGGCCAACAGTTGCATCGACGGATTGATCGCCGCTGATGTCGAGGTCGCCCACGAACTCGTCGAGAAACAACCGCCGCAGGCTCTTGGGGCTACGGCTGTAACGAGCGAACAACGCGCCCTTCACCACTTCGGGCAGGTTCACGAGCGCGAAGACTGGACCGTCGAGGTTGGAGAAGTAGCGACGGAGTACGTCGCTTTCGTCACTAGAGAATTCTTCGGGGACGTAGACCGTCACGAGTGTCAACTCTACGGGGGTGGCACCTCCAGAAACGGTATTGCGCGCCAGCCCTGAGCAGGACTTAGAGAACTTCGACGTTTGTAGGTCGGCGGCTAAAGGCTTCTTTGGTGCTGTTCATCAGATCTGCATCGCACCACAGGTCGATCACGGTCATTGCCATTGCTTTGGCTCCGTCGATGATTGCTCGATTCGCAAGTGGGCTGATTGCCCAGCGCGCAAAGTCGACGGTGTGAATCGCCACACCGTCGGGAGCGGTTTTGATCATTGGGTGAATCGAGGGAACGAGGTAGCTCACATTGCCCATGTCGGTAGAACCAACAACGCGCCGGCCAAGAACCGTGGGGTCGACAACCGAGCGGCCGAGGCGACTCGAGTTGGCCACGTATGACGCCACCATTGGGCCATTGTCGATCATGTCGGCGTAGGTGTGGGTGTTCCATGTGCTCGAGGTCGTGCAACCACATGCGGCCGCTGCTCCCCCGAAACATTGCAGGACTCGTTGCTTGAGCGGCTGCAACGAGGCAATGGTCTGTGAGCGAACAATCCAGTTCATCTCGGTCTCGGCAGGCACGATGTTGGCCTTGTCGCCGCCCTTGGTGAAGATGCCATGAATGCGCTCGTTGGGCCCGATGTGCTGGCGCAGTGCGGCCACGTTCATGTAGCCGAGCACCGCAGCATCGAGAGCGTTGCGGCCTTCGTGCGGAGCGGCAGCGGCGTGGGCAGCTTTGCCGTGGAACTCGATGTCGACCGTTTGCAACGCAATGGTGTCCATGCGAATCAGATCGGCATCGGCGGGATGCACCATCATTGCGGCGTCGACGCCATCGAACGCGCCGTTGCGGGCCATGACAATTTTGCCGCCTCCGCCTTCTTCGGCTGGCGTGCCCATGATGCGCAGCCGACCGCCCGCGCGTTGAGCGACTGTGGCTGCGGCGAGTCCGGCGCCCAGCCCTGCGGTGGCGATGATGTTGTGGCCGCAGGCGTGGCCGATGGTGGGTAGTGCGTCGTACTCGCACAGCACCGCAATATCGAAGCCAGTGTCGCCGGCGCGCGCCTCGAAAGCCGTTTCAGCGCCATACGCATGGCGCTGAGTGGGCAAGCCAGCCTGCTCGAGCAGGTCGGCGAGCAAGTCGTGCGCGTAATGCTCTTCGAAGTTGAGTTCGGGGTGGGCATGAATGTCGTGGCTGGCCTTGAGCAGTTGTGGGGCCAGGCGATCGACCTCGGCACAAACAGCGTCCTTCAGGCTCTCGATGTCATTGTTCATTCATGGCTCCTTAGCGATGATGTAGCACGATCTTGCCGAGTTGGTCGCCTGCCTCGAGTCGATGCAGCGCGCTTTCGTAGTTGGCGAGATCGTACGTGGTGTCTACGGTGACCGGCAGACCCGCGGCCACGGGCTGAGTCACCTCAGCGAACTCCTGATAGCTACCCATCGTTCGACCGTAGTCGAAGCGATATCAGACCACGGCGACGAAGGCGTCGGGTTCGACGGTGATCTGCACATGCCGAGCGCTCCCCCACCGCTGACCATCGAGCCATACAGGTGTCTTGCCTGGCAGGTCGAGCGAGACGCTTGCCAATTGACGCGTCGTGATCATTGGATGCGGAACGTGGGTGCCGAGTGGAATACGCGATCGCGCCAACCAACGCTGCTGGAGGTTCATCGATGAGCTTGCTGTCACAAGATCGACGAGCCCGTCGTTGGGATGGCATCGTGGGGCGACGTCCCAGCTGTTGATGAATTGAGCATTCATTGCCGCCACGATTTGTCCGTGCCACCACGTGTGTCGTGCCACAAGGTGGGCGGCGAACCACCCCTCGCGAGACTCATCGGCAACAACATGAACAAGGTCGATCGGCAGATGCGGCACAGCCTCGCCCGACGTGAATCGGGACGGCTGCGCGCTGCCGCCAAGCGTGCGCATCAAGTCGCCGCCAAGCAGACCTACCGTGGCGATAGCGCTGCCGTTCTTGCGCGCAGCTTCAACCACGGCGCGTAACTCTGCATTCGATGACACGGTGAGCATCGCTGCGGAGGCGACTGCAAGCGAACCCCATTCGTGGCCCTTGCGGATGGTCATTCGGGCACGACCTCGGACACGACCTCGCTCGGCGCCACGGTCGGAAGATCGGTCTCGATTTCTACGGCACTCGATGCTGCAACAACGCCGCGGAACAACGCCTCGGCCGCCTTCTCAGCGCTGCGTCGCGTGGCCGCTACGGGAGCCACGATTGCGAGTTGGCGCAGTAGGTCAATCAGTTGCTTGATGGTGCGAACGAAGTCGCCGCCCGACAATTCTTCGGCCTCTACTACTTCGGCGAAACCCTCGCCCGCAGCCCAAGCGAACGCAATCGCCAAGAACGTAGCGTCGGGAGGACGATGCATAATGAGGCCGTCTTCTTCTTCGATCTCGCGAAGATCAGAACTCAGCGACGCTATTTGTAGCCAGCGCTTGCGCACTGATGAGTTCGGGAACCAGGCCAACGGCGGCTCTTCAGAACTTCGGTGTTCGTATACGAACACTGACACGAGTCCGGCGAGCGTGGCCGGATCGAGATCGTCGAGTAGACCCTGACGAAGTGTTTCAACGATGAGCAAATCGCTCTCGTGAAACGTGCGCGCCAGCATCTGGCCCGCATCGGTGAGCTTCCAGCCGTCGATGTAGCCCCAGGCCGAAAGAATGCCAAGCACTCGGTCGAAGTCGCGCGCAATCGATTGTCCGCGACCCTTGACGCGCGCATGAATCTCTTCGACATCGCGCGCCACGCGTTCGGCTTGCGCTGCGGCCTTGAGGCGGGCCTTCAAATCGGGATCGTCCTCAACAGGGTGATACCCATCGAGCGAAACCACTGGAATGCGGCGACCGTGCGGTTGCGCCTTGAGCTTGGCCTTGTCGAGTCGAGCAGCGACCTCGCGTTGGAAATCGTTGCGGTGCGGCGCAAAGTCGGCGGGCATGTCGATGCTGCCAAGCACTGCGGGTGGACTCTCGAAGTCGGCGCCCGACAGCATCAGCAGATCGTGGCGCGAAGTGATCACGCTGAGGCGTGTGCCGCCTTTGCGGTTTGCGGTTGAGATAACCGCTGCGCGCCCGGCGTACTTACCCTTGTTGATGTAGACCACATCGCCAGGACGAAGCTTCATGATCGCGAGATCGATGGGGTCGTCGCGTCCGGGCGCATAGGCCACAGGCGTGTTGGCCTCGCGCAGTTGCCTTCGGTAGTCCTCGATGTCGCCGAACGGGCTGGTGGCCTGCTCGCTCAGTTCGGCCAGCTGTGCCTGACGTCGCGAGAGTTTGGTTTCGAGTCGCACCACATCGCCGTCGGCTTGGTACTGGGCGAACGACAGATTCAACAGGTGATGCGCCTGCTCGCTTGAATACGTGCGTACCAAATTGGCCGCCATGTTGTACGTGGGGCGGAAGGCCGAGTTGAGGTGGAACCAGCGGCTCGCCGCAATGCCAGCGATTTGCTCGAACGGCGTAAACGGGGTCCACAGCACGATTGCCTGACCGTATTCGTCGATACCGCGGCGCCCGGCACGTCCGGTGAGTTGGGTGTACTCGCCCGCAGTGAGGGTGGCGTGATGCTCGCCGGTGAACTTGGTGAGCTTGTCGATCACCACTGTGCGAGCTGGCATGTTGATGCCAACGGCAAGCGTTTCGGTGGCGAAGACGATCTTGATGAGTCCCTCGCTAAAACACGCCTCGACCACCTCTTTGAAGGGTGGCACCATGCCGGCATGGTGCGCTGCGATGCCCGCCTCGAGCTGGGCCAGAAACTGTGAGTAGCCCAGCACAGCGAGGTCGTCGGCTTCGATGCCAGCGAGACGCGCTTCGGCGATTTCGTGGATGCGGTCGCGTTGTTCGCCGGTGGTGAGCCGAATGCCAGCAGCAAGGCAGGTCTTGGCGGCTTCGTCGCATTGGTTGCGACTGAAGATGAAATAGATAGCCGGCAACATTTGCTCGCGCTCGAGTCGATCAACGACCTCGACGCGAGAGGGTGGATACAACCGGCGCGTGCCATGGCCGCCGCCTCGGCTGCGACCACCTTTCCACTGGTTCGTGCCCTCTTCGGTGAGCCGCATGGCCACCGCGTTGGGTCGGTCGTTGACCAGCGTGGGCAGCAGGTGAATCTTCTCGCTGCTGCGATCGCCAACCATAAACAGGTTCTCGAGTTGTACCGGCCGGGTGTCTTCAAGCACGGCTGTGGTGGGGCCGCGAACGGTGCTGATCCAGTCGGTGAGCTCGGTGGCATTGCTCACCGTGGCCGACAAGCAAACCAACTGCACCCGCTCGGGAAGATGGATGATGACTTCTTCCCATACTGGGCCTCGATAGGTGTCTTGCAAGAAGTGCACCTCATCGAGCACCACGACGGCAAGGTCATCAAGCGCGCCCGAGCGGCCGTAGATCATGTTGCGTAACACTTCGGTGGTCATCACCACGATCGCTGCGTCACCGTTGATCGTGTTGTCGCCGGTGAGTAGTCCTACGCGCTCAGCGCCGTAGATGCCGACGAGATCGTGGAACTTCTGATTCGACAGCGCCTTGATGGGTGCGGTGTAGAACGCTCGCTTGCCCGCGCGAATTGCGGTCTCGATGCCGTACTCGGCCACCACTGTTTTTCCCGAGCCAGTGGGCGCGGCGACGAGAACTGATTGGCCGTCGTCGAGCGCGTCCATTGCTTGGAGCTGGAAACGATCGAGCGGAAATGTGTAGTGGGCAATCAATTCGGCCCGGTCGGCACGCACGGCTACCAGTGTGGCGCGTCGGGCGGTTGTTTAGGCGGACGCCGCAGCCCCTGCGGTGTCGTGATCGTCGTCGTCGTCATCGGTGGCGTTGAGGGCCCGCTTGCGCTTGCGGCGCTGCATGATGAGCCCAATCACGATTGAGATGAGATAAAAGATGCTCATCGGCACTGCCAATGCAAGCATCGAGATGGGGTCACCAGAAGGAGTGATGATCGCAGCGATTGCGAAGATGGCCATGATCGCGAAGCGCCAACCCTTGAGCAGCGTTTGTGGGGTCAAGACGCCAGCAATTTGCAGGAACACGAGCAGCACCGGAAATTCGAAGCCGATGCCAAACGCGAACACCATCAGCCCTACAAGGCTGATGTATTTCTCGATTTGGAAGATTTGGCCAACGCCGGAACCCGACCACGAGATCAGAAACTCAAGCGCCTTATCGAGGGTCCAATAGGCGATGTAGCCGCCAAGTACGAACAGCCCAATGGTCGAGCTGATGAACGGAATGGCGTACTTCTTTTCTTTGGCATGCAGTGCTGGAACCACAAAGCGCCAGATCTGCCACAACACCACGGGAAAAGCCAGCAGCAAGCCGCCGTACATCGATACTGAAATGCGGGTCGAGAACCCATCGAGTGGTCCGAGGCCAAAGAGTTGGCCGTTGCACTGCAGATTTGGTTTGGAAGCGCATAAGTCTTTGTATGGCTTCACGAGGAAACGAAGCACCGGGTCATAGAACGCGAGCATGAAGATCACGCCGAGGGTGACTGCCAGCATGCTGCGCACGATGCGAACCCGAAGCTCGGCAAGGTGGTCGCGCAGGGTCATGCGATCTTCGGGGCCCTTGAGCGCAGGCAGGCTTGCGGACGTAAAGGGAAGCTTCATGCGGGCGTTGCCTCGTCGGCTTCGACGGCTTCGACGGCGGCCGCAACTGGCTCGGGGGCCACATACGACGCATCGGTCTCGCCGACGTAGTTGGAGATATCGAACGACGGTGTTCGTACGGGCGCAGACGGGACCTCTACGACAGGAGCTGGTTCAGGCGTGGCCGTTTCAGACGCAACCACCGGAGTCGCCGCTGGCTTGGCAGCGGTGGGCTTTACATCGGCCTGAGGGTCGAACATGGCCGAGCTCTTGACGAGGTCGGCGGTTTCGCGCATCTCGCGCATCGGTTCTTCGAGCACGGTGCGCATTTCTTCTTGGAAGCCGCCAGCCATCTTCTTGAAATCGTTGTAGGCCTTGGTGGCCTTGCGGATTGCTTCGGGCAGTTTGTCGGGGCCGAGTACCACGAGGGCGATGAGCACGAGGAAAATTAGTTCGCTGCCCGACAGGTTGAACACGGGTTGGAGTCTAGGGCTAGTTCACGCAACCACGAAGTCTCTCGCGGAGTGAATCCGTTCGAAGTTTCGTGCACTGCAAACAACTGTCACAATGTTTGCGATGCAACAGCGCCTGCCCTCATTGCTCGAACATCCGATTGCGTTCGCGCACCGCGGCGGCAAGGCGCACGCTCCCGAAAACACCATCGAGGCGTTCACGATTGGTCTCAAACTTGGGGCCACCGGTCTCGAAAGCGACGTGTGGGTTACCGCCGACGGCGTGCCGGTGCTTGACCACGACGGATACGTGCGACATCGGCTGAGCAAGCGTCGAATCACCGAGATGCGGCGAGCACAGCTGCCATCGTTCATCCCCACGCTCGCCGAGCTGTTCGAGCAGTGCGGCTCAGAGTTTCACCTCTCGCTCGACCTCAAGGGCGACAACAGCGGGTTGCCTGTACTCAACGTGGTGCGCGAGGCAGCCCCGCAGTTACTCCCCCGGCTGTGGCTTTGCCATCCGGTATGGCAGACGCTGCTTCCCTTGCGATCGCAACTTGATGGCGCCAAGTTGGTCGACTCCACACGCTTAACACGTATCAAAGAGGGCCCTGAGCGCCGTGCCGCGTCGCTCTCGAATGAGGGTATTCACGCAATGAACATGCATCACACCGATTGGAACGGCGGCCTCGTCTCACTGTTTCATCGGTTCGATCTGTGCGCTATCGCGTGGGACCTGCAGTACGACCACGTGTTGCGCCCAATTCTGCGAATGGGCATCGATGGAGTGCACAGCGACTGGGTCGATCGGATGATCGACGCCTACCGCAGCGAACTGGGTGCGCCACTGCTGTAGCGCACGAGGTTGTGGCTAGAGCCACGCCCAATCTGATTTGGGCCAGATCACTACGAACGCGCGTCCAACGATCTGCGAGTAGTCGACCTGGCCGAGAGGGCCGCGACTGTCGCCTGAACCGGGGCGATTGTCGCCCATGACGAACACGTGGTGCGGTGTGAGCGTCGTCTTGAGCAGGTCGCCGCCGCAGTTGTCGGGCGTGACGACAGATGGATCGAGGTAGGGCTCGGTGAGCACCTTGCCGTTGATGAGAACCACGCAGTGGCTGATCTCGATGGTCTCGCCAGGAAGGGCAATGACTCGCTTAATGAGATCTCGCTGGGTGAGCCCTTGGGCCTCTTCGAGCACCACAATGTCGCCACGGCGCGGGTCGTGAAGGTCGTACGAAAGCTTGTTGACGAGCACGCGATCGAAGTCGTGCAAGGTGGTGTCCATCGAGTGGCCGGACACATAGAACTGCTGCACGACGAACACCTTCATCAGGACTGCCGCAGCGATTGCGATGACAATGACCACAATCCACTCTCGAAACGCGCGTGCGAAGTGGTTCACGAGCTTGGCGGGGGGACGCGGCGCTCGCACCTCAGCGTTGGCAGTGGCCTGCTGTGGGGTCGTTTCTAGTGAGTCGCCTAGGTTCATTTCAGTTCTCTCGTCGCCGATTGCGAGGGCATTGGGGGCATCATTGCTCGGATACCGTACCGCCTCTAGGCCGTCGGTGGGTGCCACGACTCGATTCGCGGCTTAGAGCGAGGCAATCAGTTTTTCGACTCGTTCGTCGCGACTCTTGAACGGGTCCTTGCACAAAACCGTGCGCTGCGCCTGGTCGTTGAGCTTGAGGTGCACCCAATCGACCGTGTAGTCGCGCTTGCGTTCTTTGGCGCGCTTGATGAATTCGCCGCGGAGCCTAGCCCGAGTTGTCTGCGGCGGAATGTCGACCGCAGCCATGATGTCTTCATCGGTGCACATGCGTTCGACCATGCCTCGATCCTGCATCTTGTAGAACAGGCTGCGGCTTCGAGTGACGTCGTGATACTGCAGGTCGAGTAGCTGAACTTGCGCGTGGCCCAGGGGTAGATCGTGCTTGGCCCGATAGGCCTCGATCAACTTGTGCTTGATGACCCAATCGACCTCTCGATCCAATTTTAAAGGGTCGTTCTCGATGGTGTTCACGCAGTGCTCCCACATCTCAAGGGCGCGTTGCTCGAGCGGAGGGAAGCCCTTGGTGTCGGCGTATCGCAATGCACGATCGAGGTATTCGCGTTGAATATCGAGCGCGCTGACCTCGCGGCCGTTGGCCAGTTTCACGGTGCGCCGACAGGTGATGTCGTGGCTGATGTCGCGAATGGCCCGAATCGGATTCTCGAGGGTCATGTCGCGCAACACAACACCTGGATCCTCGACCATGCGCAACATGCACGCCGCAGCACCAACCTTTACAAAGTTGGTGTATTCGCTCATGTTGCTATCGCCCACGATCACGTGCAGGCGTCTGTACTTCTCGGCGTCGGCGTGCGGTTCGTCGCGGGTGTTGATGATCGGCCGACTTCGGGTAGTTGCCGACGACACGCCTTCCCAGATGTGCTCGGCGCGCTGAGCAATCGAATACACCGGCCCGCGTGCCGTCTGCAGGATCTTGCCGGCACCCGTGTAGATCTGACGGCTCACCAAGAACGGGATCAGCACTTCGGCGTAGTGGCCGAGGTCATCGTCGCGGCTGGTGAGGTAGTTCTCGTGGCATCCGTAGCTATTGCCCGCAGAGTCGGTGTTGTTCTTGAACAGGTAGATGGTGCCTCTGATGCCCTCCTCGCTGAGGCGTTGCTCGGCAGATACGACCAAGTCTTCGAGGATGCGTTCGCCCGCCTTGTCGTGCACGACGAGGTCGTACAACGAGTCGCACTCGGGTGTTGCGTATTCGGGGTGTGACCCGACGTCGAGATACAGCCGGGCACCATTTTGCAAAAAGACGTTGCTGCTGCGGCCCCAACTGACGACTCGCCGAAACAGATAACGAGCCACCTCATCGGGACTGAGGCGGCGCTGCCCGCGCAATGTGCAGGTGATTCCGTACTCGTTCTCGAGCCCGTATATGCGCCGGTCCATTGCGCCAACCTAGCGAACCCAACCACGCAGGGCGTGTGCACTGTTGGAAGGCGCTGCTGGCTCAGGTGGCGAAGGGACGCAACCCGATGTTGGCCGCTGCCAACGCAACGCGCACAGCGCCAGCAATCTGCACTGCGTCGGGTGTATCGCCGTGCACGCAGAGCGAGTCGAAATCGACCTCGATCTCAGAGCCATCGATGGCTATCACGGTTCTGTTCGTCACCAGGCGCACCGCACGCGCGGCCACGAGTTCGACATCGTGCAGCACCGCGCCAGGCAGGAGCCGAGAGACCAGCGAACCATCGGTGTTGTAGGCGCGATCGACAAACCCCTCGGTGACCGTGGGGAGTCCGGCCTGTGCGGCAAGTCGAAGCACAGCTGAGTTTGCGAGGCCCATGAGTGGCAACGGGCCGCAGGCAGCAACGCCTGCAACAACCGCAGCGGCCTGTGCCTCGTGCGTCACGATGGCGTTGTACAACGCGCCGTGAGGTTTCACATAGCTGACTCGCGTCCCAGAGGCGATGGCGATGGCTTGTAGCGCGCCGATTTGATACGTGACCACATCGGCCAACTCGTTGGGCGCGATGTCGATGAACCTGCGGCCGAAGCCGACAAGATCGGGGTACGAGACATGAGCGCCGATAGCTACCCCAGAGCGGGCTGCGATCCCGCATGTGCGCCGCATGATCGACGGATCGCCAGCATGAAAGCCACAGGCGATGTTGGCGCTGGTGATGATGCCGAGCAGCGCTTCGTCGTCGCCCATCGGCCACTGACCAAGGCCCTCACCGATATCGCTATTCAGATCGATAGTGATCATTCAGCGCTTGGCGGCGATGTCGCGAGATACGCCCCAACGACATCGTCGTCGAGGCGTCGAAAGCATCGTCGTTCAGCTGCTCGGTCGAGCAATGCAACCTCAAGATCGTCGGCCACCAATTGGCGATCGGGGCCGGCCAGCGCTGCCACTGCCGCCTTCAGGCAGGCATCGAGTTCGAGTCCTTCGGTCCACGACTCGTTGAGGCGCGCAGTAATGGCGTCGGCGTCGCCGCCCAACACGCTGAAGCGTCGTTCGTCGACCACTGTGCCGTCGTAAAGAATATGAAACAGCTGGTCAGAGATATCGTCGTGGGCTACCTCGGCCACGAGAATCTCGACCTCCATTGGCTTCATTTCGTGGGTGAAAATCTGACCGAGCATCTGCGCATAGCTGTTGGCCAAGCTGCGCGCGTCGACATCGTCGCGGCTGTATTGAAAGCCCTTGAGGTCTGCAGCGCGAACGCCAGCGACGCGCAACTGGTCGAACTCGTTGTACTTGCCAACGCCAGCGAAGGCTATGCGGTCGTAGATCTCGCTGACCTTGCGCAGCGTGTTCGAGGAATTTTCGGCAACCAACGCAATGCCGCCGGCATAGCGAAGCGCCACCATGGCCCGGCCCCGAGCGATGCCCTTACGCGCATAGTCGGCGCGGTCTTTCATGATCTGCTCTGGTGCTACGTAATACGGCATGCTCATGTGCGTGACCTCATTTCGCTGGCAATGGTGACGTAACGCTCGGCGAGGTCGTCGTCGCCAATGCGCTGCCAACCCTGAGCTGTGATGGTGGCAACTACTGGATAGATACCGCGAAGTGCATCGGGTCCGCCCGTGGCCGAATCGGCGTCGGCGGCTTCCCACAGCGCACGGCACGCCAGGTTGATTGCTTCGTCGCGGGTGATCTGCGGGCGATGCCCAAGCTTGATGACGGTGCCGGCGTGCAGGCTGCCTGAGCCGGTGCTCACGAACTCGTGCTCTTCGTAGCGCCCGCCGGTGATGTCGTATGTCCACAAACGGCCCGTGTTGCGCCGTGGATCGAAGCCGCCAAAGATTGGCACGACGGCAAGTCCCTGCATTGCTGCGGGCAGGTTGCTGCGAACCATCATCGACAGTTGGTTGGCCTTGCCTTCAAGGCTAAGCGAAGAGCCCTCGACCTTTTCGTAATGCTCGAGCTGCAACTGAAATAGCTTGATCATTTCCATTGCTGGTCCAGCGGCTCCGGCGATAGCTACGCCGCTGAACGCATCGGCTTGCACCAGCTTTTCCATACTGCGATGGCTGATCAGATTGCCACTGGTGGCCCGCCGGTCGCCCGCCATGACCACGCCGTCGGCGAAGCGCAAGGCAATGCACGTTGTGGCGTGCGGTGTGAGCAGGACAGAGGCATCGGACGTTGGGGCTACTGCTTGCAGACCCATGCGGCGTAGTAACTCGGGGAAGCTGGCACCGGGATCATCTCCAGCGGCGAACATCGGCATCGACATGGGCTTACTCGCCACCCTTTTGCACATAGCTCTTTACGAAATCTTCGGCATTGGTCTCGAGCACTTCGTCGATCTCGTCGAGGAGATCATCGAGTTCGGCTTTGAGCTTTTCGCCCTGCTGCGCGCCGACGGGTAGATCCTCGATCGTCTCTTCAGTGCGTGATGGCGCCTGTTTTTGTTTTTGAGTGTGCTCTGCCATGTTGGGTCCCTCACTTCGCCGTGTGGTCGTCGCTGCCAGTAGTTGTGTTGTGATCCTACGCGTCTAATCGCGCCAACAACTCGGCTGCGGTAGTGCATTCATCGAACAGCGCGCCCACGAGCTTGGCGGTGCCGCGCAACGGTTCGAGCATGGGCACGCGGCGCAATGGTTCGCGACCGACATCGAACACCATCGAATCCCAGTTCGCGGCCACGATCTCGCCGGGCCAACGCTGCAAACACTTGCCGCGGAAATAGGCCCGGGTGGTCTCGGGTGGCTCGGTCATCGCAGTGAGTGCGTCGTGTTCGCTGATGAGCGTCTCGAGACCGACTCGAGTGGCAAGGCAGCGATCGGCGCGCATGTCGTGGTACTGCAGATCGATGGCCTTGAGCTTGGCGTCGCCAGGGTGGAGGTGGTGGCGATCGGCGAAGCCATCGACCAAGCGTTGCTTGGCTACCCAGTCGACCCAATGCGCCACCGAATTGCGGTCGGATTCGAGGCCGGCCAAAACCGTCTCCCAACGAGCGAGCAGGTCGACAGCCACATCGTCGCCGACGCAAGCAAGGCCGTGGCTGCGCTCGTACTTTCGTGCCCGTTCGAGCACGGCCCACTGCAGTTCGATGGCCGTCATGCGCGTGCCGTCGCGCAACGCAACAGTGGTGGTCAGCGACGGGTCTTGGCTGATCTGGCGAATGGCCGACACGGGATTGGCCAACGTGAGCTCGCTGCCGATCATGTCGTCTTCGATCATCGCGAGCACGATCGCAGTGGTGCCTACTTTGAGATAGGTGGCCACCTCGCTCATGTTTGCGTCGCCCACAATCACATGGAGTCGGCGGTACTTCTGCGGGTCGCAATGCGGTTCGTCGCGGGTGTTCACGATGGGACGCTTCAACGTTGTCTCGAGACCAACCTCCTCTTCGAAGAAGTCGGCGCGCTGACTGATTTGGTACGGCACAGCACTGGAACTAGTGCCCGCAAGTTCGCTGCCCACTTTGCCAGCCCCGCAGAACACTTGTCGTGACACGAAGTGCGGCGTGATCTGGCTCACGATGCGGGCAAAGGGCGTGGCCCGATCGACGAGATAGTTCTCGTGGCAGCCATAGCTGTTGCCCTTGCCGTCGGAGTTGTTCTTATAGGTGACGATCTCGCTGCCGTCGTTGAGCAACCGTTTGGCGGCGGTCATGCTGGCCCGCACGATCTCCTCGGCGGCTCGGTCGAACCGCACGACCTCGAGGGCCGTGAGGCACTCAGGAGTAGACACCTCGGGGTGAGCATGGTCTACGTAGTAGCGAGCGCCGTTGGTGAGCACTGCGTTGACAAGCTGCATTTCGATCTCGGGAGCGAATGAATCGGGATAGCTGAATCCCCGAGCATCGGTGCCCGGTCGTTCGTGCCCGAAATCCCAATCGATGTTGCGCAGCGTGCCGCTGACGTAGGCGTTGATCAGTGCGCTCGACGCAGCTACCGGATTCGACTCCGCGCCGCGAACCTGAATTCCGTATTCGGTTTCGATGCCGCACACCTTGGCGATGGCCATGCAGTGACCATAGTCCGATGCCGGCTACAGGTATTGCCCTGTGGCCATCCGCTCGATCGAACGTCCGCCTGCGAGCGGCGTTTCGTTGCGCCCCTCGGCGACAAGCGTGCGGATATACACAATTCGCTCGCCCTTCTTGCCGCTGATCTTGGCCCAGTCGTCGGGGTTTGTGGTGTTGGGTAAATCTTCGTGCTCTTTGTATTCCTGCTTGATCGAGTCGAGCATGTCTTGCGTGCTGACTCCCTTGATGCCACCAGCAATCAGCCGCTTGATGGCCAACTTCTTGGCGCGTCGAACGATGTTTTCGATCATTGCGCCCGACGCAAAGTCCTTGTAATAGAGCACTTCTTTGTCGCCGTTTTGGTACGTGACCTCGAGGAATCGATTGGCTTCGTCGTCTCGATACATCTCGTCGACGGTGCGCTCGATCATGTCGGGCACGAACTCATTGGGCGCGATAGGAATCTCGGTGGTGAGGTACTGCGCAAAGATCTGCTTGGCGGCGGCCTCGTTGGGTCGCTCGATCTTGATCTTCACGTCGAGACGGCCGGGGCGCAGAATGGCTGGATCGATGAGATCTTCGCGGTTGGTGGCACCGATGACGATGACGTTGCGTAAGCCCTCGACACCGTCGATCTCTGCGAGCAACTGCGGCACGATGGTGCTCTCCATGTCGGAACTGATACCGGTGCCGCGAGTGCGGAACATGCTGTCCATCTCGTCGAAAAACACTATGACTGGCCAGCCTTCTTCGCTCTTTTCGCGCGCCCGTTGAAACACGAGGCGTATCTGTCGCTCGGTTTCGCCGACGTACTTGTTGAGCAGCTCGGGGCCCTTGATGTTGATGAAGTAGCTGCGGCCTTTGTCTCCCCCGGTGGCCGCTGCAACCTTCTTCGCCAAGCTGTTGGCCACGGCCTTGGCAATGAGGGTTTTGCCGCAGCCAGGAGGGCCATAGAGCAAGATGCCCTTGGGCGCTGGCAAACGGTGCTCGGCAAAGAGTTCTTGATACAGGTACGGAAGTTCGACAGCGTCGGCGATCTGCTCGATCTGCGCATCGAGTCCGCCGATATCGGCATACGAGATGTCGGGTACTTCCTCGAGCAACAAATCTTCGACCTCGGGGCGGGCCAGCTTTTCGAGCAGCATGTTCGTTCGCGGGTCCATGCGCAGAGAATCGCCAGGCCGAAGGTGCGTGCCTCGAATTGCGTCGGCGAGTTCGCAGATGCGTTCTTCGTCGGCGCGGCCCACCACAAGGGCGCGTATGCCGTCGTCGAGAATCTCTTTCACGGTCACGACTTCGCCGCTGATGTCTGGCTGGCGAGCCATCACCACATTGAAGCTCTCATTGAGCACAACTTCGGCGCCGCGCTGCAAGGACTCGTGGTCAATATCGGGGTGCAGGCTTACCCGCATCTTGCGGCCGCTCGAGGCAATGTCGACGGTGCCGTCGTCGTTCTTGCCAACGACCACGCCGTATGCCGACGGCGGCTGGGTGAGCTTGGCGACCTCGTCGCGAAGCGACGAGATGTGCTCTCGTGCCTCGCGGAGCGTGTAGCTGAGCTTCTCGTTTTGTGAGGTGAGGTGAGCCAGCTGCCCCTTTGCCTCGAGCAGGCGCTCGTCGAGGGCGCGCATTCGCTTCGGCGCGTCGACAAGTTTCTGACGGAGATGGCCGATCTCTTCTTCGAGCACAATCACCTGCGCGCGAAGAATGTCAGCAGCCTCGCTCTCGTTTGCGGTCATCTGCGCACCTCCTTATACCTGTTCAACGAAGATACACCGATGGAGGCGACTGCTTCAGGCTCTGGAAGCGCCATTTTCTGAGAGCCTCGGTGTACAGTGGCTCTACTTTTACCCCCTTGTTTTACGCCTCCCAAGGAGATACATACACCATGAAGGTCTGGATCGATCAGGATCTGTGCACCGGCGACGGACTCTGCGAAGAGATCGCCGCCGACGTTTTTACGCTGCTTGATGACGGCTTGGCGTACGTACGTGAGGGCGCAACCATTTATGCCACCGCCAAGGGCAACCCACAGGGCGCCGAAGGCATGGCTAACTTCGCCGACAGCCAGCTCGATGCAGTGATCGAATCCGCCGAGGAATGCCCCGGCGAGTGCATCTTCATCGAGCCGTAGTCAACGTGTTGCTGCGCTGAGCGCAGCGGTTACAACTTGTGTATACGACGAAGGGGCGCATAGCGCCCCTTCGTCGTATACATCTTCAGTTTTCGAATGGCTCAGTCGGTGGTGTCGTGTGACGTTTCGCTGTCGTGTGACGTTTCGCCGTTGCCATCGAGGTCGCCACTGAGTTCGATGTCGGCATCGTCGACCACGATGGTCTCAGACACGCTGTCGAACGCCGTTTCGGGAGCTGTCTCGCGTGCGCCCAAGAACCGTGCGGTGGTGAGAAAGCCCGTGTGGGCAACCATGCGGTGGTCAGGACGAACAGCTTGGCCCTCGATGTGCCAACCGCGATGCAGCACCTCGAGGGTGCGTGCTCCATTCCATGCGCGACTGCGAGCAAACGCCTCGCGAACCTGGGCCGCTTGGGTGATCGATGGTGTGTACGCAACCAAGATGCCGCCGCGACGGAGTGCCTTTTCGGCGTGTGGAACAACGTTCCATGGCTCGGGTAGGTCGAGCACAACGCGATCGAAGTCGCTTTCGTCGATGCCGTCGTAGGCGTCGCGAATTTGCACGTGATATCGCGAGAGGGCATCTTCGCCGAGGAACGAGCGCACATTGGTGGTGGCGCGGTTGGCGAAGTCTTCGCGTAGTTCGTAGCCGGTGATCTCGGCGCCATAGCGCAACATGGTCATCGACAACGCCCCGCTGCCGACACCGCTTTCGAACACGCGCACGCCGGGGCCGATGTCGGCCAACATGCAGATCGGTGCGAGATCCTTGGGGTAGATCACCTGAGCGCCGCGCGGCATCTCGACGACAAAGTCCTCGAGCGTTGGACGAAGCGCCGTGTAAGGCGACGCCTTGGTGCTCTTCACGTAGAGGCCCTCAAGCTGATCGACGATGAGTGAGTGAGCCACAAAGCCGTTGTGGCTGTGGAACTCGCCGCCCTCTTTGAGCGTGATCAAGTAACGGCGTTGCTTGCTATCGAGCAACAGCACGCGATCTCCATATTGAAACGATCTGTTCATCGTCGTCGAGCCCCTCTTCCGGTGATCAGTTCTACCGGCACCGGCTCGTGTGCGCTTGCGGTCTTGACCAGGTGGCAGAACGCGCAGACTTCGCCAGTGGTCGGAGCGCCGCACGAATTGCACGGCGCCAGTACGAGATCGTCGCTCAGGGCAAACGCGCTGAGCAGCGGTGCCACCTTGTCGACGAAGTTGAGATAGAAAGCGGTCTTGGTACCCGGCGACTGAGATTCAATCTTGTTGAGCGCATCTTTGTAATTGAGGTGACGATTGCCGGCGGCCATCGGGCACTCATCGACCAGATAATCGATGCCGCGAACGACGCACCAAGCGGCTGTCTCGCGCTCGGACAAGCGAACCAACGGCTTGACCTTCTTGGGGAACCCGTTGCGCGCCGGCAGCGTTGGCAGCTGGCGGGCCAGATACGGCAGTTCCCAGCGCAACGTATTGCCGTAGAGCACCGCTGCCTCGTCGTCGAGATTGTGTCCGGTGACGAGCGCTGTGTAGTTGCCGTCGAGCGCCGCTTTGTCGAACAGATGGCGCTTGCTCATGCCACAGGCCGAGCAAGGAACACGCCGAGTTGCGCGCGTTGCCGTAGGGATGTCGTAGCCGTAATCGTCGCGCAGCGAGATCTCGACAAGCTTCAGGCCGCGCTCGGCGGCAAAGGCCCGGGCGTAGTCGCCGGACACATCGCTGTAGCTGCCAATGCCGAGCCCGATGTAGAGGCCGTCGGCTTCGTAGCCAAGGTCGATGAGCATGTCCCAGATGGCCAAGCTGTCTTTGCCGCCAGACACTGCGACCAAGATGCGGTCATCTTTGGTGAGCATGTCGAAGTCATCGATGGCTTTGAGCACTTGCTTGCGGCACATATCGAGAAAGTGCGGCGCACAGAAGTTGGCGTTGTGGCGGGGTACGTCGATAATCGCTGGTTCGCGACAGACGCGACACTTCACAGCGAACCGCCACTGATGACTGGTCGAATCTCGACGACATCATCGGCGCCGAGTTCTTCGTCGCTGGGCACCAAGGTGCCGTTGCGAATCACGAGATGCGACTCGCGGTTGAGATCGAGGTCGTTCAGCAGGGCATGCACGCGTCGGGGCCCAGGAATGTCGAGTTCGCGCCGTGGGTTACGGAGAAGAACTTTCATGACTGACTCGCTGACATAGGTGTTTCCTTCGGACAGTTCGCAAACAAGCAACCATTGTGGTGGCGCGCACGGCGTAACGGTGCGCGATTGCCTGTCAGCGGCGAGATTTTGCTGCTCGCTGCGACTTGCGCTCTGAGCGAGACAGCGGCTGAAGCGCCTCGAGACGCAGTACCTGTCCGGGCTTGAGGATCTCGGTGGCTACGACTCGCTCGTTGCGGCCCATTGCTTGACGCAGGACGCGCACACCCCACACCGTGCCGCCCACAATGAGCCAACTGCGGTTGCCGCCCATCAGCCCTTTACGCAGGCCCTGACGACGAATGTAGGCCGATGGCGAGAGCCCGAGGCGAGGAGCCATGGATCAGACCCTACGAATTTCGACAAACGTGTTCTTGCTCTTGCCGCTACGACGCCCCATCAAGAAGAACGCAATGAGCAAGATCACGCCACCGGCAACGACGCCAGCGAGCAGCGTTTGCTTGCGGTCTTCAACCTTGCTCTGCACATCGCCCTGTACGGCACGGAACTTGGCTTCGAGGTCGTCGCGGGTGACGCGTTGTTGTGCCTGTGCCATCAGTTGTATTCCTTTTCGATCTTGGTGATTCGCGACAAGGCGAACCCGGTGATGGCCACGCAGACCACGAAGACAATCAGGTACGGCACGAACGACCATGCGCCGTGTGCAATTGAGTGAACCTTGGTCTGCAAGAGGCGCAACAGGCCCAACGAGATGAAGAACAACGACAGGGCCAGCGACGTAGCGCCGGCAAGGCCAAAGCCGATCTTGCGACCGATGCCCTTGAGCGGTCCGAGCGTTTCTTGCTTCGCATAGGCCTTAACGAGTTCGATGACATCGGCGATGTCGCCCGAATCGGCAGGCTTCGATGCCGAAGCAGGCGTGTATCCCTTTTTTGCCACGGCACTATTTGTAGCACGTTGGGCAGGTCAGTTCCTACGGGCGATCGGGATCAGGGGGCAATTCGAGCCCGGTTTCGTTCTGAAGACGGAATTGAAGCAGCGCCTCAACATCGTCGAGCGCCCGGCCAAGACGCACCAATCGCTCTGATGGGCCTGGCGCAGCGAGCAGATGCTGCTGATCAGATGCGCCGAGCGGCGCTAACGAACACAGTTGATAGCTGCCCAACACGACATCGTTGCTGATCTCGGCCATCGGATCGCCGTGGCGGTCGCCCATCTCGCTGGCAAGCGCATTGAGCCGGCGAACGCGTTGGAACATTGCGGCGAGATCGCCAGGCGATTGGCCCGTGTCAGAGTGCTCGTCGGACCAGTCGCTGATCTCAGCACGCGGGTACGGGCTGTCTTCTAGCCATCGATCGACACGAATGCGCCGAGTGCCAATGGTGACCAAGGCAAATCTGCCATCGTCGATCTCGGCCACTTGGATCAGGCGCGCCACCGTGGCCACCATGCTGCGCAGGTCGCCGCCGCCCACCTCGGAGCCTCGGGTAATGAGTGCCACGCCAAACTCGTGTTCTTCGGTGGCGAGACAATCGCGAACCATTTCGCGATAGCGCGGTTCGAAGACGTGTAGCGGCAGTACAGCGCCGGGGAACAGCACTGAGCCCAGAGGGAACATTGGCAACGTAGCTATAGACGTCACTCTATGACTGAAAGGACCGACGCGAAACCGCCCTAGCGAGGCTGCAGCGTGGCCGGGTCAGGTCCCGACGGATAGGTATTGAGCGCTGCCTGCAACGCCGACCAGATCGGCCTGAAGTTCTTCGGATCGCGGGCGTTGGCGAAGTTCAACAGCAGCGAGAATGTGATGTTGCCAAACTTGGTTTCGACAAAACCTGACAAGGCTTTGGTGTTGCGCAACGAACCGGTCTTGGCGTGCATGCGGCCCACAGCGTCGGTGCCGGCGAACTCGTCGGCAAGCGTGCCGGTTCGCCCAGCAATCGGGAGTCCGGCTCCGACTGCGCTGTCGAGGCCGTCGTTCTGAAGCACCTGCACCATCAGCGCGCAAGTGACCTTGTCGGCCGAGTCGAGTCCGGAACCATCGTGGATCGAGAGCTGGCTGGTGTCGAGGCCTCGAGCAGCCAAGGTGAGCATCATCACGTCGGCGCCAGCTTGGCGGCTGCCGGCATTTCCAGCATGAACACCGAGCTCTTTGAGCAGCAACTCGGCAGTGTTGTTGTCGCTGTTCGTCAGCATCTCGGCCAGTACTGCGGTGAGCGGAGCCGAGGTGATCGAGGCAAGAACCGCGAGGTCGGCTGGGGCTGTGCCCGTGGTTGCCGTGCCGCCAACGGTGATACCGGATGCGCGCAATAGCGAGATCAGGTCTGTGGCTGCACCTGACGCCGGATCTGAGTAACGGCCGCCTGCGTTGCCAGTGGCCGTTCTGCTGGCGTCGTTCACCATGAGGGCCCCGAGTGGACCCGCTTCAACGCCCACGACACCGCTCCCCCATGCCGCCGAGAAGCGCTCGGTGTCGTAGCGAGAGTCGTCGCCGACAACGTTGCCCTGCACTTGAGTAACGCCCGCTGCCACCAGATCGGCGACAAGTGTTTCGAGCGATGTGATGCTGGTGGGCGGATACTTTTGCGTCGGTGGGTAGTTGGCGGTGGACAGCAATGGGTCTCCCCCGCCGACGATGTACAGGTCACCGGCAATGACGCCAGCGTTGGCCGTACCTTTGAGTGTGGTCACGAAGGCATAGTCGGGTCCGAGCGCTTCGAGAGCAACCGACGCCAACAGAACCTTGAGATTGCTCGCCGGAGTAACTGCGAGACCGCCGCCGAAATCAAGAATCGTTCGGCCGCCGACCGAGACATACATGCACGAGTTGCCGACGGCCATTGTGCTCACCGGAGTCAGTGCGGCTGCAAACACATCGCGGCTCGCCATATTCGCCAACGTCTGCGGGGCTCGGCGCAGTGACAGCACCGGTGTCGCCGATGGAGTGGGCAATGGCGTCTCGACGACCACCAGTTCTGGTGGCAACGCAATGCGGTGCGAATCGGCCCATTGCCAGATGGCGCCGAAAAGCACGGCGGGCACGATGGCGCACACAATGAGCACTGCGATGGGGTTAATCCGTCGCGTGGGAGCCTTTGGTCGGATCAATCGAAGCCTCGCGTGCGCCGGAACTCTGCGTAGCGGTAGAGGTGCCCGAGCGCAGTGACGGCACGGTTGCCCGACGCGTAGCACAGGCGGCCGCTGGCGCGCACGGCCACAGGGCCTGCGTTGTCAGGGTCGGCTACGGCCAACTCAGTGGCGGTGAGAATCGGCTTGTCGTAACGGCGTGACAGTTCGTCGGCGGCCTGCGCGAAGCGCTCGTCTTGGCGACGGTGATACGACACGATGCGCTCGAGTCCGTCGCCTGGATAGAAGTGCCCTTCGGCCATGAGCCGCGCCTGATTGCTCTGAATGCCGAGGCCGAGGTACACGATGGCATGAACGTCGGGGTGTGCTGCGATCATCTCCATCACTTCGGGAATCGTGTCACGAACTTCGCCGCCCGCGCAGTCAACCGGGTTGTTGCGGCTCCATCGAGGCGGCAACTTAGTATCGATCTGTGCCTCAAGGTCGGCCGGTAATGGCATGAGTTGCAGTAGACCGTCGCGATACAGCGCATCGCTGGTGACAACGCCCCATCCGCCCGCAGTGGTGAGCACGATCACGTTTGGACCCTTGGGAAGCGGCTGAGTCGCAAAGGTGGCTGCAGCCTCGAACGCCTCTTCAACAGTGGTGGCGCGGGTGACGCCCGCGGCCTTGCAAGCGCCGTCGAACACTTTGTCGTCGGCAGCGAGCGCACCGGTGTGGCTTGCGGCTGCAGCAGCACCAGCAGCAGTGGAGCCGCCCTTGACGATGACGAGTGGCTTCTTTGCTGCCACACCGGCGAAACGCTGGAGCAGGCTTCGGCCGTCGGTAATGCCTTCGACATAGGCGAGGCCCACTTTGGTCTCGGGGTCGTTTGCGTAGAACTCGAGATAGTCGGCCACGTTGACTGCAGCGGCGTTGCCAGCTGAGACAGCGCGACTAATGCCAACACCCGACGCTCGCGAATAGTTCAGGAAGCTCGACACGAAGTTGCCACTCTGGCTTGCGACACCGATGTGACCAGCCGGCGGATATGGCGCCACGATCTGCGCGCACAGTTGCACCGGAGTACTGACGACGCCTTGGCCGTTTGGTCCGGCCAACAAGATGCCGAGTTCGTGAGCGAGAGCAATGAGGTCGGCTTCGGCCTTGCGCCCTTCTTCGCCCGCTTCGCCGTAGCCGGCGCTCGTGAGAAACGCAGCCTTCACGCCCTTGGCGGCGCATGCACGCAGCAGTGCTGGGTTTGCAGACGCTGGCGTGCAGACGAAGACCAAGTCGATCTCGCCATCGGGCAACTGGGCGATATCGGCAACGGTGCGAATGCCAAGGACTTCTTCACCATGAAGGTTGGTGCCGTACACGCCACCCGCGTAACCACTGGCAAGAATGTTGTGCAGCGACACGAACCCAAACTTTCCGGGGTGCGTTGATGCTCCGGTGACCAGCACGCCACGCGGGTTAAACAGTGCATTGAATTGCTCGGCCGTAGGAGGCGTGTGCACGACGTGTGCTTCGTTCTCTGGTTCGCCGACTTCGACAAGCGCGTCTACAGCAATAGGGCTGCCATCGGAGCGCACGATGAGCGGGTTTACATCGATGCTGCGCACATCGGGGCGGGCGGTCACCACGGCGCCGAGGCCCACGATGACGTCGATGAGTTCGCTGCGGTTCACAGTGCTTTCGCCGCGGAACGCGCCAAGAAGCTTCTGGGTCGCAAGGCTGTCGATCATCTCGCCGGCCTCAAGGCGGCTCAGCGGTGCGGGCCGAAACACAACATCGGCGATGGCCTCGGCGAGGACTCCCCCAACTCCGAGCATCACGGTGGCGCCGAACTGGGCGTCGCGCAATACGCCCGCAATGAGTTCGCGGTTGCCTGAGATCATCGGAGCGACAAGCAGCGAGACAGGCCCGTCTTCAGGCGTGGCCTTTGAGAGCAGTTCGGCTGCGGCGGTCTCGACGGCCGCGGCGTCGGCCAATCGCAGCTTGACCAGGCCGCGCTCGGTCTTGTGAGCAATGGCGTCGCCGCACAACTTCACAACAACTGGGTAGCCGAGTTCTGTAGCAGCGATCGCGGCAGCCGCCGCTGTTGCAACCTCGCGCTCGTCGGCGATTGGCACTCCGTACTCGCGCAGGAGCGCCTTGGAAGCAGATTCAGAAAGGGTATGACCGCTGTTTGACACATGCGTACCGTAGCGATTCGGGGCTGCCAGACGCGACTTCGCGCAAACGTTTGTGTGCACGCCAACTGATTGCGAGGGCTACGCGCTCACGTTGTAGGTGAGCACGCTTCGCGCCACCACCTTGCCGGAAGTAGCGCCGATGGCTTCCGATTCACAGAACACCACGCTGCGCCCGCGCTTGGTGACCCATCCCTCGGCAATGAGGTCTTCCTGCTTCGCTGCGCTCATGTACTGCACATGCATATCGACTGTTGAGAAGCGCACCTCTCGGCCATACGCAGCGCCGACAGCCGGAACGACCACGGCATCGAGCAGTGAGGCAATGGCGCCCCCGTGCACGAGTCCTTGGGGCTGATCGAGCTCGGGCTTATACAGCATGAGCATCCGGCAGTAATCGGCCCGCACTTCTTGGACCGTCATCCCGAGGAATGATGGGAAAAAAATGCGATCCCAGTTTCCGAATTTCAGCCAGCGCGCAGCGACGTCTTCGGGCAGCGCGGCGAATTGCTCGGCGCGGCTCATACGCCCGCGATGTGAGCGTGAAGGAGCGTTGCTACGTCGCTGGCGAGCTCTTGAATGGCGAGATGGCCCGCAGGCAGTTCAACGAGTTGGGCCGAGTGAATCTCGTCGGCAAGCGAACGGCTATGGGTGATGTCGACCCAGCGATCTTCGGTGCCTCCAATGATCAGCGTTGGACACGCAATGGCAGGCAACAGCTCGGTGATATCAAGCACCTTGTCGAGTTCAAGTTGCGCGCCGGAGCCTGCAGCGAGTGTGCCGGCGCCCATAGGGATCATTGCTTCGAGCATTGGTTCAAGCATCGTGAGCGCAGTAACGGTGAAGCCGTCGGCCATGGCGTAGCGCATGAACAACTCGGGGTCGGCAGCGATGAGCCGGTTCCACAACTCGAACGTGACGCGCATGCGCGCATCGGACACAGCCCAGCCACTCAACGATGTGGTGGACAGAACACGCTGTGGCGCGATCGCCGCGGTAGCGAGTGCAACCACGGCCCCGAGCGAATAACCGCCGACATGAAAGGTCTGGTGTCCGAGCTTGGTCATCAGTGTGAGCGCTTGGTCGACGATGCCTTCGATAGTGAGAGCGCCGGTCGGCATCGACGACTCGCCGCTGCCAGGGAATTCGAACAGGATGAACTGGTAGGTGTTCGGCGGCATCGCTGCGCGAACCATGTCCCATGAGGTGCGCGCCATCGTGGTGCCGTGAAACAACAGCACCGGAATACCTTCGCCTTCGACTGCGTATCCGACTGTTGCTTCGCCCACCTGAAGAGTTGCCATGCCAAACGGTAGCCAACTACCGCAGCGCGCCACCTAGCGAGAACCGGAGCTTGGCTGCTCTACGGAACTAAGGCGCTACGAAAGAAGCCGAGCACATGCTGCAAGCGTTGCTCGAGCATCGGGCTCGCCAGCGGCTCGTCGTCGAGCAGCCCGCCCAGAAATGGTGCATCAGAGAAGTAGCTCAGCAGCGCGCCATAGCCCGTGAGCAAAAGTTGTTCTGGGTCGTGCTGGCGGAAGTTGCCGTTGTCCATTTCGCGTTGGAAATATGCCGCTGCACTATCGAACGCTGGACGCAGAACGCCCGACAGGTCGATACCAAGGTGGGCGCCGTTGTCGAGCGCTTCACGTCGCATGAGACGCACGTAGTCGGGGTTCTCACTGAAAAATTGAAAGCCCGCGATGAGCACAGACTCGACCTTGGTCCATCCGCTCTCGGTGCTACCGATGGCATCGGTGAGGCGCTCGAACCAATCGGAGAGCAACTGCTCGAACACTTCGCCGTAGAGGATCTCTTTCGAGGCGAAGTGATGCAACAGACTGGGCCGGCGGATACCAACCGCAGCAGCGATGTCGTTCAGCGAGGTGCCGTCGTAACCGGCCTCGGCAAAGCAATGCAGCGCCTCAATAACGATCTGGTCTCGCGTCGAAAGTTGCTCGGTCGCGTCGGCCATTGCGCGTACTGTACATGACGTGCCCGTTATCACTGCCAACTCCGTGCTCACCCCCGCTGGGTGGACCCAGCCGAGTTCGGTCACGCTCGATGACACCGGCGTCATCGTGGACATCGCCCCTGCAAGCGGGCCGGTTCAGCATCGTTCGTTGGTCCCTGGTTTTGTCGACCTGCAGGTCAATGGGGTTGACGATATCGATGTGTCGCGCGCTGACGGAAGCGACTGGATCCGTATCGGCAAGCTGCTGATCGAGCAGGGCGTCACCTCGTGGTGCCCAACCTTGGTGACCGCTCCGCTGCCGAGGTACGAACTGCCCCTGCGCCGCATTGCTGAGGCGCAAGCGCAAGCGTTGGCCCTCGGCGCACCAGCCATCGTCGGCGCACACCTCGAGGGTCCGTTTCTGGGTGGTGCTCCCGGTGCACATCGGCGCGACATGCTTGCGCCCATCGACCTTGCTTGGCTCGCATCGTTGCCCAGCATCGTGCGCTTAGTCACGTTGGCGCCCGAACTCGAACTCGCCGCTGAAGCGATTGCGCTATTGGTCGAGCGCAACATTCTTGTGTCGCTCGGGCACAGCACGCCGTCGCTCGCCCAATGTGACACAGCGGTCGAAGCAGGCGCGGCGATGGCCACTCACCTGTTCAACGCAATGTCGGGGGTACATCACCGCGACCCCGGTCTCGCGGCGTACGCACTCGTGAATGATCGCCTCACGGTGGGCCTCATCGCCGATCTGATCCATCTTCATCCCTTAGCGATCGAGCTCGCGTTTCGGGCCAAGCATGCCCAAGGCGTTGTGCTGGTGACCGACGCCGTTGCGTGGCGCGCTGGAACCGCCGGCGCCGTTGGGCTCACGATGAGCGACGGCGCACCCCGATTAGCCGATGGCACGCTTGCCGGAAGCGCGCTCACGATGGATGCAGCGATCCGCAATGTGGTGAACCATTGCTCGGTGTCGCTCGAGCAAGCAGTGCGTGCGGCCTCTACCAACCCGGCGCGCCTCATTGGTTGTGCCGACCGGGGCGTTATCGCCGTTGGTCAGCGTGGCGACCTTGTCGAGCTCGACGACGAGCTTCGCGTGGGCGGCGTGTGGCTGAACGGCGTCCGCGCTCGTTAGCGAGCCGATACCCTCGCCGCATGCAGATCGTCTCAGCACTCTTTGTCGAGAACTTCGAGATGCGTCAGGCCCCTGGGCCGTCGACACGCATCGACCTCACTGGCGCAATGTTCTCTCTGGCGGCGCCTTCACCCGTGCCCGTCACCGTTTCTCCTCACTTGGTCGCGCTGATTTCGTGCGCGCCCGACGAGGCCGGCAGCGGCGTGTTCGAGGTCATCTTCCGCAAGGGCCGCAGCGAAGACGACGAGCAGGTGGCGCGCAATGTGAGTCCATTCACGGTTGAGCCCGGCAAGTTCACGTACCGCCTTGTGCGCGGCGAGTTGGAGTTCGATAGCTATTGCCAGATCTTCGCTCACTGTCGCGTCGATCACGGTCCTTGGCATCTGGTGCCGCTCACCTTGCTGCCACCAGTGTGATTTTCAGCCAATAATTGGCTTTACGCAGCATTTGAACCGAGGACTCGCGACACCCCAGCGATTAGTGTCGGCCGAGTGCCATCAACGTTGACGCCCGACCAAGACTCTGCCGCTATCAGCCTCATTCGTGGCTTTGCCATGGACGCTCCCCTCTACGCCAAGAGCGGGCATCAGGGCACGGCGATGGCCTTAGCTCCCCTGGCTCACGTGCTGTATAGCCGCATCATGAGCCACGATCCCACGAATCCAGCGTGGCCCGATCGAGATCGCTTCATTCTGAGCAACGGCCACGCCAGCATTTTGCAGTACTCAATGCTGTTCTTAAATGGCTACGGACTTGAGCTCGACGACATCAAGCAGTTCCGTCAGTGGCAGTCGGCCACCCCTGGCCACCCCGAGGTGGGCCACACTGCCGGTGTCGAGGTCACAACCGGTCCGCTCGGACAAGGTTTCGCCAACGCCGTCGGCATGGCAATCGCCGAGCGCTCGTTGGCCGATCGTTTCGGCTCCGACGTGCAAGATCACCACACGTTCGTTGTCGCGGGCGACGGTTGCTTCATGGAAGGTCTCAGCCACGAGGCGGCATCGATGGCTGGTCATCTCAAGCTCGGCAGCCTCATCTGCGTGCACGACGACAACCGCATCACCATCGACGGCAACACCAACCTTGCCTATAGCGACGATGTCGCGATGCGCTTCAGCAGCTACGGCTGGCATGTCGAAAACGTTGGCGAGATTGCCGACGATTGCGATGCGCTCGAAGCTGCGCTGCGCCGGGCAATGGCTGTCACCGATCAGCCAAGCTTGATCATCCTGCGCTCGCACATCGGCTTCCCCTCGCCCGATCTCACCGATACACACGAGGCGCACGGCAACCCGTTCACACTCGAGCTCACCAATCGCACCAAAGATGCAATGGGCATTCCGCAGGAGCCGTTCTGGGCACCTACCGAACTGGTCGACGCGTATCGTGCGGCCGCAGCCCAGCGCGGCCAAGCCGCCAGCGCTCAATGGCAGCAGCGCTTCGATGCGTCGGCACTCAACCGTGCCGAATGGGATGCATGCTGGGCAGCCACTGGCCTCGCGGGTTGGACTGAGTCACTCCCTACGTTTGCGCAGGGCGAAAGCATCGCCACTCGCGTTGCTATCCAAAAGGTGTTCGATGCAACACTTGCGCAGTTGCCAGGCCTCGTGGCTGGGTCAGCCGACCTCACCGCTAACACCGGCACCAAGCTTGTTGGTCAGGTTGCTCAATCGGCCGCTACACCCGGCGGACGTCAGGTCTATTACGGCATCCGCGAGCACGCAATGGCTGCGGTCATGATCGGTATGTCACTGCATGGCGGCGTACTGCCCGTGGGCGGCACATTCCTAGTCTTCGCCGACTACCTGCGTCCATCGGTTCGCCTAGCTGCGCTGTCGAAGGCCAAGGTTGTCTTTGTACTCACCCACGACTCGGTTGGCGTGGGCGAAGACGGGCCAACCCATCAGCCGGTCGAGCAGCTCGCATCGCTGCGCATTATTCCTGACCTGCAGGTTCTTCGTCCGGCCGACGCCAACGAGACCGCTCAGGCATGGCGCATCGCCGTTGAGCACGATGGCCCAACCGTGTTGGTGCTCAGCCGCCAGAACCTGCCGGTGTGTACCGATGGCTCAGCTGCCGTGACCGGGGCAGCAACCCTGAGCGCAGCGGCCAACCCTCAGGTCGTGCTTGTGGCCACGGGCAGCGAAGTGCATTTGTGTGTCGCTGCAGCAGAGCAGCTCGCCTCGCAGGGCATCGGCGCCAACGTTGTGTCTATGCCTTCTTGGGATCGCTTCGAGCGCCAGTCGGCCCACTACCGCTCCAGCGTGTTCCCTCAGGGGGTGCCCGTACTTTCCGTCGAGGCTGGAACCACATTTGGGTGGGCTCGCTATGCGCACGACAGCATCGGCATCGATCGCTTCGGCGCCAGTGCCCCCGGCGCACTTGTGCTCGACAAGCTCGGCATCAACATCGACAACATCGTCGCTCGGGCGACGGCCCTTGCGGCCAAGGCCTAGGAGGCACTCGTGGACCGTCTCGTACATCTCGCTGACGACTTTGGTCAGAGCCCATGGCTCGACAACCTCAAGCGCAGCTATATCACCTCAGGCCAACTGCAGGCTCTTGTGGACCGTGGAGTTCGCGGACTTACCTCGAACCCCACCATCTTCCAGAAGGCCATTCAGGGCTCCCCCGATTACGACGAGCAATTCTCGGCGCTCGCAGCCGGTGCTCCGCATCCGATCATCGATGATTACTGGGCGATGGTGTTGCACGACATCAACAGCGCGCTCGACATCTTCGAGCCGGTCTATGTCGCAACGTCGGGACTCGACGGATATGTGAGTGTTGAGGTCGATCCGGGTTTGGCCCACGACAGCGCCGGCACCGAGATCGCTGCACGTGAGCTCAGCGAGCGCGTGAATCGCCACAACCTGATGGTCAAGGTGCCCGCCACCCAAGCCGGCTTGCCTGCTATCGAGCAGATGATCGCCGAAGGTCGCAGCATCAACGTCACGCTCATCTTCAGCCTGCAGCGCTATGCAGCTGTTGTTGAGGCCTACATCAGCGGTCTCGAGCGTCTTGCCGCTTCATCGGCGGGCGACCTCTCAGCGGTTGCCAGCGTTGCCAGCTTCTTCATCAGCCGAGTCGACTCTGAGATCGATAAGCGCCTCGACGCGATGGGGTCTTCGCAAGCGTTGGCGCTACGCGGTAAGGCCGCTGTTGCCCAGGGCAAGCTCGCCTATCAGATGTTTCAGCAAGCGTTCAGCGGACCACGTTGGCAGGCCTTGGCCGACCGTGGCGCTCGCGTGCAGCGTCCCCTGTGGGCAAGCACGAGCACCAAGAACCCTGCGTATCCCGACACGTTGTATGTCGATGAGCTCATTGGCCCGCACACGGTGAACACATTGCCCGACGCCACGCTCGAAGCGTTTGCCGATCATGGCAACCTCGTTCGTCGCGTCGACGCCGACGTCGATCAGGCCGAGAACGATTGGCGCGACCTTGCCACTGTCGGTATCGACCTCGATGGCATCGCCGAGCAGCTCGAGACCGAAGGTGTCGCGTCGTTTCAGGCCAGCTTTAACGAGCTGCTCGAAGCGCTCGAGGTGAAGGCCGCCTCGCTTCGTCACAACGCGTGACCACCCCAGCTCTGTCTCCAGAGGTTGCGCTAGCGGTGCAGCATCTGCTCGATGTGCTTGGCCCCACCCACGACCGCCGCCTCGCCGAAGAACTGCTCACGTCGGCTGCGGGCATGATCGCCGACGGCACTGCAACGCTCGACCTCAAGATCGCTGCTGCAGCCGTTGTCGAAATGCGCGATGCCTACGGCATGTTCGCTCCATACCGCGGTCGTAAGAAGGTGACCATCTTCGGTTCGGCGCGCACCAAGCAATCTGATCCGCTGTACGAACAAGCGCGCAAGGTGGCAGCCCAACTCGGCGAGCACGGATGGATGGTGATCACTGGCGCTGGGCCCGGAATCATGCACGCCGCCATGGAGGGAGCTGGGCGCGAGATGAGCATCGGAGTGTCTATCCGTCTGCCGTTTGAGCAGCAGGCCAACCCGATCATCGCAGGCGATAGCAAATACGTGAGCATGAAGTACTTCTTCACCCGCAAGCTGATGCTCATCAAGGAGAGCAGCGCGTTCGTCTGTTTGCCTGGCGGCTTCGGCACGCTCGACGAAATGTTCGAACTGCTCACGCTCACCCAAACGGGCAAGGGCGTTCCGGTGCCCATTGTGTTTCTCGAAACTGTGGGCGACAACTACTGGGAGCGCGTTGCCGATCTCATCAACGATCAGTTAGTGGCTCGCGGGTTGGTCGATCAGGTCGACACCAATCTCTACGTCATTACTGACAGCACCGAAGTGGCTGCTCGCGAAATCGATCGCTTCTACGCCAACTACGACAGCATGCGTTACGTGGGCGATCTACTGGTGCTGCGAATGCAGCAATCCCCCACCGACGAGCAACTTGCTGTGCTCAACCAGCGCTTCGGACACCTGTGCACCAAGGGGGTCATCGCTCGAAGTCCGGCGCTTCCGATCGAGGTTCGCGAGGGCGATAGTGTCGCGTTGCATCGGGTGGCATTCACGTTCGCGAAGCACGGCTTTGGCGACTTGCACCAGATGATCGACACGCTGAATTCATTCGTCTCCTAATCAGTGAGGGCCACTATGCAACTCGACCAGATTTGGCAGTATCCGGTGAAGTCGATGCGGGGTTCAACCATTACGCACGGCGCACTTGCAGACAACGGCGTCGTGGGCGATCGAATGTGGGCGCTGCGAGACGACGAACGTGGTGCCATCGCCAGTGCCCGCCGACTCAAGTCGCTGAGCCGTCTCGAAGCATCGTTCGACAGCGACAGCAACGGTGTGGCCATTCGTCTGCCCGATGGTTCAACGGTGCGCGATAGCGACGCCGATGTCAACGCTCGCATCAGTGCAGCGCTCGATCATCAGGTATCGCTGTGCGCGAAGGAACCGATTTCAAACCTCGACCACTATCGCCGCGGCCGCCCCGACAGCGACGACATGATGGTCGAACTCCGTTCGATCTTTGGGCGGCTCGACGATGAGCCGCTGCCCGATCTGTCGATCTTCCCGCCAGAGATGCTCGAGTTCGAGTACCCGCCGGGCAACTATTTCGACTGCTACCCGCTCATGATCATGTCCACCTCGGCGCTTGCTGCCCTACGCGAGGCACTTCCGAACTCGGCCATCGACGAGCGCCGCTTTCGGCCGTCGTTGGTCATCGACACGGGCGACGAAGCGGGTCATCCCGAGTTCGAGTGGGTTGGACGCCGCATTGCTATCGGTGGCACCGAGGTGCAGATTCTTTCGGCATGCCCACGCTGTGCCGCGATTGCCAACGACTTCGCTCCCGAGCTTCCTCGCGACTCTGAGGTGCTGCGCCATGTCGTGCGCAACCTCGATCAAAACGTTGGCGTGTACGCGACGGTTGTGCGAACCGGACCAATCTCGATCGGTGATTCAGTCGAGTTCGTGTGACCCTGCCGACTCATTGTCGGCGTCTATCGATCGCAGCAGATGTGCCGCCTTCTCCACTGCGCGGCGTGCCTGAGTAACTGCTCGCTCGGCAGCAGGACGTTTGCTCGCGCCACCCCGAATGGCTTGGCTCAATTCGGCCAGGGCCACCTCGGCGAGTTCTTCGGAGATGGCATCGAGTCGGTCGGCCAGGGTGTTGAACTGATCGCTCATGGCAACAGATCGGCGACGATGTCGAGCGGATGCATCGTGACGACCGAGGCTGCAGCAAGGTGCATTGCGCAGCCAGGGTTCGCGCTGGCGACCACCGTGGCTTGAGTGGCCGATGTCGCCCGTGCGATTGCGGCAAGCTTGCGATCTCGAATTTGCCCGGCAAGTTCGGGCTGAAGTGCCGAGTAGGCGCCACCAGCACCGCAGCACAATCCGTCGTCGTCGAGTTCGACAATGTCGGCGTAGCGGCCGAGCACCGTGCGCACTGGCATGTGCGCCTTTTGCACGTGGCGAAGATGGCATGGGTCTTGCACGATGATGCTTGGGCGCGCTCGGGTTGCATCGGCGGCAGGCAGACGATCGACCCTGTCGGCAAGCCACTCGTGCACGTCGAGCACGCGTGAAGAAAACGTGCGAGCTGCGTCGGTTTCGAGCAGGTGCCCGTAGTCCTTCATCGCCGCGCCGCAGCCGGCCGAATTGACCAACACGGGGGCATCGCCGGGCATGCTCGCCATGGTGCGGATCGCAAGACGTTGCGCCTGCGCTGAAAGGCCTGCGTGCGAATGCAGTGCGCCGCAACATTCGCCGCCTCTGGCTGCGACAGCGCACGTGGCTCCGGTGGACTCGATGACGCGCTGCGTTGCGCGGTGTGTGGGCCGCTGCCACGCATCCATGACACATCCGGTGAACACGTAGACATCGGTGCCTGTGGCCGTTACGGCGGCCCCTCGGCGTAGTGCCAGCGTGGTGAGGCCGGCGCGCTTGGGCACAAGGTGT